>JACPGM010000156.1 GCA_016188985.1 Lentisphaerota bacterium | reverse complement strand
TGAAGTGTTAATGAGCCTGATTCAAACCGCACGCCAGCTGAACCTCAATCCCTTAACCTTTCTGCATTTGCTCCTTACCCAGCCCGCTGCCGCTGCCGCCGTCCTCTTGCCCGCTCCCGCTTCAAGCCGCTAAACTATTACGAAAAATCAATGCTGGATTCCCGCTTCCGCGGGAATGACAGCATGAAAATTCACAATCACCCCCCCAATAACTGACGGGTTACGTTCAGGCGCAAATGGCGCTTGACAAGACGGCCCGCACGGGAGATTTTAGCGCTCAAGTCTGTCTCAGAAAGGATTCAGTGGATATGGAGCAACCGGCCAGCCAACGTTTATTTGCCGAGAATCTGCATCCCCGGATTTTCTTCGGCCCGGAGGACATTGCGATCCTCCGCGGCAAAGCCACGCATCCGCGTATGCAAGCGGTCCTGAAGGAAACGCTTCAACGCTGCGAGGACTACTGCGCGCCGGGCAACGCCGCCTGGATTAACACCGATGTGGATCGCACCGCGCTCATCGGCACTGGGGCAAATTGCGGCCACCTCTGGCGCAAACTGCCGGATTTACTCCTGGCCGGCCTGGTTACCGACGACCCGCGCTGGAACAGAAAGCTCGTGGAAATCCTGCGAAATATCACCACGCGCTCTGAACCCATCGAAGCCACAATCTTCGGCGGGGGCGGCGAGCACTCCCTGCTCGGTGTTCTGGGCAACCAGCATAAACTGGTAACCCTCCAGTGCGGCCTGATCCCCTTGATGTATGACAGCCTCTATAATGAGCTTGCGCCCGCGGAGCAGCAGGCCGGCCGGCGCTACCTCGAGCGGGAAGTTGTCGAGCCGTTCCTGCAGTACCTGCTCGAACCAGGGAAAATGCGCCGCGGCGGCCTGGGCGTGAACCTTAACTGGTGGGAGTTCTTTCCCTGCGTGGCGTCTCTGGCGGCAGTCTATAACGCCGCTGACGCCCGGCACCGTGGGGCCCTGGAGATGGTCGCCGACGTAGTTCGCCGCGGCATCCACCTGGGCGTGGATGAAACCGGCATCATCGGCGAAGGGCCCTTCTACGGCTGTATCGAGACTTTCGCCTGGATGACCGCGGCAGAAATTCTGCGCCGCGCCGGCGTCTGCGATCTGTGGTCGGAAGAACCGCTCCTGCACCGCCTGATGCAGGCCCGGCTGTATTACGCGCTACCCGGCCGAGCCGAAACTCTCGATCATGGCGACACGCCGCGCCGGAGCGAGATGTTCGGCGCCGCCATGATGACCCAACTGCTGCACGCGAGCCGCACCGGCCAGACGGCCTTCCAGCACGCCTGGGAACAGATTGCGGAAGGCAACGCGCCTGTGGTAAGCATGCACGCCGCGCTGGGCCCCCTTGGTTTCTGGCTCTGGTTCAATCCGCATGCGCCGCCTTCCGCGCGCCTAAGCCCGGAGGAATGGCCCTTGGCCCTGGGTGGTGGCCGTTATGGCCTGCACATCTTCCGCAGCAGTTGGGAACCAGAGGCGCTCTATTTCGCGTTCTTCGGCGCGGGACGGGATCCCGGCACGTTTATCCATCAACACGTGGACGGCGGCCACTTTGCTCTTTTCGCCCTCGGCGAGGCTTTCTGCGCCGGGCGCGGCTATGGCCATACCAATTCAAAGTATCATTCCGTCCTGCAGATCGAGGGACAAGAGCCACCGGACACGCCGGGCAATGTAGGCCAGATGTGGCGCGGCGGGCATAACCGCGCCTTCGCCGCGGGCCGCTTTGCCGATTACGCGGCCGTGGACTTAGCTTGGCAATGGTGCGCGCACTGGTATTTCCGGCATGCCCTCGTAGTTCGCGCCCCCGGCGCCGAGCCTTACGTCTTGCTGCTGGACAACTGCAACTATAATGATGATTGGGGGCACTATGACTGGCTCATGCAGGTCGAGCCGGACTGCCGGGTAACGCTCGTCCCTGATAAGCTCTTTGCCACTGTGCACGGCAAAAAAAATCGGCTCGAACTTGCCTGGGCCCACTTTCGCGCGGCGGACTATCCGAAGCCCCATCGTCTTGAACTTTTAACCGACGAAGTGGAAAGTCCTTACCCGAAAACTGATTGGCGCAACAACGGCCCCTATCAACGCTTGGTAGCCCGCCTGCACGGCTACAACGGCGTCTTGCTCGCCGCGCTCATCCCGCGCCGGTCTGGGACTGCCCCGGTAACGATTGAACGACTAAGCGGCCATTGTGAGTTCGGAGTGCGCATTCATCACGGCGCGGTAACGGACACGGTCGTGGTTGCGCCCATTGACCGGCGCATAACTATCGGCGGGATTGACGCTGAAGCCACCCTGGCGCTCGTCCGGCTTACGCCGGAAGGCCGCGTAATTTATGCCGCCGCGGCCGACGCCTTTCGCTTAAGCTTTAATGGTAGCGTGCTCATGCCCCGGCGCGGCGAGCCGGAAACGCTGAACGAGTATATCCAAGAATAGGCCGCGGAAGACAGCGGCACGGCGGGCGTGGAATCTTACCCGGTGGACTTGACGATCGCCAGGAAGGACTCGGCATTCAGCGAAGCGCCGCCAACCAGAGCGCCATCAATATCGGGCTCGCGGAAAAGCTCGCGGGCATTATCCGGCGTGACACTGCCGCCATAGATAATACGGACCGACTGGGCCAAGCGCGCCCCGGCCATTTCTTCCAGGAGTTTGCGGATAAAGGCCTGAACTTCCTGCGCCTGGCGGGGCGTAGCGGTCTTACCGGTGCCGATCGCCCAGACCGGTTCGTAGGCAATAACCACGGCAGCCAACTGGTCCGCGCCAATGTCATTAAGACCTTCCCGGACTTGAACGCTTACGACCGACTCGGTCTTACCGGCCTGGCGCTGGGCGTGAGTTTCGCCGACGCAGACAATCGGGCGTAAGCTGCTGGCCAGTGCGGTCTTGACCTTGCCATTGACGGAAGCATCCGTTTCGCCGAAGAGCGTCCGGCGCTCGCTGTGACCGAGAATGACATAATGGCAATACAACTCCCGCAGCATGGCGGCCGAAATCTCGCCGGTAAAGGCGCCCGCCTTTTCCCAATGCATATTCTGCGCGCCCAGGTCGAGATTGGTCCCGGAAATCGCATTGCTCACCGCCGGGAGCGCCGTAAAGGGCGGACAGAGCACGATTTCGATACCCTTGATCTCAGCCGCCTGGCGCTTGATTTCTTCAACCAGGGCCAGGGCTTCGGCCACGCTATTGTTCATCTTCCAATTGGCGGCCACCAGCGGTTTGCGATTGGCATTCATGTTATTTGGGTTGTCAAGTTCACGGTTCTCAGTTCACGGTTCAGGGGTCACGACCCCATCAGGCCTTATCAGTCAAGGCCGCCACGCCCGGCAGTTCCCTGCCTTCCAGAAATTCCAAGCTGGCCCCGCCGCCGGTGCTGATGTGCGTTATCTTATCGGCCAAGCCGCTCTGTTTGATGGCGCTGACACTATCGCCGCCGCCGATGATGCTCAGGCATTGCGTCGCGGCAACGGCCCGGGCTACCGCAAAAGTGCCCTCGGCAAAGGGCGCGAGCTCGAAACAACCCAGCGGGCCGTTCCAGACCACCGTTTTGGCCTTGCTGATTTCAGCGGCAAACAGCTCGGCCGATTGCGGCCCGATATCCAAAGCCATCCAGCCGTCCGCGATGCCATTTTCGCCAACAACTTTTCTCCGGGCCTGAGCGTCCAAAGCCTCCGCAATGACATGATCCACCGGCAGGAGGATTTTCACGCCTTTGCTCCGGGCCTTGGCCAGAATATCGCGGGCGACCTCAATTTTATCCTCTTCGACCAGCGACTTGCCGGTCGGCAACCCCTTGGCGCGGTAGAAGGTATAGGCCATGGCGCCGCCAATGATCAGGCTATTCACTTTATCCAGCAGGTTGGTGACGACCTTGACCTTATCGCTGACCTTGGCGCCGCCAAGGATGGCGACGAACGGCCGCCCCGGATTGGTTAAAGCGCGGCTCAGGTAATCAATCTCTTTCTCCATCAGTAAGCCGGCTACATTTTTTTTGTAAAACCGGCAAACAATAGCCGTTGAGCCATGGGCGCGGTGGGCGGAGCCAAAAGCGTCGTTCACAAAAATTTCGCCGTCGCCAAGCTGGGCTAATTTCCGGGCAAACTCTTGCTGCCGCGCGCGCATCTGGACTTGGGCGTCTTTCTTCTGCTCCGCGCTGGCGCCCTCGGCCAATTTGATTTTGCCTTCTTCCTCTTTATAAAAACGGGTGTTTTCGGCGAGCAGCACCTCGCCCGGCGCCAAGGCGCCGGAGAGCGCCAGGGTCTCAGGAGCAACACAGTCCGGAGCAAACTTGACCGGCGATCCCAGCAAGGCCTGCAGGCGTTCGGCAACCGGGCGCAAACTGAACGCGGCTTCAAACTTGCCGTCCTTGGGCCGGCCCAGGTGGCTCAGCAACACCACGGAAGCGCCCTGCTCAAGAATATAGCGGATCGTCGGCAGGGCTGCCGTGATGCGGGTATCATCCGCCACCTGGCCGCATTCCAGCGGCACATTAAAGTCCACGCGCTGGAGGACGCGGCGGCCCTTGAAATTAACATCGCGAATCGTGAGCTTGTTCACTTCAATCTACCGTCTTTAGCCGCCATATGCATGAGCAACTCCACTACGCGATGGGAGAAACCCCACTCATTGTCATACCAGGAAACCAGCTTGAAGAAGCGCTTCTCGCCCTTGAGATTGTTCTGCAAGGTGGCCAGGGAATCGTAGATCGAGGCGCGCGGATCATGGATGAAATCCGTGGAGACCAGCTCCTCATCGGCCACGCCCAAGAGGTCACGCAGATAAGTTTGCGAGGCCTTCTTCAAGGCCGCATCAATTTCCTCAATCGAGGTATCGCGGCTGGTGCGGAAGGTCAAGTCCACCACGGAGACATCCACGGTGGGCACGCGAAAGGCCATGCCGGTAAGTTTGCCTTTCACGGCCGGCAGGACCTCGCCGACGGCTCGGGCCGCTCCGGTGGAACTGGGGATAATGTTGATGGCCGCGGCGCGGCCGCCGCGCCAATCCTTCTTGGACGGGCCATCCACCGTCTTTTGCGTCGCGGTGTAGGAATGAATGGTTGTCATCAGCCCGGTCTCGATGCCGAAACCTTCTTTCAGCAGAACATACACCAGCGGCGCCAGGCAATTGGTCGTGCAGGAGGCGTTGGAGACGATGGTGTGGCGCTGCGGATCGTATTCGTTCTGGTTCACACCCATGACAATGGTCTTTACCTCGCCCTTGCCCGGCGCCGAGAGGATTACCTTAGCCGCGCCGGCCGCCAGATGCCCTTTGGCCTTTTCGGCATCGGTGAAAAGGCCGGTTGACTCGATCACGTACTCGACGCCCAACGATTTCCAGGGCAATTCAGCCGGATTTTTCGTGGCCATCAAGCAGCGGATCTTGTTGCCCTCAACCACCAAGGTATCGTTATCCTCAAGCGAAGCTTCGCTCTTAGCGGTGCTAACGGCGTGCTTGAATTGGCCGTGCACCGAATCGTATTTCAACTGGTAGGCAAAGTAGTCGGCATCCGTGGACACATCCACCACCGCCACTACTTCAATGGTCTTACCCAACAGGCCCCGGTCACAGATGACTTGAAACACCATGCGGCCGATCCGGCCGAATCCGTTGATCCCGACTTTAATGGCCATGGCTGAACTCTCCTTTTGCCAAACTTGTTTGGAAAAAGGCGCACATTATAGAATTTGGCCAACGCCGTCAATGGTCGAGAGCGCTGATTCGTAATGCGTCAGTTATTGGGTGGTAGGGCGCGCTCGCCGAGCGCGCCGCGGCGGTTTCGGCGAAACCGCCCTACCATTACCATTTTATAACTTGGGGGTTACGTTGATTCGTTTTGCGCCGACGCCTGGCTCAGCGGGCCAAGGCCTTGCGCACGATTTCTTCAACAGTCAGGCCGGAGGCGCCCGGCGTCAGCACGGCGGCAACCATCTGATGGGCTTCAGTCGGCTTATAACCCAGCGAAGTCAGGGCCAGCGCGGCGTCGCGCGCGCGATGATCGTGGTGCAAATCCGCGGCGGCGCGCGCTTCCAGCCCCTCGGCGGCCGCGAGCTTATCGCGCAATTCCACCACGATGCGCTCGGCAAGTTTCCGGCCAATACCGGTTATGCCGCTAAGTCTTTTGACGTCGCCATCGGCTATTGCGCCGGTCAACTCGCGCGCCGAAAGGCCGCTCAAAGCGCTCATGGCTATTTTCGGCCCGATGCCGCCGACGCTCAGCAACATGACAAACAGCCGGCGCTCGGCCTCGCTGGCAAATCCAAAGAGACTATGTTGGTCTTCGCGCACAAAGTCATAGGTCAGCAGGCGGCAAGTTTGCTTAGCGGTGCCCAGATGGTCGAACGTGCTCAAGGGAATAAACACCTCGTAACCCACGCCGCCAACATTCAGCACTACCCGCGTAGGGGTCTTCTCCACCAGCATTCCTTCGAGGAAGGTGATCATGGTTCAGATTTCCTTCGCATCCATGAACGCTCCGAGTTTCCGGGAATGCGCATGGCAAATAGCAATGGCCAGAGCGTCGGCCACATCCTCGGGCGGCGGCGCGCGCAAGTCAAGGAGCCGCACAACCATGCGCATAACCTGCTCCTTGCTGGCGGCGCCAAAGCCCACGACGGCCTGCTTGACCCGGCGCGGCGGATATTCATAAACCGGCTTACCCGCCGCGGCGCAGGCCGCAATCACCACGCCGCGCACCTCGCCCAAAGAAACGGCGGTGCGGACATTCTTGCAAAAAAAAACGCCCTCGATGGCCACGCTCTCGGGCTTGCTCTGCTCCAGGATTTCGGTAATAGCGGTTTGCAGCCGGCTGAGGCACCGCGAGCGGGGCCAGGCCGCCGGATTCTTTACCAGACCATGTTGTAAAACTTCCAGGCGCGTGCCGCGCACGCCGATCACGCCTAAGCCCGTAGAGCGCAGAGCGCTATCCACGCCAAGAATGCGGATAGAGTCAGTTTTCGATTTTCCCATTTCCAATTTTCGATTTTCGGGGTGTCCACTTCGGTGGCGTGCCCCCTATATGTTGTGGCGCCCGGCCTCTGTCATTCCGAGCGGAGCGCAGCGGAGTCGAGGAATCTCAACGTTTGTTAAGGTGCATTAGATCCCTCGACAAGCTCGGGATGACAGAAAGCAGTAGGCGCTACATGTTGTGGCAACGCCAGTCAAGGAGATACCCCAGTTTCGTTTTTTGCGGCCGGCTCGCGACAAACCTGATGTGGCGGAAAATGTCGCAAAATTACTTCTCCAGGTCCTTCAGGACAGCCTCGTCCACGTCCAGGTTGGAATAGACGTTCTGGACATCCTCGTTTTCCTCGAGCGCATCAACAAACTTGATGATATTGGCGGCCGTGGTTTTATCCGCGACTCCCACGTAGGCATCCGGAATCAGCGTGATTTCCGAGCTGGCGGATTTGACCCCGGCCTTCTCCAGCGCGGAGGCCACGGTCTCGTAATCGGCGGGATCGGTAATGATCTCGAACATATCGCCGTCGCGTTGCATATCATCGGCGCCGGCATCGAGCGCAATACCCATGAGCTTGTCTTCATCCACCGTGGCGGCTTCCACCAGGATCTGGCCCTTGCGCTTGAAGCTCCGCGCCACGGCGCCCTGGCCCGCCAGGTTGCTGCCGAATTTCGTGAAAATATGCCTGATCTCCGCGGCCGCCCTGTTCTTGTTGTCGGTCAGAACCTTGATCACCAGCGCCACGCCGCCGCCGGCATAGCCCTCGTAGGTGACTTCTTCCAGTTGGCCGCCGGCCAATTCGCCGGTGCCTTTCTTGATGGCGCGCTCCACATTATCGGCGGGCATATTGCTGCTCTTGGCCTTGACTATCAGCGTGCGCAAGGCCGGGTTCATGTCCGGATCGCCGCCGCCGGCGCGGGCGACAATGGAGAGTTCCTTGCTCAACTTACTGAAAACACGCCCGCGGGCGGCGTCAGCCGCGCCCTTCTTATGCTGAATCGTCTTCCATTTACTATGACCACTCATGGTTGCTCCCTTATCATCTTTTGCTGTTGACCGTCAACGGTTTGACCGTATCCGTGCCCACGCCTTTGGCGTGGCAAGCCTCCGTGCTCGCCCCGCTCCGGGCGGGGTAATCCGTGGTTGGTAATTACTGCTGTTTCTATCGTTCAAGCCGCAGGCCTGCCCGCAGTGCTACAGCGTTGCAGGCGGGCCTGTTTCTTCACGGGCGCCATCTTGAACCCGGCCAGTCCGCTGCTGCGCCCTGCGCCAAAATCCTGAATCCAGCCCTCAGTAAATCCCAACCGCTCAACCGTCCGGGCAACGGCGTCATATTCCGCGCGCGTAATGGCGCGGTTCCACGGGGACGAGTCGCGCGCGCGATGGGCCGGCGTGTATTGCGCCATGACACTCACGGTCGCCGCCGGGCCGATTTCCCGCGCCAGCCATTCCAGCGAGGCACAGGCTTCAGCGGCGAGCCCCGGCAGGATCAGCACTCTGGTAATCACGCCGCGCACGGCCAAGCCCTCGGCATTCACCCGGAGCGGCCCAACCTGACGCCACATTTCCCGCAAGGCCGCGCGGGCTGTTTTTACATACTCGGCGGCGTCCGACCCGCGGTGAGCTGCATCTTCACCGGTATAGCGCAGGTCGGTCAAATACACATCCACCAAGTTCTCAAGAGCGCGCAGCGTCTCAAGCCTTTCGAAGCCGCTGGTGTTATAGACCACCGGCAGGTCAAGGCCGGCGGCGCGCACCTGCGCCAGGGCCGCGCTGATCATCGGCAGCCACGGCGTGGGACTCACCAGGTTCCAGTTATGACAGCCGGCCGCGTATAGCTCACGGAAAATTCCAGCCAGTTCCGCAACCGAATATATTTCGCCCTCGCCCTGCTGGCTCCAGGGATAATTCTGACAATACCGGCAGCGCAAGGTACACCGGCTGAAAAAAACGGCGCCGGATCCGCGCGCGCCCGTAAGAGGCGGCTCCTCACCCTGATGCGCGCCATAGCGGAAAATCTGCGCGGTTGGCCCGGAACGACAATAACCCGTTTCCCCCGCCGCGCGATTAACCCCGCAGCGGCGCGGACACAACTCGCAATGCGCGAGAGCCTCCGGCCAATCAGTTTTCAAGGTTTGGGTTTCCAATTTGCTTTTTTCCGTCACCAACAAAGATTTCCGCGGTAATCCAGTTATGAGAATTGATTGTCATTCCCGACCTGACTCGCCTCGGCGAAGCGCCCCGGCGCAGCCTGGGTCGGCAATCCAGAAATCTTCAATGTTAATGCTGGATTCCCGCTTTCGCGGGAATGACAGCATAGAAGGTCATAATCTACCCACATAACTGAGGGGTTACGATTCCGCCTTATGCGAATCCGCCTATGGCGGAAAATTGGGCGCTTGCCCCGCGTCCCGCGTAGTTCGATGTTTGCTTTTCGGCTCCGTCATCCCTGCTTCGCCAAGGCTTCGCAGGGCAGGCCGTCGTCTTCCATTCAGCATTGGACGTTGGACATTGGGCGTTGGATGTTTGCTTCTCTGCTCCATCATCCCGCCTATTCTTCCTCTTCCTTGGTCTTCTCGGCACCGGCAATAACCTTCTGGGCAATGGCGCTGGGCACAACGTCGTAGCGGGCAAACTTGATTTCAAAAGAGCCGCGGCCGCCGGTGATCCGGCGCAATTCGGAATAGTAGCGGAACACTTCGGCCTGGGGCACTTCGGCGGTGATGACCTGGGCGCCATCTTCAACGTCCACCCCCATGATCCGGCCGCGCCGGTGATTCAAGTCGCCGGTGATATCGCCCATGAACTGTTCCGGCGCCATGACGCGCACGGTCATGATCGGCTCCAGCAAGACCGGCTTGGCCTTGGTCAAACCTTCCTTGAACGCGCGCGCCGCGGCAATTTTGAAGGCGATTTCCGATGAATCCACGTCGTGGTAGGAGCCGTCATAGACCGTAACCTTGACATCAACCACCGGGTAGCCGGCCAGGACGCCGCGGGCGCGCGCCTCGACAAATCCCTTTTCGCAAGCCGGGATGAAATTCCTGGGAATAACCCCGCCGACGACCGCGTCCACGAACCACTCCTCGTCATCCGGCCGTTTGGCCTGCACTTTGCAATAGACTTCGGCATATTGGCCGCGGCCGCCGGACTGTTTTTTGTGCTTGTAATGGCCCTCGCCCAAGCCGGTGGCGGTTTCCTTGTAAGAAACCTTGGGCACCTTGAATTCCGCGTCCAGGTTGCTGCGCTTTTTCATCAGCTCATGCACCAGATCCAGGTGCGTATCGCCCATACCGGAAAGGACGGTTTCGCGCGTGTCGGCATGCCGTTCCACCGCCAGGGTCGGATCATCCTCAACCACCCGCGCGAGCGCCACGCCAACCTTGTCTTCGTCCGCCTGGTTCCGGGCTGAAACCGCCACGGAGACTACCGGCTGGGGAAAGACCACCGGCGCAAACGCGAATTTCTGCCCGACGGCGCACAAGACATCATTGAGGCCCGTGTTCTTCAACTTCGGCAAAGCCACCACATCCCCGGCCTGGGCTTCACTGATCGGCACAGGCTTGCGGCCTTGCGGCTGGAGGAGCACGCCGACTTTCTCCTTCTGGAGCTTGGTGGCATTGAAAATTTCCAGATCTTCTTTCAGCACGCCGCCGTAAACACGCAGATAGGCCAGCTTGCCGGCATAGGGATCGGTCACGTTGCGCCAAACCACGCCCACGAAGGGCGCCTCGGGAGCGGGATTGATCGCCGCACCACTGGCATCCTTGAGCGGTCGCTCCAGTGGACTGGGGAACAACCGGGCAATGCCACTCAGCAATTCGCTGACCCCCACGTCCTTGCCGGTCATTACCGCAAAGACGGGGATCAGGTTGCCGGCGGCGACCGCGGCGCGCAGACCTTTGGTCATTTCCTCCTCAGTCAATTCGGCGCCGCCCAGATATTTTTCCAGGAGCGTATCATCGGCCTCGGCCGAGCGTTCGATAAGAACAGTCTTAAACGCCTGGGCGGCCTCCTCGGCGGCGGCCGGGGTGCTCAAGACATCAAGGACGCCGCTCTTGACCGGAATCATTACCGGCACGCATTTTGCTCCCCAGCTTTTCTGCACTTCGGCCAGAACTTTGGCGAAATCGGCATTTTCCTTGTCGAGACCGGTAATTACAATGCCGCGGGGCAGGCTTAAGCTCACGCAGCGGCGCCAGGCGCGGAGAGTGCCCACCTGGATGCCGGCGGTGGCATCAATGGTAATGAGCGCCGCATCGGCCACGCGCGTAGCGCAGAGCACCTGCCCATAAAAATCGTCGAAGCCCGGAACATCGCTGAAGGTCATCTGGATTTTTTTGCCGCCGGCCTTGAAGACGCCCGTGAACGCCTGAGTGTACAAACTGATCTTGCGGCTGATTTCTTCCTCGGTAAAATCGCTGAGGCTGGTACCCGCGCTGACCTGGCCCATTTTATCGGCCAGGCCCAGCTTACCCAGGAAGGCATCGCTCAGCATGGTCTTGCCGCTGCCGGTGTGACCCAGGAGAACAAAATTACGCACATCCGCTCGAGCAATATCTTTCACCATCAGCACCCCACTTGCCGCACGCTCCCGATTTAATGGAGGGTCGGGTTACACCCCGACCGGAATGGGACGGCGTGGAAGCCGTCCCTCCAAGATTCACGGACGAACGTGATAGATAGCGGATGAGCCGATCAAATGCAAGGTTTTGTTGGCGCACTGTCAATCTTTTTTTCGTGTAATGCTTCAGTCAAATTGGTCTATTTATGAATTCGTGCGAAAGCCCGTCTATTACGAGGCTCAAAACCATGAAATATTCCGATATCCCGTTGCCCAAAACTTGGTCCAAGAATCTTAAGATCGCTATGATCAATGTAATATCTCTTGCCCATGCCGCAATTACATTCTCCCGCAGTTGGTGCGCCGATAGCCCCATCCGGTGTGTCCAACTGTCAGGCAAACTCAATCAGGCCCGACAGGAAATAGCGCTGCTCCGGGAGGAAAAACGCATTAAAGATGGGCGGACGGTGCGAATTCCTCCCCATCACCGCCCCTTTTATCCGCCCACCGAGCGCATGGCTATTCTTGCCTTAAAGGCGGCCCGCGGATGGAACCTTGAACAAACTGCGCGGGCCTTCCTCGTTGAACCGGCCACCATTTCATGCTGGATGAAGCGTCTTGGCAAGAATGGCGAACAGGCCTTGGTCAAACTGCCAACACCGGTCAATAAATATCCTGATTTTGTCGCTCTTGTTGTTCAACAACTGAAAGTCCTATGTCCTGTCATGGGTAAAAAACGCATTGCCCAGATTCTTACCCGCCTCGGGCTACAACTCAGCGCTTCTTCCGCCGGACGTTTCCTCAAAAAGCCTTCGCAACCGCAACCCCCATCAACCATCAACCATAACTTTAACCCATCGGTTCGTACGGTCTCCGCTTATTACCCCAATCACGTCTGGCATGTTGGCCTGACGGTTGTGCCCACGCAAGCCGGTTTCTGGACAGCCTGGCTGCCTTTCTCTTTACCTCAGGTCTGGCCGTTCTGTTACTGGGTTGCGCTGGTCGTGGATCATTTCTCACGCAGGATTATGGGCTGGGCTGTTTTCAAATATCAACCTTCTTCCCTTCAAATCCGTTCTTTCCT
>JACPGM010000157.1 GCA_016188985.1 Lentisphaerota bacterium | reverse complement strand
TTTTTCAATTTTAGCATCGGTTTCGCCGCGGAACGCCACGGCCACAACCTGAGCCACGCCTTGTTTTTTGGCGCCGGTAGCCAGCAGCCGCGGATACGCTCCGCTTCCGGCAATGATGCCCAGTTTTTCCGGTATCGCCTGCTGCATGATAATCTTTCCCTACACTTCCGCCTTACGACGGTGTTTTAGGCCTAAAATACCCATAAACTTTCCCGAGAAGAAGAAAAATATTTGCGGCCGAATTGGGCTTGTGCGGCCGGGCTGGCTGCGGCTATGCTCTCGAAAAACCGAAAGGACAACCTTTTTGTGGCTGAGTTAATCAACACGTTTTCCTGGTCAATTTCGGCGCGGGATGATTTTGAGACCTGCCCCCGCCGCCGGTACTGGGCCAAATACGCCATGTGGGGCGGCTGGAAGGCCAATGCCCCGGAAGTCGCGCGCGCGGCCTATCGCTTGAGTAAAATGGAAAACCGCTTCACGCTCCAGGGCAACGCCGTGGAACGCGCCGTCATGTGGGCGCTGCGGCAGGCCCAGGCTGGCCAAAGCATCACGACTGAGCAAGCCTATGAAACCGCTGCCAAACCTTTCCTCAATCAACGCTGGCAAGACTCAAAAAAGAAGCTCTGGCGCTCTGATCCCAAGCGGCACTGCTGCCTGCACGAGCATTATTACCCGGCGCATCATCACACGCCCGAAGCCGAAATGCCCGCGCGCATGATCGCGCAGATCAAGCTCTGCCTGACAAATTTCATGGCACAGGTCCTGCCGGGCCTGAGCAAGATCCGCCCGGAGGCTGAGGCGCCGATTGCCAGGGCCGAAGGCGGCGACCCGGAATCATTTCCCTTTGAAACCATTAAGGTCTATGCCATTCCCGATTACGCTTACCGGCAGGAGAGTTTTATGCACATCCACGACTGGAAGGCCGGCGGCGCGAAGCCGGCCCACCGCGACCAGATGAGCATTTACGGCCTTTGGGCTAACACGAAACATGCTATCGCGCCGGAGCATATTCAGGTGCACCTGGAATACCTGGCGCCAGGCGCCACCGAAAGCACGATCTTGACCGGCAACGACTTGGCGCGCGCGCGGGAAATTATCCGCGCCTCGGCCGGCGCAATGGCCGAATACCTCGTGGGCGGAGATATTCAGCAAAACCAACCCCTGCCCAAGGAAGACTGGGAATTATCCGCCGACATGGATACCTGCCGGCGCTGCAACTTCCATGAACTCTGCCAAAGCGAACTGGAATCGGCGTGAGTTTGTTTTTTCGTGGCTGCTCAGACATCAAGAAATGCAACTACGAAACTCGCTAAAGGCGCGAAAATGGGCAGGGGAAATGTATTCAAATTTCGCGTATTTCGCGCATTTCGTAGTTGAGCGTTTTCTCAGATAGCTTCCGAGCACGTTTTTTCTATTGACAGTGTGCCCAACTGTTTCTATGCGTAGCAACACCATGCCCTACCCAACTCAAGCCGAATACCTGGAGCTGGCCAAAGACTATGACCTGATTCCGGTCTGCGAGGAATTGCTGGCCGACCTCGAGACGCCGGTCTCCGTGCTGCGGCGTCTGGCGAACGACGAAAATGTGTTTCTGCTCGAAAGCATCGAGGGCGGCGAAACCTGGGGCCGTTATTCGTTCATCGGCCTTGCGCCCGAGCTTTTTTTTGAAATTGAGCATGGCGCGGCCGCGGAGCCACACCTGCTCAAGCGCCTGCGGAGCGTCTACCAGGGGGTTCACCCCGCGCCCATCAAAGGATTGCCGCGTTTTTTTGGCGGCGTTGTGGGCTACCTTGGCTATGAAGCGGTCCGCGAGTTCGAACGCCTGCCCTCGCCCAAACCCCTGCGCCAGGGCAGCCGGCCGGTGAGCCGTTTTCTGAAAGTGGATAACCTGATCGTGTTCGACAACCTGCAGCACACGATCAAGATTATTGTTTGCTCGCGCCCGGCAACCGCCGCGCAAGCGCCGCAAGCTTATCAAGAAGCCTGCCGGAAAATCGCTTCCCTCGCCAATCTTTTCCGGCAACCAGCCGCTCCCGTGGAAAATCGCGCCTACCCCCCGGTAACGTTTCAAGCCAACATGAGCAACCTTGAATATCAGGCCATCGTGCGCAAGGCCAAGGACTACATTGTGGCCGGGGATATCATTCAGGCGGTTCTGAGCCAGCGTTTCCGCGCCGTCTCGGCCGTGCCGCCCTTGCAGTTGTACCGGGCCTTGCGCCTCTTAAACCCTTCGCCTTACATGTATTTCCTCAAGATTGGCGAGCAGGCCCTGGTAGGCTCTTCGCCAGAAATCATGGTGCGCCTGACCGGCAACCGCGTGGAGTTGCGGCCGATTGCCGGCACACGCCCGCGCGGTCGAACCGAACAGGAAGATCGCAAGCTGGCCGATGACCTGCTTTCCGATCAAAAAGAAAAAGCCGAGCATGTCATGCTGGTTGACCTGGGCCGCAACGACCTGGGGCGCGTGGCCGAAACCGGCAGCGTGCAGGTGCGCGACTATATGACCATTGAACGCTACAGCCACGTGATGCATATTGTTTCCCACGTGGAAGCCATCCTGCGCCGGGGCTGCGACGCCGCCGAGGTAATCCGCGCGACTTTTCCGGCCGGTACGCTCGCGGGCGCTCCCAAGATCCGCGCCATGGAAATTATCCACGAACTGGAACCCGACCCGCGCGGGGCCTACGGCGGCGCCCTGGGCTATATCGGCTATGACGGCAATATGGACCTGGCCATTACCATCCGCACCATGGAAATCGCCGACGGCGCCATTGCCATCCAGGCCGGCGCGGGCATTGTTTATAATTCCGACCCGCAGAAAGAGTTTGAGGAAACCTGCCACAAGGCCCGCGCCCTGCAAAAAGCCGTAGAACTCGCCGTCAACGGCTTACACTTGGAAGACCATTGAACATTCTGGAGATAGTCCATGCTTGTCTTGATTGATAACTACGATTCGTTCACCTACAACCTGGTGCACGCCCTTGGCGCCCTGGGCGCTGAGATCAAAGTGTTCCGCAACGACGAGGTCAGCGTGGAAACCGTGGCCGCCGCGCAGCCCAAGGCCGTGATTATTTCGCCCGGCCCCTGCACGCCCGAAAAAGCCGGCATTTGCGTGGCCTTGATCCGGCGGCTTAGCGGTCATGTGCCGCTGCTGGGAGTCTGTCTGGGCCACCAGGCCATCGGCACGGCTTTCGGCGCGCGGGTCGCCGGGGCGCGCGCCATCATGCACGGTAAAACTTCTATGATCCGCCACAACGGCCAAGGCCTCTATAAAGGACTGCCCAATCCGTTTGTAGCCGGGCGTTATCATTCCCTGGCGGTGCTCCGCGAAGGCCTGCCCGCCGAACTGCTGGTTGAAGCCACCAGCGAGGACGATGAAATTATGGGCTTGCGCCACAGCGCGCACGCTACCTATGGCGTTCAGTTCCATCCCGAATCCATTCTAACGCCCGCCGGCAAACAGTTGCTGCGCAATTTCCTGGAGCTGGCTAAGGGCGCCACCGGAAGCACATAAAACAGACATCAGACGACAGACGCCGGACGACAGACCGGAGAAGATGGAATACGGCCGGCAGCCACCGAATGACGGAGTAAAAACAAAGAATAACCAGTTAACCGTTAGTTTCCGCGTTGGTAATATATCGGGCGTAGCGCGGCGCGAAGCCCGATGGAACCGTGGCTCGAATTCGGTTTCCCGAGCTTGTCGAGGGATTCGCAAAAGCAAGGCAAGCTTGGGCCGAATGCGGGTGCACCGCGCGCAGCGCTATACTCGTGTATGCGCAAACGCGGCAAGCCCGCAGGCGACCCGAGATCGCCGACGGCTTTTGCGAACCGAATTCGAGACACTTGGGTTGTGGGCAAAGCCCACGTTGGCATAGAGAAAAAAGATGCAACTCATACTGCAAAAGCTCATTGATCGCCAGGACCTGACGGCGACCGAGGCCGGCGAAGTCTTTGACCAACTCATGGCGGGCGCGCTCACCCCCGCCCAGATCGGCGCGCTCTTGACGGCCTTGCGCATGAAGGGCGAATCGGTGGAAGAACTCGCCGGCGCCGCCGCGGCCATGCGCCGGCACGCCGTGCTGATTGATACCGGCGGCGCGAATGTCGTGGATACCTGCGGAACGGGCGGCGACCGGGCAGGAACCTTCAACATTTCAACTACGGGGGCCCTGGTGGTCGCCGGCGCGGGCGTGCCAGTGGCCAAGCACGGCAACAAAGCCGTCACCAGCCGCTGCGGCTCGGCCGACCTCCTGGTGGCGCTCGGCGTCAATATCGAGGTGCCGCCGGAGACCGTGGCCGAATGTATCCGCGGCATCGGCATCGGATTTCTCTTCGCGCCCAAGCTGCACCCGGCCATGAAACACGCGGCCCCCGTGCGCCGCGAGCTGGGCGTGCGCACTATTTTCAACATGTTGGGGCCTTTGACCAACCCGGCCAATGCCCGCGGCCAGATTTTGGGGGTCTTTGCGCCCGAACTGACCGAAAGCTTTGCCGCGGTCCTGCGCACGCTCGGCAGCAAGCGCGTTTTCATCGTGCATGGCCGCGACGGCCTGGATGAAATCACGGTTACCACCACCACGCGCATCACCGAACTGCGCGACGGCCGGCTGAAAACCTACGAGTTTGATCCGCTCCCCTTGATTGGGGCCTATTCCTCGCCGGATGCGCTGCGCGGCGGCACACCCGAAGAAAATGCGGCCATCACCCGCAGCGTGCTTGCCGGCGAACACGGGCCTCAGCGCGATATCGTGCTGCTCAACGCCGCCGCCGGCATCGCCGCCGGCGGCAAAGCCAACAGCCTTGAAGAAGGCTTCCGGCTGGCGGCAATCTCCATTGACAGCGGCCAGGCTGCGGCCAAGCTTCAGGCTTTGATCGAGCACACGCGCTGAGGAAGCGCTGAGGTAGCCGCGGCGGTGACGCCGTGGCCGCCGGAGAAACCCACGCCCTCACGGGCGCGGCTACATAAGCAATGGAAACAATTACAATGCCAGCTTACATCTTTCATGTTCCACATTCTGCATTCTACATTCTGCATTTCTTATCATGAGCTCCTTCCTGCAATCGGTAATGGCCGAGCGCCGCCATGATGTTTGGCGAGAGAGCGAACTGCTCCCGCTTGAGCGCCTGGAAAAGATGGTGGGGACACTGCCTAAATGCCGCAGCCTGAAAGAGCGGCTGCGGCGACCCGCGGGAAGTCTCCAAGCCACCAGCATCATTGCCGAGGTCAAAAAGGCAAGTCCCTCGGCGGGCGTGCTGTGCCAATCATACAATCCGGCGGCCCTGGCTCGGACCTACGAACGCGCCGGCGCCATCGGCATTTCCGTCCTGACCGAGCCTCGCTATTTTCAGGGCAAGGATGATGATTTGAAACAGGTCCGCCAGGCGGTGAGTCTGCCGTTGTTGCGCAAGGATTTTCTGTCCGACCCTTACCAGGTTTTTGAGACGCGCGCCTTGGGCGCCGACAGCATTCTCCTGATTGCCGCCGGCCTGGAAGATCATTTGTTGAAGGAGCTCTATATCATTGCCCTGGCCATCGGGCTGGAGGTAATCGTGGAAGCGCATACCCGCGCAGAACTGGAAAGAGCCCTGCCGCTCGACCAGGCCATCCTGGGCGTCAATAGCCGCAACTTGAATACGCTGGCAACCGACTTGGCCGTGGCCAGGGAACTGGCCGCCCTGATTCCGCCCGGGCGCCTGACAATTGCCGAAAGCGGCCTAAAGAGTCGCCGCGAGATCGAAGATCTTGAGCAGCACGGCTACAAGGGATTTCTGATCGGCGAGACGCTGCTGAAGTCAGACAATCCCTCCACGACTTTGCGCGCGTTGTTAGGTCCTGACCACTCTGAACCGCTATAAAAACAAGAAAAACATCAGCAAAGATTTTCACCACGGATAGCACGGATGGGCACGGATATTGGAAGACCGAGATGATCATCATTAAAATTTGGTTGTCATTCCGAGCGGAGCGAAGCGGAGTCGAGGAATCTCAAGGGTTGTTAATGCGCATGAGATCCCTCGACAAGCTCGGGATGACAGCAAGCAGTAGGCGCTACATTTTGTGGTAACTCCAGTCAAGGAGATAGCCTTATTTGGTTATTTATCCGTGAAATCAGTGTAATCCGTGGTTGATTTTCTTGGGTTGCTAACGCCATGCGCCGAACAACTGAAATCAAAATTTGCGGCTTGACCAATCTGGCCGATGCCCGCATGGCGCTGGATGCCGGGGCGGATTACCTGGGCTTTGTGCTTTACCAGCGCTCGCCGCGCTGCATTGCGCCCAAAGCCTTGCGCCGTCTGCTGGATCGGCTGCCGCGAGGCGCTAAGGCCATTGCGGTCCTGGTGAACATGCCGCGCCGCACCGTGGAAGCGCTCGTGCGCGATTGTCATTTGCATGCCGTTCAACTTCATGGTAATGAGCCGTGGGCCGATTGGCTGGATCTGCCCATTCCGGTCTGGCGCGCGTTGCGCGCGCGCAAGGGCCGCCCTGACCCGGCGCCCGCGCGCTGGCCGGCCGAACGCTATGTGCTCGATGCGGCCGCGCCGGGTCGCTATGGCGGGACCGGCCGAGCGGCCGATTGGCGCCTGGCGGCGACGTTGGCGCACAAGCTTCCGCTGATGCTGGCCGGAGGGTTAACGCCGGATAATGTCGCCGAAGCGATTCGGATCGTTGCGCCCCTGGGCGTAGACACGGCCAGCGGTGTAGAGCGCGCGCCGGGGAAAAAAGATCATCATAAAGTGGCGGCCTTCATTCAGGCCGCGCGGGAAGCAAAAGGGTAATGGCTCAGCCTCCATACAGGCCGCGAACGGCCCGATTATTAAAGAAGAAACAAACTTTGTTTCATAGGAGTTACAAGGTAGTCGCGTAAAGGTAGGGACGGCTCGCCGAGCCGTCCGCGGCGCGTTCGGCGAACGCGCCCTACCTGTTGCCCCCACAAGCCTGAGGGATTACTCAAAAGGAGTTTGCAATGAAACAGGAGCCTGATGCCCTCGGCCACTTCGGCCCTTATGGCGGGCGCTACGTGGCCGAGACCTTGATGCCGGCGCTGATCAACCTGGAACAGGCCTTTCGGCAAGCGGTCCAAGACCCGGCATTTAACAAGCGTTTGCACGAAATCCTACGCGATTACGCGGGCCGGCCTTCGCCGCTGTATTTTGCCGAGCGCCTGACCAAGGCCTACGGCGGCGCGCGCCTTTACCTGAAGCGCGAGGATCTCTGCCATACCGGCGCCCACAAGATTAATAACACCATCGGCCAGGCCCTGCTGGCGCAGCGCATGGGCAAGCAACGCCTCATGGCCGAAACCGGCGCCGGCCAGCACGGCGTAGCCACCGCCACGGCGGCGGCGCTCTTCGGCATGGCGTGCGACATTTTCATGGGCACTGAAGATATCCGCCGCCAGGCGCCCAATGTCCAGCGCATGCAGTTCCTCGGCGCCACCGTTTATCCGGTCCGGAGCGGCACCGCCACGCTCAAGGACGCCATGAGCGAGGCCATGCGCGCCTGGGTCGCGCGCGTAGACGACACCTTTTACGTGATCGGCTCGGTCGCCGGCCCGCATCCCTATCCCAGTATGGTCCGGACTTTCCAAAGTGTGATCGGCACGGAAGCGCGCGCCCAGATTCTTAAAAAAACCGGACGATTGCCGGATATGATTATTGCCTGCGTGGGCGGCGGCAGCAACGCCGCAGGCATTTTTTCGGCCTTCTTGAAGGATGCCAAGGTGCGGTTGGTTGGCGTGGAAGCCGCGGGGTTTGGCCTGAAAACCGGCCTGCATGCCGCCAGCATCGGCGCCGGTTCTATCGGCATCCTGCACGGCGCCAAAAGCTATCTGCTTCAGGACGACGACGGCCAGGTGCGCAACGCGCATTCGATCAGCGCGGGGCTGGACTATCCCGGCGTCGGCCCGGAGCACGCCTACTGGGCCGATACTCATCGCGTGAAATATTGCTCCGTAACCGATGCCGCGGCGCTAAGGGCTTTCGACGACCTCACGCGGTTGGAAGGGATCCTGCCCGCGCTGGAAGCCAGCCACGCCCTGGCCGAAGCCAGAAAACGCGCGCGCGCACTGGGGCGCAAGGCAGTCGTGATCATCAATCTCTCCGGCCGCGGCGACAAAGACCTGGACAATATCGTGGCGTACCAGAAGAAACACAGGGAGCATTGAGTGATTTAATTAGACGCCGCCAAAGGCGGCGACTGTTTTATGTAGCCGCGGCGGTGACGCCGTGGCCTGCCCGCAGTGCTACGCTCAGCGTTGCAGGCGGGCCGTCGAAAGAATCCACTACTCGGATTGTCCGCCGGAAAATTACTATACAATCAACACATGGCGTATTTCCCATGAACCGCATCACACAGACATTTCAAACATTGCGCGATCAGGGCCGCAAAGCGCTGATCGGCTACCTGACCGCCGGCGACCCGGACCTGAAAACTTCGGAGCGCAATATGCGCGTGGCCCTGGCCAACGGCCTGGACATCCTGGAGCTGGGCGTGCCGTTTTCCGATCCGACCGCCGATGGCCCGGCCATCCAGGCCGCCGGCCAGCGCGCTTTGGCCGCGGGGGTCAACTTACACCTGATTCTTGCCTTGGCCGCGCGCCTGCGGAGAACGTCTAAGGCGCCCATCATTCTCTTCAGCTACGCTAATCCGCTTTTCCGTTATGGCTATGCCAAGCTGTGTCGGGATGCGGCGAACGCGGGCATTGACGGGTTCCTGGTGGTTGACTTGCCTTACGAGGAAGCCGCCGAACTGCGCGGCTTGATGAAACATCATAAGCTGATCTTCATCCAGCTCATTGCCCCGACTACCGCGCCCGAACGTTCCCGCCGGTTGCTGGCGGCGGCCGATGGCTTCGTCTATTACATCCTGGTCAAGGGTGTCACCGGCGTGCGCAAGGAACTGGCCGCCGACATCAAGGAACACATGAGCCAACTGCGCACCTGCACGGATTTGCCCATTGCCGCCGGGTTCGGCATCAGCGATGGCGCGCAAGCCCGCGCGGCGGCGCGCCATGCCGATGCCGTGGTGGTCGGCAGCGCCCTGGTCGAGGCGGCGCGGGCCGGTCGTCTGGCGAAAAAAGTCCGCGAGCTGGCCGCCGCCTTGCACGGAGGATAAGAAGGTTTTAGCTCATGTCTCAGTTTTGGTGGTAGGGCGCGCTCGCCGAGCGCGCCGCGGCGGTTTCGGCGAAACCGCCTTACCATTTACCACCTTACAAGCTGAGGGGGCATGATTTCAGTTCTTTATTTTCCGGATCAACGCCACGGTTTCGTCGGCCATCTGTGATAGCGCTACCCGGTTATAACCGGCAACACCCGTGAGCAAAGTGTCGTTGAGCGGCGCGGACCATTTGGCCGGCAGAGCTGCGCCGCCCAGCATTACGCCCAGTACGCTGCCGGCGGTTGCGCCGTTGCAGTCGGTATCGAATCCCGGCATGACCGCGCCGCAGATCGTCTTTTCGTAATCCTTCTTTCCCCACAGCAGGGCGAGCGCGACAATTGCGGCGTTGCTGATGGTGTGGACCCGTTCATGCGCGCGATTCTCATGCCATCGGCCGCTGATGTCGGTCAAGGCCACACCGAAGGTTGCGCCCGCGCGGTAGAGTTCCAGCACGCGGCCAATCGCTTTGGCCAGCCGCGACGACGCCGGAATCTGGGCCAGACCGGCGCGAATCACGGCGGACACATCATCCAGCACATAGGCCGCGGCAATCATTGCGGCCACCCACATTTCGCCATAGATGCCGTTTTTCACGTGACTGATGACGGCATCGCGCCAGGCAAATTCGGCGGCGCCAGCGGGATTGCCCGGGCTGACGTAGCCGAAAAAGTCGGCCCTGATCTGGGCGCCGATCCATTCGCGATACGGGTTACGGAAGGAGGCCGAGGCCGGCGGTGAAATACCATTGGCCAGATTCCGGTACGCCGCGCGTTCGGCGCTGCAAACCTTGAACAGCGGCAGATGGCTGAGCCAGAAGAAAGCCACGTCGCCCGGCGTAAAGCCCGCTCCCCACCGCTTGAGAATGGCGAGGCCGGCCACGGTGTAGTTCAGATCATCGTCTTCAACCATCGCCGTAATACCCTCGGCGAACAGGCCTTTGAACCGGATGTCGAAACCGCACTCGCGGGCCAGCTTGGCGGGAGCCTTGAGCGAGAAATAATTATTCAGCGGCCAGCGTTTCTGGGCCTTCAAGAATTTTTCTATCTGCCGGCTGCGCCGGCCCTCGGCCGGTTTTCCCAGCAGGCAGCCGCAAGCACGCCCCAGCCAACCGCCCAGGGCCTTATCGCGGAGCTCGGCCGCGCTTAGCCTCCGCTTGGGCAAAAACACGCTTGAGGGCCTGGCGGCGCGAATGCCGCTCAAATCCGACGGCTCGCGGTTGGGGTAGCCGGCGCGAACCGGCAAATTGGCGGTGGCATCCAGCAACGCTTCAGCCCGTTGTTGGTGACGCTCCTTGTTTAAATCCAGTTTGGCCAGCGCGGCGAATTCCGCCTCCAGCTTGCCGAGGTCTTTGCCTTCCTCGCGGCATTGTTGGCGCTCAATCTCAAGATCGCCCTTACTGAGCAGCATCCACGGCTCTCTGCTCCAGTTTGTCCGTTTGGGAATATTCACGGCGCGGACTCCACGGTTGAAACACGAATTCGTCTCACCATTTAAACGGTCGGGCCAATGGCAAGGTCCGCTCAGCGGGCTTATACCACCCTGGCGCCGCAAACGCGGCGGTGTGCAGATAACATTCAACCTTAACCTCGGCGCGCCCGGGAATAAAGGTCAGCCGCCGGCTCATCGGCGCGGTTTTCTGGCCGCGGTTATTATGATCCTTGGTCAGCGCCGCCACATTAATGAAGTGGGCGCCCCATTTCGTGGCCACCAGCGCTTTGCCGCCGTGGGTGTCGTCCGGAGTAGTATGGGTGTGGCCGCCCAGCCAGAGGGCCACCGCGGCTGGATGGGCCGCCAAGTAACGCTCAAAGGCCTGCGCATCCGGCTGGCTATCCACAAAATAGAGATAGGAAGCTCCCTGCGGCGCGCCTTCGGGTTTGAAGCCATGATAATGGCTGACCCACTCCCCGCCGGGACCCCGGCGAAAACCTTCGTACTCGCCGGTAGCGGTGGTCGTGTCCTTCAGCATATAATGATGCACTGAGATGATCAGGCAATCCGGATTCGATTCCACCATGAGTTGCCACCAGTCAAAAGTTGCGCCGCTGACCACGCCGGCCGGATTGCCGCCTAAGGGACCGCGCCCTTTGCGCTGCGTCGGCTCGTTGATGTCGCTCATCACCAGAAAGAGCAGGTTGCCGACCCGGAAACTGTAGCGTTCCCAGGTGCCTTCCAGGGGATACGGCCGCCGGGCGGGCACAACGCCCGAAATTGCGCTGTTTTCGCCCAGAGGATCAACCCACTTGCGCCACCAGCGCGCCGGCGGCTCATCCAGGCCGCTGCGGTCATGGTTGCCGCAAAGGTTGTAGATGGACTCGCGGGCGTGGGCATGAAGAGCGCCAAACTGGCGAACCACTTCGGCGCCTTCGGCATCGGTCGGCACCTGCTGGCCGCCGGAGAGGTCGCCGATATCCAGGGCAATATCCCAGTCAAACGGCGGCGGGACGCCGAGCGGCCCGCCGGATTCCGACTGGCGAATGGCCTCGGCCAGGCTTTCCCGGCGGCTGATTCTCAAGTCGGAACCGACATGCGCGCAGCCGAAGGCCCATAGGCGCAATGGACGATCAGCGGCAATTACGGTTGTTTCGGTCGGCTTTAGCTGGGGAGCTGCCGGCTGGGTTGCCGGAGCGCCCGCCACTTTCAAGTTGAAAGCGCCGCCAATCATCGAGAGTCCCAGCATCATCATTAACCAGATCGGCATCAAAAGCGTTCCTTGCGAACAATCCAAGTGGGTCGAGCGCTAAAAATAAACTACAGTAACTTTGTTGCCAAGGACAATTTTTTAACAGGACAATTTTTTAACTGTGTGATAAAGGTGGCAACCACCCGGCCTTTTTGGTAGCGTACGGCTATGACTGCAAAACAATTTTACGATTGGCAGACTTCCGGCGGAACGGATGATGTCATGCGACTCGTTGACTGCCTCGAAAGAGCGGACGCCGTGTGGTGCGCCATAGGCGGCGTGGCGGTGAACCACTGGGCCGCGCAGCCCATGGTAACCCAAGACGTGGATATCGTCGTTGCGGCAGATGCAATTCCGCGCGCGGTAGCATTGCTTGAACAGGCGGGGTTTAGTTCCGAGCGATACGAGTGGTCCATCAATTTTAAGGGGCGTTCGACCGTCAGCATCC
>JACPGM010000155.1 GCA_016188985.1 Lentisphaerota bacterium | reverse complement strand
CACGTTGCCGTTGTCAAGATTATACATACTGCCGCCAGTTAGATAAGTGCCCCGCCAACGGGCAACCATATTCTGGTCCATGTAATCGTACACCTGCGGATCGGTCTCCGGCTGCCCACCCGGGCCGACCGGCCGCCAACTCGCCAATCCATTGTCATCCGACGTGAGCACGTAGCCGTTCACCGTCTCGCCGCCCCTGATTCGTATTCTTCCATTCACATCCAGTTTGGCCCCCGGATCAGGCAAGGGAGTCCCGACGCCCACGTTGCCGGCGGCTGTTATTCTCATGAACTCTAGACCGGCCGACCCGAGTGTGCCCTTAGAGAACTTTAAGTCGTTATCCTGGGATGTGTCGCCCATGCCTATCTGCCAATTATGATCGGAAGTCCTATCGTAAAATTCCAGAACACTGGCGTTGCCGGCCGAGTTATCGCCGCGCAGCCTTAAATATGCCGTCCCGCTGGCATAAACGTTGCCGTTGCCAGGATTTAAAAATATATGGTCGGTATCGTAATCAGTGCCTGAATCGCTTTTGGTGCCAATCCTGGCAACACCATCAGGATCCATATACATTACCGCCCCATATTCTGTGCCTGCGCGCTGAATGTATAGACCATGATCCCGGTCATTTGCCCCAGCTTGACTGATATGCAATCGTGATGAAGGATTATATGTCCCAACCCCCACATTGCCGCCATTCGGTTGAATCACGGTTCTGTGGGTCTGCCTGTCACCGATGATGACGACCCCACTGTCAGGATTACCAGCACGCAGGTAGCTATGTCTGCTCGTACCTTCGTCTAAGGCCAGCAAGTACCAGTCGGTTGCACTCCTCACGTCCAACCTTGCGGCTGGATTCACCGTCCCGATTCCCACGTTGCCGCCGGTGGTCAAGGTCAATTCGGGCACATTCAGTACGCCGCCAGCATAAAAATTCACGTTCCCGTTCTGCACCGTCTCCAAGATCGCCAGGTCGGTCCCCGCCACCCGATACACTTCCCGGTTGACCGTCGCCCCCGCGGCGCTGTCGCTAATGCGCGTAACTTGCGTCACATTGCTTGCCGTGGTGTCGCGCCCCACATGATGCAATGGCACTTCCGGATTGCCCGTCCCGATGCCGATCCGCCGGCGGGCGCGATCGTCGAAGATCGTGCCGGTCACCAGCATACCAAGATCACCCGCCTCATTCACACCATCCGCATCCCAACTCGGCACAAAGTTGTCGTCAATAACACCCACTTGCGGATCCACCTCGTCAGGAAATGGTGGAAATGGTATCGCCTCCCACGTCGCGAAGCCATCGCCATCCGACGTGAGCACGTCGCCGTCGTCGGGATCCCCGCCCCTGATTCTGACTTGGCCATCCACGTCCAGCCTAGCCGTCGGATCGTCCGTCCCAATGCCGATCTCGCCGTTGGCGCGATCGTCGAAGATCGTGCCCGTCACCAGCATACCAAGATCACCCGCCTCATTCACTTCATCCGCATCCCAACTCGGCACATTGTTAGCAGCAATCGCGCCAACTTGCGGATCAACCTCGTCGAACGGTAAATTTTCCCAAATGTCGCGCACTTCGAGAATCAAGGCATCAAGCGCATCGTCGACCCTAATCGGCCCGGCTACGCCAAGAACAACTTCCCAAGCATCATGGGCACTGCCGAGAGTAGTATTGGCGGCATCATACCCTACATTAGCCGCATCTACACCCCTGATCGGCAGGGCGTGAGGATTGTGCGGCAATTTCTGATAAAGTCCGTAGGCGGAATAGAAAAACCCAACGTGACTGTAAAGGAACGATCCCGTACCTGTAGTTACTTCTCCCGGCAGAGTGGTAATCAGCATTATTTGCAAGGTAACCGCCGGCGTGGCACTGTTATGCACTAAGCTGTGGCGGTCACCGGAATCAATCGAGCTCTGCGTAAGCTGGAGATAAGCGTTGTTTCGCGTCTCGAGTTGGCCGCGGATTTGGGCGTTGTCCAGAAGCAACTGGCTGGCCCCGCTGGCCAGGAAGGACTTGGCCCGCGGATTGGCCAGCCAGATATCGGCTTCGTCCATCAACAGCGAGCCGCTGGCCAGGTCCACCGCCATGGCGTTAAAGGTTGGCTGCAAATTCCTAATCCGGCTGTGATACATCTCCATGTTCGATGGCCGGCCACCCTTGGTCCCCGTGTTCTCCAACCGCAAAGCCGGGCCGAAGTCAGTGGACTGCAAGACGCAACTATTCATCCGCAGCGAGGTGTAGCCGCTGCCGGAGACCCGGAACAGCGGATTTGTCGCTGTTACCCCCGGCGAATAGAAGGCCACCCCGGAAATAATCAGATCCCCATCGGCGGCGCCCGCGTAGTTGTAGGCGTGATTGCCCACCACCACAACGGAGAACAACCCGTCTTCAATCTCCGCCTTCAGATGGATGCCGGCTCTCAAGTTCAGGTTCTCCTGGTAGCGCCCCGGCTTAATCGCAATAGTCACCTGTCTGCCCGCATTATAGCCATCCGCCGCGGCCGCGTCAATAGCGTCCTGGATATTTTTGTAGGGCTCAGAGCCATTAGTCCCCACCACAAACCCGACGGCCTCCCACAGGTTGCTGACATTGCTGTCTAGGCCGTTGACATTAGTCTGCAGGCTGGCCAGGGTGGTATTGGTATTCCAACCGGCGCCGGAATACTGGGTATGATCGTCGGCGCTTAAGCCGCTCAGCGAACTGTGCGCTATTTCACCAAGCTTGCTCCGGGCAATGTTGGCATTCGTGGCGATATCGGCATCCACCAGCGTGGCGTCCTGGACCGCCGCGGAATCAACGACCCCTGTGCCCTGAATCCGGGCCGTGCCACTTAAGACAAGGTCGCCGCTCATGGTGTCGCCGGCAACATCCACCCAGCGCTCCATGACGCTTAAGCTACCGTTGCTCACCATCAGATCGGCGCCATAGTTCAAGCTGATTATCCCATCACTTATGGTAATCGGCCCGCCGCCCACCAACATCAGGTCGGAGGCGTGCTTACCATCCAGCGTATCGGCCTCGCCCGCGCGGAGGGCATAAGCTACCGACACGATCTCTTTGCGTGGAGCAAGGGTGCTGGCGCCCCCATTGGTGATGACCGTCACTTCCAGCCAGCGGTTGGCCTGGCCCGTGGCCGCGAAAACATTGGTGCCCAGATTGCCCAATAAGATGCTGAACAACCCGTTATAGACCGCCACGTCGTTGGTCTGCTGACTCCAGACTGAAGCCCCGCCCGTGGGCGCATCGAAAATATGCAAAACCAGATCAATCTGCCCGTCGTTGGTGCTGTTGGGCTCGTTGAACAGCGGCAGGCCGACCGGCGAAGTCAGCCGGCCCTGGTAATTGATGGAAGCCGGCACCTGGGCCAAAACAACCAATGATAGATTAAGCATAGCAAGGGCAAGTGTCAAGCGCAGGATTTGGTTCATGAGGCTCTCTCCTTTTTATGTTTTTTGAATCAGGCTCCAATGCGGATTCAACCCAGCGGGCATTCCCCTATGCCGCACAAGGGGAAGTGCCCGCCCTACAAAATAAAACGGGACGCGAGCCTATCGTCTCGCGGCTACAAAAACTTGTGAATTTTGTGCATCTTTGTGGCAAATAAATCGTCTGCTTCAATTTCCTCCCACAATTTTGCTGATGCTGTCGGCGCCCTCAAAGCGATAAGACAACCCGCTGGCGTCCTGCCAGGTGCCTTCAACCACGAAATGGATGTCGAGCGCTTCGCCTTGCTCGGCCAGGGCAGCTTCAATGTCCCGGCGGCGGAATTTGATAATCATTTCACTGGCATCATCACTGAGCATCATCCGCTCATAGAGCGCGCCGTCGCAGGTGGCGGAAGTGATACCGCTGGCCGGGTAGCCATCAGGCAGACGGACAAAGGCGGTTAGAATTCCTGGATTGATGTTTAATGCTTCGGGCTTCAGGATCACCTGAGCCTTCAGCCGTTCTACTTCCCCCTGCTGAAAACCGGCGTTCAAAGCCAGGCCACTGCCGTAGGAAAAGCCAATGGCCGAGGACTGACCAAATGAGCTTTCCAGAATCAAATTAGGCGAGGTCATCCTTCCTCCGCCGCCATCCAGAACGCAGCGGGTCATCAGCACCGAGCGGGCAATCATTAGATCGGCGGCCAGTTTGACCGCGGTCGCAATTTGTTCAGCCGGTAGAAACTCAGTTGACTTGCGGTTCTTCCCGCGCGGCGCGGGATAAGCTCGAACCGCCCCTACACCTCCACCGGATTGCCCGTGTAGCTGCCGTTCGCCAGAACGGCTCGCATCGGGTTCTACCTCCAGGCCCACCGCACCCTCTACCAACGCTTGCTCCAGCCAGTAATTAAACTCGCCCCGGGTATAAAGCGCCGCCCTGAAAACAGCGATTTCTCCACTGCCTCGGTAAATATCCACGCCGAGATACCGCGCCGCGAGACTCTGAATAGGTATCTCAAAATATCGGGTGACAATGTTCTCTTCCCCTTGGATGATATTCCCGAACAGATCGGCCTCTGCTCCTTCCGGCCAGGAACTCAAGCCAATAAACAGTGTGCCCTGGTCTTTAGCGTCCGCATAAGTCAGCTCCAGCACGAGGTCCTCCCCCGCTGAGACACGATCAACCGCAAGACTCAAAACCCCGGTATCTTGTTCCGCAGCGGCGTCCACCCGGAAGGCCAGCGGCGGCGGCTCAGTCTGCCATTGGCCGCTGTGCGCAACGGCCAGCAACCACTTGGGCAAATAGCCTGTTTCATTTTTTTCCAACCCGAAGAACCGTTCAATCATTTCTGAGGGCGCCAACGTAATTTCGCCGGATGAATTGACTGCCGCTATGTCAGCGCGGCTTGCAAAAAATGCCATCGCAAGCCCAACCAACAAGCTTAGCGGCTTGAGCTTAGTCCAGGATGCCATACCAGATTTTCTCCTCTAAGTGTTGGAAGCAGTAGGTGAAAAAAGGCGCGCCAAACAAAAGAGCCATCCCGATCGCGCTGCGCGCTTCGGGATGGCTCTGCTGCCGAATGAAAAAGCTTGCTAAACGGCCATGCGGCCGTATGGTAAGATCGTTGCCTACTGAGGACTGAGGACTGAGGACTGAGGACTGAGGACTGAGGACTGAGGACTGAGGACTGCGGACTGAGGACTGCGGACTGAGGTCTGAGGACGGGAGACGGGAAGGCCCCCAATAGCGGAAAAACCAGCCAAAACAGGGCATTTACTCAACATCGGCGCAACCTCAGTCAAGACCTACACCCGTGGCAAAGACAACAAACGCAATTTATCATAATAAACACCTGCTGCCTGTCAACAACTATTTTGAAAAAAATTAGTATCGGCTCAGGAAAGGCATACATCTGCTAACGTTAGCGTATTTATATCTTGGAACACTAAGACTCTTTGGCCCGCCACCCTTCACCGGCTGCCTATTGAAGTTCATGGCAACATTCCAACCCCGACAAGCCGAAGTCGGGGTTGGAATGTTGTTCCATCTGCCAATGCTTTGGTGATCGGCGGTAGCGGCCAAATGCTACCCGTTACTACCCGTTGCGACCCAAATGCTACCCGTTGCGGCTCAGACGAGGAGCCGTATCCCGCCCCATGTTCCCATCCACTACTCTACTGGTAGGCCCGGTTTCAGATCGGCTTGACGCACGCCACGCCAAGACCGGCCGAGCGGCCTTTGACGTATGCCGGATTCCCGTTACGGCCGCAACCGTCCCATTCCACCGAACGGACCACGCCGTCGCCGCACCCGCAGATTTCGCGGGTTGAATGGACGACCTTGTAAAGACGCTTCAACAATTCTCGGCCGGGCAATTCATCGCCAAAGCGCAAACCGATTTTTTGCAGCACATCGAGGTCTTTTTTCTGATCCCGCAGACTGCACAATGCATGGCATTGCCGCGCGACCGGATTCCAGGACTGACAGGGAGGACAAATCATACACCGGGAGGCATGCGCCAAACGCACTGTCAGGCTGGGATTTTTCTGAAGACGAACGATCGCCTCGAACAGGTTGTCCTGCGGAATGGGAGCAAGCTTGCGGCGTCCGCCATGAAAACAAGTCATGCACATCAGATGATGCGGCCGGATATCCAGCCGCGCCGCCACACTCATGGTCTTGACGGAAGCCCGCTTGGCCCGCGCCATGGCCGCGACGGCGCGCGGCGGCGCCAGCGCCGCCATTCCGGCGGCCACGCCTTTCTCGTAATTACCGGCATCGGCCATCGGGCACCCCTGCCAAACAGGCGCGGTAACCGCCGCGTAACCGCAAATGCCGCGGGCCGAGGGAATGTTGCGCAACATTCGTTGTAACACAACCCGGGAGGGATGTGTGGCGCCTGGAGTCATGCCAAGGCGTTGAACAATATCCAGATCGCGCTTGAGGTTGAACAATGCGCCCTCCGGCGTGTCCAGGCCATGGCCCGGATTCTGAAACGCATACGCGTCGTTGACATTGCAGCGCAATGTGAGCGGACGGTCCGGGGCTTGCCGGATGGCAGCCAGCAGCCGCGCCAGTTTCCGATCCGGCGCGGAGGTGGTGAACCCCGCTGCCTGACGGCACACCAGACACATCAATTGATAAGGACGGACATCAAGCGGCGGTCGCGTAGACATATAATAACGCTTAAAGCTTATTGTGAAGGACTGGTCTTATGTTTTCCGAGTTCAGAAAAAACCAGGCCGCAAACTCTGCTTAACTTAGCGCCATTCAAGTTTGACCCTGATTCTGGCGCAGTTCCGAGGACAATTGTCCCAGTTCCTCGGCGCCAAGCGCTTCCGCAAAGCCCGGATCAACGTCGGCCAGGGCCTTCCTGATGGCGTCGGGCTTCCCCGCCGCTTCCCTCAAACCGCTGACTTCATCGGGCATCAGGTCAATCTTGGCGCCATCACCCTTGATGATGGAGCAGATGCCGGTCTCGGGACACAATTGAATGTCGAGTTTTTTCATGGCGCTTCCTTTGTTTGTGGTCATGGCCTTTTTTCGGGTGGGCGCGGGCCGACATCGTAAACATCAATGGGTTTGAAGCCGAGCCGCAGCGCGGGACTGTCGGGCGCGAGCGTGAAATCGCGCTTCGCCAGATCGCGAAAGAGCGGGTCGGCGACAACGCTGTGAAGGTCGTTGCCGACCGTCCGCCATTGCGCCAGATCCAGATCCTTCGAATCCGCGGTGCGTCCGATGATGGGCCGGCCGGAAACATCCCAGAGCAAATTCAAGTCAACGAGCGGATTGGGCGTTTCCAGCGTGTACCCGTAGCCGTCCACGTAGAGCGGCCGCCCGTCGCCTACGAAAATGTTCCGTTCGCAGGTGAAGGCGGGCGTCGCGTCCGCGCGCGCCAGCGAGACCACCCCCGCCTTTCCGAAGGCGAAGATATTGTTGCGCAGAATGTTTTCGTGTCCGTAATGCTGATGAAACACATGCTCGTTAGTATCGTGGCAGAGATTGTTTTCAATCACGATATGCGAACTGCCCTCGTCCATGTAAATCGCCTCGGCGCTCTCGAGATCGTGAATGAAGTTGCCGCGAACGACCGTGCCGGGCTGGCTGCCCAGAAGATAGACGGCGGCCATGTCAATCACCCAGCCGAAGCCGAGAGTATGGATATGATTTTTCTCGATGCAATTGTTTCGCGCGACGTGATCGGCAAACCCCCACATCCAGCCGACCGAGATGCCGCTGTAGTGGAGATCGTGAATGTGATTGTGCGCAATGACATTGCCGAACGCATTCCGGCAGAGAACGCCGACTCCCTGATGAAACACACGGCCCGCGTGATGAATGTGATTGTCCGTAACGAGGTTATTGCCGGTGCGCCGGGCGAGCGCTCCGCGCGCGTTCGAGCCGTTCAGCTTCACTCCGCCGCAGCCGAGATCGGTCATCTCGTTGCCGACGACGCGATTGGCCGTCGAGCCGTCGGCCAGTTCCACCGCATACCAGCCAACGTGCTCGATGACGCAATCCTCGATCGCGCAGCCGCGGGCGCCTTCGAGAGCAATCACGCCGGGAATGTGGTGCGCCGACTGCGGGCTGGAGGCGTAGTCGGCGCCCACCTCATCGAAATCCCTCCCCGGCGGGCTATCAAGTTCCATCGAATCGCGATCATATCCCCGCCGTGGCAGGACCGCATCGGTGTGCCGGAACGTCAGCCCGCGAAACCGGAGGCACTGAACATACCGGCCTTCATCAGGGCGTCCCGCCAGCCGCAACAACTGGGTTAGCCGCGGAGCCACGACTTCCGCCGTATCCGGATCCTCGCCCGGCATCGGGATATAGGCGAGCCGTCCGGTCGCGCGGTCGAGATACCATTCGCCCGGCTCGGTCAGTGCTTCAAACACGTTTTCCACATAAAACCGGTCTTTCCCGAGCCGGTAAGCGCTGCGGCGGGAGCACCGCACTAACCGCGTCGCTTCGTCGAACGAGACGATCGGCATGTGCTCGTCCACCCAAAGGTGCAGCACGACCACCTCGACATCGGCAAGATTCTGCCAGGCGCGAATCTGGCCAGGCCCGCACACGAACGCGTCGCTGCCGTCCTTTAAATGCGCGGAAGGAGTCGTATGCGGGACGTTTTCGATGCTATAGAAGCCACTCTTCGGCAGCCGCGGCCGCAAGCGCCGCCGGCCGTTGACAAACAGGGAGCGGAAATACCAGCGGCCCGCCGCCACCTCGGGCAGGTCAACCACCCAGGCGGTGATACCGTTGATCTGCTCGACACGCCAGCCCGCGATCGGGTTCCCTCCGTCCAGGATCGGTTTTTCACCCGTATAAGCCTCGTAGGTGGCTGGGCAATAGTCTTCCGGATCGAAGATGAGCGGTTCCGGCAGCGCATAGCGTCCGCCGCGGATATGAACGCTAATCGGGCCTTGGATTCCCTGCGGCGTCCATGCCGAATTGTAATAGAGCGGCGGCGCCGTCAGAGCGCGCAGGCGATTGCGCGCGCCGAGCAGCGTCGCCAGAGGTCCGTCCGTCTTGTCGGCATTCGGCTCCGGCAATCGCCCCGACCAATCGTCGTTCCCCTGGGTAGAAACATAGAAGTCCATCGCCGCCATGCTGCCGAAAGACTGGCGGACAGGCAATACAATTTTGAAATGTAATTTCAGCAATCGGGGTCAGAGCAATCGGGGATAGATTGAAAGGGCGTGTTGCCCAATACGCCACTACATAATCATTTTGAATAGATGAACCGTCCGGCTTTTGCGGTTGAATAATCATGGGCTACCACCTAAGCTTCTTGCTCAAACGGCCCGGAGATACAGGAAAGGCCATTTAACAGAAGACCGCAACCAGAAGCACCAAAACATGGAAGGAGGGCCGAACGAATGAAACCGTTTACAACCATAGCCATTGTTATTTTTGCGCTGGTCGCCATCTTGCATCTTCTGCGGCTGTGCCTGGGATGGGAATTTACCATCAGCGGGCGGGTAATCCCACTCTGGCCGAGCATCTTGGGCCTGATTGTCGCCGGCACTCTATCCATCGGCCTCTGGCGGGAATCGCGGAACAAGTGAGACTTGTCGGAAAGGTAATGTCTCAGTTTTTTGAGGCGTGTGTGGGTAGGGACGGCTCGCCGAGCCGTCCGCCTTCGTGACGCGGCAAAGCGCCGCTACGGCGCGACGACGGTCCGCGGCGCGTTCGGCCTGCCCGAGCGTCGGCCAGGGCGAACGCGCCCTACCTCTTGCCCCAACAAGCTGAGGCCTTGGTCGAAAAGTGTTCTTCATGAGCCTGCCATCTCCAGCCATTCTGGCGCCCCGGCGCAAAAGCCGGCGCATCTATGTCGGGAAAGTTGCCGTGGGCAGCGGCGCGCCGATCACGGTGCAAACGATGACCAAGACCGACACCCGCGACGCCCGCGCCACCATCGCGCAGATTCTCAGCCTGGAACGCGCGGGCTGCGACATCATCCGCGTAGCCGTGCCGGATGAAGCGGCCGCGCGGGCCCTTGGCCCCATCCGCCGGGCCATCCACATCCCCTTGATCGCCGATATCCACTTCAATTACCGCCTGGCGCTCCTGGCCCTCTCCGCGGGCGCCGACGGCCTGCGGATCAACCCCGGCAACATCGGGTCGCGCGCCAACGTGGCGGAAGTAGTCCGCGCCGCGCGCGAGCGTAAAATCCCAATCCGTATCGGGGTCAATGCCGGCTCGCTCGAAAGCGCAATCCTGGCCAAATATGGCGGGGCCACGGCCAAGGCGCTGGTAGCGAGCGCAGTCAAGCACGCGCGCATCCTCGAGGACCTCGATTATCGCGAAATAAAAATTTCGGTGAAAGCTTCGGATGCCGCGCGCACGGTCCAGGCTTACCGGCTCCTGGCGAAAGCCACGGACTACCCGTTGCACCTGGGCGTTACCGAAGCTGGCACGCTTTTGACCGGCACGGTGCGCTCTTGCACGGCGGTGGGCATTTTGCTGGCCGAGGGGATCGGCGACACCTTGCGCATTTCGCTGACCGAGCCGCCGGAACGCGAAGTAAAAGTAGGCCTGGAAATCCTGCGCGCCTTGCGCTTAAGGCCGCCGGGGGCCAGCGTTATCGCCTGCCCCACTTGCGGCCGGATCGAAATTGACGTCATGGATCTGGCCCACCGGGTGGAAGAAGCGCTGGCGACGCTCGCCCGCGCGCAGCCGCAGGCGGCCTGGCCGGTGGTCGCGGTGATGGGCTGCATGGTAAACGGACCGGGCGAAGCCCGCGAAGCCGATATCGCCATTGCCGGCGGCAAAGACAAAGCCGCGCTTTACGTGGATGGGATTTACCGCACAACCGTGAAGGAAGAGAATATTGTTCCTGAGCTGCTCCGGTTGGTGCGCGCCTACATTAAAAATAAGAAGATTAAAGCAAGAGCGGATTAACTACGAAACACACGAAATACACGAAAATAATAACAGGAATTATGTTTGAGGATATTTCGCGCTTTTCGCGTGTTTCGTAGTAAAAAATCTTGGGTTGCGGGCGTTAGCCCGCGTTAGCGCGGCTCGCCCCGCGTGGCCGCGACGCCGGCAGGCACTTGGCGAGTTCGCTCCCGCACGATTACAACTGCGGCCGGCGCTTTCAACGGCGCGTTGCTCGAAGTCGAGCGCGCTGGCCGCGCGGCCGCGGGCTTGCCCACTGTCGCGGCACCACTGGCGGGTTGCCTATACACGAAGCGTTTGCCCTCGTAGTTGCGCATAACGATCTCATTGGCGGTGATGGACTCCACGTAGGCGGGCAGCAGCGGCACCTTGCCGCCGCCGCCAGGGGTGTCAATGACGTAGTGCGGCACGGCCAGCCCTGAGGTCCAGCCCTGCAAGTTTGCGATAATCGCAAGTCCTTTGGCTACAGTTGCGCGCAGGTGTTCGGTGCCGGCAACCTGGTCAGCCTGGTAGATGTAATAAGGCCGCACGCGGCAGCGCAGCAATTTCTGCATCAGCGCGCGCATTATTGCGGGACTATCGTTGACGCCCTTCAGCAGGACCGTCTGGTTGCCCAGGGGGATGCCGGCATCCGCCAGGCGCGCGAGCGCCCTGGCGGCGAGCGCCGTAATTTCATCGGGGTGATTGAAATGCACATTGACATAGATAGGCTGATAACGTTTCAACATGCGCGCCAACTTGGCGGTTACGCGCTGCGGCAGAACGCAGGGCACGCGCGAACCTATCCGGATAATTTCCACGTGAGGAATGGCGCGCAGTTCCTTGAGGATATTTTCCAAACGCTCGTCGGAGAGCAGAAAAGGGTCGCCCCCGGAGACGATCACATCGCGGATTTCGGAATGCCGGCGGATATAGAGCAATCCATTTTCAATGAACCGCGGATGGATTTTGTGGGCATCGCCGACCAGGCGTTTGCGGGTGCAGAAGCGGCAATAGCAGGCGCACTCGTGCGAGACCAGAAACAGGACACGGTCCGGGTAACGATGCACAATCCCCGGCACGGGCGAATGCTGGTCCTCAGCCAGCGGATCCACCAACCCGCAGTTTCCTTCCAGCTCGCGGATATCAGGAACCACTTGACGATAGAGCGGGTCGCCCCGGGCCTTGATCAAACTTAGATAGTAGGGATTGATCCGGATGCGGAAGGCACCCGCCACCCGACGGACTTTATCCAGATCGAGACTGAACACATCGGCAACTTCTTCGGCGGTTGTCAAACTCTTCTGCAACAGCTTCTGCCATCGTTTCATATCACCTCCTGAATAAACGTTCAAAGGCTTTGCGTTCTTGTTTTGCGTCTTAACGCATGTTTGGCCACTTCCAAAATCAACTCTTGATAACTGTAGCCGGCGGCGCGCGCCGCCGCCGGCAGGGCCGAATTATCACTGGGCGCAGGCAGGATGCCGGGCAAGGGATTAAGCTCCAACAAGTGCGGGTTGCCGGAGGCATCCAGCCGCAAGTCCACCCGGCACCAGTCCCGCACGCCGAGGATCTCCAACGCCCGACAGACCAGGTCGCGAATTCGTTTGGCGAGCCTGGCTGAAATTCGGGCCGGACAGATGAGAATCGGCAGCGGCTTAGCCGGATTATCCCAGAGCCACTTGGCCTCAAAGCCGTAGACGTGGTTGGCGCCCTTGGGCAGCGCGCGATGATTGATTTCCACCGGCGGCAAAACTTCGTAGGCGGGCGCGTTGCCCAGCACGCCCACGCTGAACTCGCGCCCGGGCAGGAACTCTTCGACCAGGGCCGGCTGATGATAGCGGCGCTGAACCGCGCGAACGCGCGCCAACAACTCTGGCCTGGTTCTGACCAGGCTGCCATTGCGGATGCCAATGGAAGAACCTTCGTGAAGCGGCTTGACCAGCGCCGGCAGCGCGAAAGAGTTAAGCGCCGCGGTTGCAGCGCCGGGCGCGATAACCCGGAACCGCGCCGTGGGAAATTGATGGTAACCCAGAATCTCCTTGGTGCGCGCCTTATTCAGGCAGATTGAGAGCGTTAAAGCATCGGAGCCGGTGTAAGCCAACCCCAGCATTTCGCAAATGATGGGGATATGCGACTCGCGGTTGGGCCCGCGGAATCCTTCGGCAATATTGAAGACCAGGTCCGGACGCAGCTTGCGCAAGCGCTGATAGGCGTGCTCATCGCCTTCCACGCGCGTGACTCGATAATACCGGCCTAAGGCTTCGCCCACGGCCTCAATAGTATCCTCGCTGTCACATTCAGCCCATAAATCAGATGATCCATCATCGTCCTCAAACCGATCAACGGACGAACGGAGAAGCGTCAAAGCTTTTTTGCGCGATGTAAAAACCAGCGCTACTGATTTCAACCGGGCTATCCCTTTGTTTTTTTTCCGTCCGAATAATCGGCAGCAAGGCACTAAAAAACCCATCAAAACTTCAGACAGCACTATTAAATGTTGCAGTCGAAATAAGCATAACTAACTACGCATAGTTGTCAACAAGTATTTTCAAAAATTTTTGAAAAATTATTATGACTGCTCAGGTAAGCAAGAAATGGAACTACGAAACACGCGAAAGGCGCTAAAAATGGGAATGAACTTTGTATTCAAATTTCGTGTATTTTCCGCCAGAGGCGGATCTGCCTCAGGCATGACGCGCATTTCGTAGTTCCCGCCAGAGGCGGGTCTGCCTAAGGCATGATCCACCTGCGGCGGACTCGTGCTTCGTAGCGAAGGTTTACTTCGCAGAGTAGCATCCGCCAACGGCGGAAATTGTTTTCTCAGATAGCTAAGTAGTTACAAATTTTTTACCAACTCAAACTTTGGGTCGTTCGACTTCGGCGGGAAGCCCTTCATCTTCACGCGCGGTCAGAACCTTGAGGACGTAATAGCCGATCGGCACGCCCAGCACCATGCCCCAGATGCCGAAGAACCGCTCACCGAGCAGAATCAGGATCAGGACCAGGATCGGGTGCACATGCAATACTTTGGCGGTGATGCGCGGGTTAAGCACGTAGGCTTCAAAAGCGTGCACAACGGCAATCATCACGATGAGCTTGAGCAAAAGCGCCAGTCCGCCGACTTGCACGCCGAAAAGCAGGATCGGGATGGAGCTCAGAAACGTTCCCAGAATAGGGATAAACCCGCAGAAAAACACAATGGTTGCAAGCAAGGCCACGTTAGGCACGCCGAAGACCGAGAGCCCAATGGCCGTAAGCAAAGTATTGCAGAGCGCAATAATGGCCTGGGCCCGCAGGGCCTGGCCGAGCACATCGGCAAAGGCTATCAGATGCGGAGCCGTCCCCAGGTAAAAGGTGCGAATCCGGCTATGCTCCATGGTCCGCATTTTGCGGGCAATGCGCTGCCAGTCCAGGACGAGGATGAAGGCAAAAATGATGGCCAGGAGCAGCGAAATCAGGATATGCCAGCCGATCGTTACCACGCGCAGAATGGAATCGAGCACCTGCGGCAAGGCAGCCTTGATCGCCAGGGCAATCTCGCCCTTGGCAGCGGTCATTACCGCGGCGTATTCTCCCGATTCGATGACGGCTTGGGCCTTGGCCTCGCCAATGATTTTGTTTACGATCTTCTCGGCAAACCGGTTAATTTTATCCTGCGTTTGCTGATCACCCTTGCCGGCCAGTTCTACCAACACCTGGTTGGATTCGACAACCAGTTTCGGACCCACCCAGGCGCCGATCATCCCCAGCAAGCCCACCAAGAGCACAAACACGATTACGGTCGTCAGCCGATAATTCAAGTTCACCCGGCGCCGCACCCAATGGACCGTGCTCTTGGTGATATAGACAATCAGGAAGGTTTCAAAGATCAGCAGGAAGAACGGCTTCAAGAGATAGAAGAGACCGATGAGCAAGGACCACAGGACCATCTGCTCCCAGTGGCTTTCGACGAATTTTCTGACTCCGGAAGTTGCGATCATCATGATCCAATATCAGAGAACAGCAGGTAACGTGCCGGCACGTCTTCTTCTATTTCGGGAAACCGTCCGATCTTCTCGTAAAAGCGATTGTCGGTGGTATCGTCATTAATTTTGGAGACTTCGCCGATCAGCACAGTGCCCTTGCCCCGCGCCGCCCAGAACTTGTGATAGAGTTTTGGCGGGATACAGACGCTCTCCCCCGGCTTTAAGGTAATGATGGCGCCGGCGGCGATTGTTCGACACAGGCCGTCTACTGAAATTACCACCCGGTCGCGGGCCAACTGGCCCGCGCGCGTGGAATTATAGAATTGAATCTTCAGCTCCCCGCCGGCACGGTTGATGATATCCTCCATCTTGTTCCAATGGAAATGCATGGGCGTCATCTGGTCTTCATCCGCGATCAGGATTTTCTCGCAATAGGGCTTTTCTTTGAATTGCGGGTCGGTCATGTGGCCGTTGCGGATGGTGAAGAGCACCAACCCGATTTTTTTGAAATGGCCCAGACCGAAATCGGTTATATCCCAACCCAGCATGCATTTTTTGATTTCCTGCGTTTCCTTCCGACGGCGGGCCCATTCCCGCGCGCTCCAGAAGGCAAAAGGCGGCAAGCTGAAATTATGGTCTTTCAGAAAATCCACGGCTTTCTGAATAATGGCGTTCACCTCGGAGCGTTTCATGGTTTCTCCCTCAGCTTGAGTTTGAGCGTGATAATTTTATAAGGCGCCACTTTTAATTTAATTGTTTCTCCGTTCCATGGCAAGGGCTTTACAACTTTTTCGTTCAAGTTGCACAGGAAGACCCGGCTGACACCGGCAGCCAGCCTCAGGCGCGCCATTGTCGGGCGACCTTCGTTCTCCCAGAAACGCAGGATATAGCCGGCGCCGTCCTGCGCGCGCTTGAAGCAACTGATCACCAGATTGGCCGGCTCGAGCTGGAACAACTCGGCGGTTAACGTTGCCGGGCGTCTTGACGAAAACTTGCCCTGCCAATGCGCAATGGCCGGATAGAGAAAATCATCAACTTCCGGCCGAAAGGGCGCCTTGGCACCCGGCACGCAAGTGTAAGGGATAAAAGCATATTCAAAGCGCTGGAACCCCAAGCATTGCGCTTGAGGGATCGGCAGCCGCGGCGAGGCATCGCCCGGACGCGTCCTGAGATTCGGCCGAGACATCTGGCCAATACCGCGCAGCAAGGTTACATACAAATCAACCCCGCGCGGTGTCGCGCGCGCTTCGTACTCGTAAAGGCCCCGACAGGCAAGCGCCAAGCCGCTTTGGCCATCATCCACCGCCAGCCACTCGCGAAACGGGAAAGTCTTGGGCGGCGGTTGCGCCCAGTTCTTCCCGGCCGGCGGCGCCCGTAATGGACGCTCCAGAATGCCGAAATGCCCCTGACTTTTCACGCTGTGGCTTCTGATTGCCGGGGAACATTTCAGCCGCAAGCGGTGGTCGCGCGCCTGGTTATCCAGTTCCACCGTCACCTCGACCCGACGCGCGCCGCGCAGGAGCGAAACCCGCGTGGCAATCTTCAAGGGCGCTTGCTCAAGAGAGCGTTTCTGCCCGGATAGGCTTCGCGGCACGCGCATCAGCGTCTCAATCAACAGCGTGGCGCGCAGCGGCCCGGCTTCGATCAGCCGGCAGCGCGCGAGGAACTCGCTGCTGCGATAGATTCTATTTTTTTGCCGGGGCGGCGAAAAATCCCAGGCATCGCCGGCATCGGCCTCGTCTTCCAGAATATTCAGGTTGTAAAAGCTCCGGCCGGCCACCTTGTCGTAGAACTCCAGCCTGCCCTTGCGGAAAATTACCCGCAGGAATTCATTTTCAATCTGATGGCGACTTGCTTTCAAGGGCGCGCTCGCCGGGGCCCGGCCGGGAACGACCGTAAAAGCCGCCAACGCCGGAGCGCGCGCCGGGGCCAGGAAAAGCACACGATGCGTAGCTTGAAAAGGCGCGGGAGTGTTTTTAACTATCTGTAGCGGAACACTCCGGCCGGCTTGATCTTCAATGTGGAAATCGTCATTGGGCGCGCGAACGAAAAGCTCCACCAGCCGGTCGCGATTGCCGGCCGACACTGGATTATAGGCTACGATCTGGCGCCGGCGGCCGTCCACCATGGGGGCCAGCAATGGGCCCAAGTGCTCCAGGGCATAATGGCAAATCCCGTTGGCAATCTGGCGCGTGGCTTCAAAACGCTGCTCCATTTCGAGGTGCACCGGATCAACGCTGGAGCCGTGAATACTGTCATGGGCCTGGTTCAGGAACAGCAAGCCCCAGGCTTCCTGCAGCAACTTTTCCGGATAGGGTTGCCCATGAATGGCGGCCAGGCTCCCCAGCGGTTCGGCGTATTTTTCCAGCAGGGCTTCCGCCTGAAAATTGGCTTGCTTAAGATAGGTGCGGGTGGTCAGCGTGCCGGTCAAGAGATAATGGTAGCGCGCGCCCCAAAGCTCGCCCTTGAAAACCGGCAGTTTCCGAGTGGTTTTTTTTACGCGCGCGACCAGCTCCGCGCAATCGCCCTGCACAAAACGAATGTCCGATTGCCGGCGGTTGGCCGTGGAAATAATTTCCCCGATCTGGGGCATTGGCGGAACATGATCCATGCCATTAGCCAAGGGAACGACGCCCGAAGGATGGTTGTGGCGCAGCGCCCGTGCAACGTCAATCAATTTCTGCGCACACTTGTCTATATCGAGCCCCACGGTCGTTTCGGCAAGCGATTCATACCCGCAGAAAATGTCGCCATAGGGGGTCGTGTGCGGCAGCCGGGTGAAATCGGCAGCCCTATTAAGCAACATTGCACTACCATAGCCGGAACGACTGCCGCCCAGATGAACGCAGAGAACTCGTGTGCCATCCAATCCTTCCCAATAGAACTCATCCTGCATGCCCCGGGGCTTGTCCGGCATCCCGCGCATAAAAATAAAATTGTCCAGCTCGAACCCGGCCAGAATCTGCGGCAACTGGCGCGGATGCCCAAAATTATCCGGCAGATAACCGGCGCGCATGATGCGGCCCAGGCGGCGTCCCTGCCGCTGGCCATGGAGGCAATTACGCACAATCGCTTCCGGGCTGTTGAGCCACTCGTCAAACTGGGTATAGAATGGGCCGATGGCCAGTTTGCCGGCGCGAACCAGGCGGCGGATGGCCGGAGCTTTTTCGGGCTTGAGCGCCAGGTAGTGCTCCACGGGCGCCACTTGACCATCCAGCACAAAAGTCCGGAAGTCGCGGCGCGGCGCGCAATCCCGTATCAGCCGTTCCAGCAGTTCCACCAGCCAGAAGCGGTAAGAACGCATCGGCAGGAACCACTCGACATCCCAATGCGTATGGGAAAAAACAAAACCAATTGTTTTCTTCATCTTGTGACTGCTCAGACGTCAAGAAACGGAACTACGAAACACGCGAAAGGCGCGAAAATGGGAATGGAAATTGTATTCGAATTTCGCGTATTTTCCGCCAGAGGCGGATCTGCCTCAGGCATGACGCGCATTTTGTAGTTTCCACCTGAGGTAGATCCGCCAAGGCGGAAATTGTTTTCTCAGAAGAATACGCTCACGTTAGTGGGAGCGCCGTTGGGCAGGACGCACGGCGCGTTCGCGGCGCCAATCCCTGGAAGGGCTTGGCCCGCGAACGCAACAAAGCGCACTGCCCAACGCCGCCCCATTCTCCGGAACCGGGCGCTTTTGTCGCTGGGCCGCGTTCTTCGCGCCGGGCAAGGCCTGGCAAGGCATTGCTCCGGCGCGAACGCCTTGCCCAGCGCCAAAATCGCCTCGGCTAACGTTAGCGAATTTATGCCTTTGAGCACTTAGTAGTTACCTTCATTTTTGCGTTCCAGCCGGCTTTACGGCCGCTCAGGCTTTATGCGCGGCGGCGGCCAATTTTCGGGATCTTTCCGCCCGGCGGGCCATTACCGCCACCGTGGCGGCCGCGCGGCGCGCGGCGCCGCGGAAATACGGCCGGGTCTTGAGGCGCTTCCCGCGCGCCAGCCGTTTTTTTGCCGCGGCAATGGCGCGCTTATACTGCGGCAGCCACTTGGCGCCGGCCACCAGCATTTCGTCGGTTAGCTGCCAGATTTCCGGCGGATCGCACACGGCGCCCAGGAGCGGGTCCATCAGCATGGCCTGGCGCAGGAGTTGATCGTCGCCATGCACGGCCGCTTCCACCGCCAGACGCTGGACGCTGATGCTGGCGTTGCAGACCGCGGCGCAACCCAAGGGCAAGTCGCCGACAATCGGGATTGCCAGCCCGTTGCCATCCACATAGCCGGGCACTTCCACGATGGCGTCGGCCGGCAGATTGGTGATGCAGCCGCCGTTGGCGACGTTGAAATACCCGCGATAGACGCGGCCGGTCTCCAGGCTTTCGATAATATAGGAACCATGCTCATGGCCGCGCGTTTCCGGAGTGAACTTATACGGCGGAGCTTTCAACCAGTTGGGGAAATCGGTTTCGAACCAGTTGCGGGCCTCGGTGCAGACGCGCAGGTAGCCGCCGGTTTCGCCATTAATCCAACTGCTCAAATCAATCCATTTGCCGATATCTTTGAGGCGCTTGCGATACCAGGGCACGTATTCGCTCAGGTGGCCGTTGGACTCGGTGCTGTAATAACCGAAGCGGCGCAGGATATCAATGCGCACCTTTTCGGCCCGGCGGAGCTCAGGATTTTTCTCAAAGGCCGCCAGGAGTTTGCCGGTCAGGTCCCGACCATTATGTTTTATCTGGATATACCAGGTCTGGTGATTGATTCCGGCACAGACGATATCAAGCTCCGCGAGTTTATAGCCAAGGACCTGGGCAATCTGCCGAGCGCCGAACTCCACGCCGTGGCAGAGGCCGATGGTCTTGACGCCGTAGCCGTATTTATGGCAAGCCCAGGTGTTCATGGCCATGGGGTTAGCGTGATTTATGAAGATACACCCCGGGGCGCTGACTTCGCTGATATCCCGGCAGAACCGCAGGATGGCCGGAATATTGCGCTGGCCGTACATGATGCCGCCGGCGCAGAGCGTGTCGCCAACGCATTGGTCCACGCCGTATTTGAGCGGAATGTCAATATCAGTCCGGAAGGCTTCCAGTCCGCCGATGCGCACCACATTGAAGACATAATTGGCCTGGCGCAACGCAGAGCGGCGGTCGGTGGTAGCCACGAGCTTGTTCTTCAAACCATTGGCGGCAATATCGCGCCGGCAAAGCCGATAAACCGAAGCGAGATTGCGCCGGCTGATGTCGGTAAAAGCAAATTCAACGGCATTTTTGAATTCGGGCACGCAAAGTATGTCGCGCACAATCCCGCGCGTGAACCCGATACTGCCGGCGCCGATGATGGCCACTTTAATCATAATGTTCCGGCCTTCACTGCCGCAGACTTTTTCTTCTTCCCGGCTGCATTAGTTAAGTAAATGCCTTAAATCCAGCGTAACGCAAGAAAAAAAATGAGGTCGGCTTGCAGGGCAGCCGAATTGAGGCTGCCGAATTGAGGCTTGCCTTTTGCCGGGGGCTTGTGATATAAAAGCAGTATGCATAAGAATAGGAAACGGAAACCGCTTCGGAACAAGTCTGAAGGCGCGATAAATCTGCTTTTCTGGT
>JACPGM010000154.1 GCA_016188985.1 Lentisphaerota bacterium | reverse complement strand
TAGCCCATGAAGCACAAGCTCACTTTATACGATAAGGCATTTCTTGCGCTCAAAAAAGCGGTGCGCGGCGTCGTAAAGCGTCATCAGGAATCCGGTCGTCCGCTTGCCGTTTGGAAAGATGGCAAGGTTGTTCGGATATCGGCCGATCAGGTTTGATATAAGTTTGATATAATAACGGTGTGAACGATAAGGCGCCAACCACCGGCTATGATTGATTCACCCGCCTTCACCCGGAATTCCTGTGGCACAAAACTTTCGGCGGCCACGGCGTCACCGCCGCGGCTACATTCATGACGGAATGAAATTTTCACGGGCGGTGAGGGCGGCGACGGTTTCGGCGACCAGCGCGACGGTGGCATCCAGGTCGCGGAGCGAGACCACTTCGACGGGGCTGTGGATGTAGCGGCTGGGCACGCTGACCAGCGCGGCGGCGCAGCCGCCCCGGGCCAACTGGATGGCGTTGGCGTCGGTGCCGGTGCCCCGCGGCTCGGCCTGCATCTGGAATTTGATCTTCTTGCGCCGCGCGGTATCGCAGAGCAGTTTGCCGAGCACCGGATTGATATTGGCGCCCTGGTGCAGGATGGGGCCCTTGCCCAGGGCGGTGTCGCCAACTTTCTTGGGGTCGGCGCCGGGGTAATCTGAGGTGAATCCCACGTCCACGGCAATGCCGATATCCGGCTTAAGGTGATAGGCGCTGGTTATGGCGCCGCGCAGGCCGATCTCTTCCTGCACGGTAGCCACGGCATAGACCGCGACGTTCAGCTTCCGGCGCCGCAGGGCGCCGAGCGCCTCCGTTACTACCCAGGCGCCGACGCGATCATCGAAGGCCCGCGAAGAAACCAGCTCATTTTTTAGTTCAATGAAGTCCGGGGTGATGACCACCGAATCGCCCACCGCCACCGCTTTGAGTGCATCGGCCTTATTGCGGGCGCCGATGTCAATCCAGAGGTCTTCCAACTTGACGCCCTTCTCGCGCTCGGCCTGGTCCAGCAAATGAACAGGCTTGCGGCCGATTACGCCGTAGACCGGCCCCTTGGCCGTGGTGATGCACACGTGCTGACCGACGGCCACCGGCGCATCCCAGCCGCCTATGGCGGAAAAGAAGATGAAGCCCTTGTCGTCAACATGGGTAATCATCAGGCCGATTTCATCCACATGGCCGGCCAGCATGACCTTGGTCTTGGCCTTCTCGTTCAGCGCGCCGATCAGGTTGCCATGGACGTCTCCCGTGACCCGGTCGGCGAAGAGCCGCAGGCGCTCCCGAATCACTTTTTGAGCGGGCACCTCGAACCCCGAAGGGGAAGGTTGTTTCATCAGGTTCTTCAGAAAAGTCAGTGCGTCAGCATTCATAGCCTGTCCTCATGGTGGAAGTTGATGACCAACGTGTTCAGCGAACAATTCCAAACCAGCGGATAGCTGTCAAGCCGCCATTACACTTTCAATAAGCTTCTTGGCAGATCGTCGGTGATAAAAACGTCAATTTTGCTTCCGGCTGGATGATGAATCTTGGGCGAGCACGGCCCGGCAGTGGAGGCAAAATGTTAGAACTTCCGCAGCTTTGCTGATAGCAGGCTAGCAATGGTATGCTTTCCAATAGCGTGGGCAAAGCCGGGAAGTTCTCCATTCACTCCCAAGCAGGAGACTTCTTTCTGTCCTGTCGCCTTGTTCACACTTTGGAAAGTGTGAACACTGCATCATCTGCTGCTTGACTAGAATCTTGACCTGGTTGTCGGGCTGTTTCTGCCATATCGCTTGGTTCACACTTTGGAAAGTGTGAACTGCTGAATTGTCGGCCTTTCAACCAGACATTCTATCCGCGTTGCCGGGCTCTTTCCTTGAGGTCGCCTTGTTCACACTTTGGAAAGTGTGAACGGCCCAATCAGTTGCAGGCAGAACAGGCCGGCATGCAATAGACCGCGGACTAACCGCAATTTCCCGGAGCAGGCAAACATGACAGTGGCCGGCTTTAGCGCAAACAACAAGACGCCATGACTACAGTGATCTTGAGCGAGCGGGAGTCAGCGGCGTGGCATGCCCAGATGCCGGTGAATCCTAAGTTCTCTTTTTAAAGGTTCTCTTGCGCCGGCCAACCGCAAGAGAGCGGCTTTCAAGGGCGCGTGCGAACTAGCCACGCTATAGACTCCATCAGTGCGGCTGAGGCGCACAAAACCGCGATGTAAGAGTTTGTCCAAATGTCTCTTAAGAGCTATACGGGATATCCCCGTGTGCCTGCGGATTTCATTAGACTGGGCAGGCTGACGGGCCAATTCGCGAATAATGGCGATACGTCGGTGATGAGTGAAGGCTGTGGCAACCCGAAAAATGAAATCAATCGGTGATCGCTGTGTATGCCACGTTGCTACCAGAGCCCGGAGTAGAACGGATGCCTGGGGCAGAGATCTGTCGGCTTCAGGCCAGTAGCAAACTTCGGCGGATTTCCTGGTGGCCCGCAAGAGGCCACGGGCGTTTAATTCGCGCAGGTACTTGCTGGCGAGCGAAACCCTCAGGTGTAATTGGCGGGCAACTTCGCTGACGGAAAGGCCGGGCTTTCTCAAGACGGCTTGCAATATTTGCAGGCGCGTCTTGTTGGCGAGTACTCGACAGGTTCGCCAGAGGGTCGGCTGCAACATTGGCTCTGCTGTATTTGGCATAGGCTCACACTTTGGAAAGTGTGGGCTACAGAGTCAAGGAAAATTCCTGCCGACTCTAATTGGCGCTCTGGCTCCCTTGGCTAACCACCTTCACTCTGACCGCAGGGGGCACAAAGTACCTGTCCGTTCCCATTGCTCCCTAATCTCGGCGCTCCCTAATCTCGAACTTGCGTTACTTGCCTTAGGCGGGTAAGGTAGAAACTCATTTGATCGGAGGCATTGTGGATCAACTGCAACAATCGAGCCATCGCGGACCAGAAGGACCAGTGGTCCTGGCGATCATGGACGGCGTGGGCATCGGCCGGCACGCGCAAGGCGACGCGGTGCAGGCAGCGTTCACGCCGCACTTGGACTGGCTGAAGGCTCACGCGCTTTTCTGTTCACTGAAAGCGCATGGCAAGGCGGTCGGCCTGCCGAGTGACGCGGACATGGGCAACAGCGAAGTGGGCCATAACGCCATCGGCTGCGGCCGGGTCTATGAGCAGGGTGCCCGGCTGGTCAACGAGGCAATTGCCTCGGGCGCGCTGTTCCGGGGCGCGGTCTGGAAAAAGCTCGTTGGCAACTGCCGCGCGCAGGAGCGCGCGCTCCATTTTATCGGGCTCTTTTCCGACGGCAATGTGCATAGCCACCTGGACCACCTCAAGGCCATGCTCAGCGAGGCCAAGAAAGAGGGCGTGCGCAAGGCGCGGATTCATATTCTCCTGGATGGGCGCGACGTCGGCGAAACCTCAGCGCTGGACTATGTGAAGGCGTTCGAACAGTTTCTGGCCGAGCTCAACGCCGGGGATTACTGCATTGCCTCCGGCGGCGGACGCATGGTCATAACCATGGATCGCTACAACGCGAACTGGGACATGGTCAAACGGGGCTGGGACACGCACGTGCGCGGGATTGGCCCGCAGTTCCGGACGGCCCGCGAAGCAATCGAGGCTCACCGCCAGGCCAAGCCGGGCGTCATTGACCAGGACCTGCCGCCGTTTGTCATCGTCCGTAATGACAAAAGCGTGGGACCGATTATGGATGGCGATAGCGTCATTTTTTTCAACTTCCGCGGCGACCGGGCCATTGAAATCAGCCGGGCCTTTACGGACGATGATTTCAAGGAATTCGACCGCGCGCCGCGCCCAAGAGTTGAATATGCCGGGATGATGCAGTATGACGGCGACCTGAAAATTCCACGGCAATACCTGGTTGACCCGCCGGCAATTGACCGGACGATGGGCGAACTGCTCAGCCGCGCCGGTGTCCGGCAACTGGCGATCAGCGAAACGCAGAAGTTCGGCCATGTCACCTATTTCTTTAACGGCAATCGCTCGGGCAAGTTTGATGCGAAGCTGGAGGAATATATCGAAATTTCTTCGGACCGCGTTCCGTTTGAAGAACGTCCCTGGATGAAAGCGGCCGAAATCACCGATCAGGCCGTAGCCGCAATCCGGGCCAACAAGTTCCCATTTATCCGCTTGAATTATCCCAATGGCGATATGGTCGGGCATACGGGCGTTTACCAAGCCACGCAGATTGCCGTGGAGTCGGTTGATTTATGCATCGGGCGGCTCATGGCCGCGGTCAAGGAGGTTGGCGGCATCCTGCTGGTCTCGGCCGATCATGGCAATGCCGACGACATGTTCGAGCACGACGAGCAAACCGGCGAGCTCAAGATTAATCCCACAACCGGCCAGCCTCGGGCCAAGACCAGCCATTCGCTCAATCCGGTGCCGTGCTTTATTTATGATCCGGCCGGCGCCGCGGCTCTGAAATTGTCCGCGGCAGCCGTTTCAAAGGGCCTGGGTGTCAGCAGTCTGGCCGCCACCTGCCTGGTTCTGCTGGGGTTTGTGCCGCCGGAGGATTATGACAAGAGTATCATTGAAATTGGAAACTAGAAATTTTCCGCCAGAGGCGGATCCGCCACAGGCGGAGAAATTTTGGTAGGGCGCTCTCGCCGAGAGCGTCGCGGACCGTCGTCGCGCCGTAGCGGCGCTTTGCCGCGTCGCGAAGGCGGACGGCTCGGCGAGCCGTCCCTACCTTGGAGCGACTAGGCCGCCCAACAGGAAAAATGTTTAACACGAATTCTCCACCAGAGGCGGATCCGCCAAGGCGGAAACACATTTCTTAAATCTACATTTTTTATCATTAGCATCCCATAGAAAATGAAAAAGCTGGAATGATCCAACCGTCATGAAATAATGACGGCAAAGGATGAAAGGAGGGATCATTCCAGCGATGAAAAAATACACGATGTTTAAGCAGGTTTGCAATCTTATTCCGC
>JACPGM010000152.1 GCA_016188985.1 Lentisphaerota bacterium | reverse complement strand
GACAGCTATCTGTTGAAAAGGGATGCTATCCATATGTGTTCCACCAAAAAACTGAAACTGAACTTGTCGAGGAGAACTTGTTCTTCCTCGATATTAGCCGTGTTCTAACTCAAAATCCCGACCTTATGGGATGATAATGTTTATAAATCATTGATTATCAGCATGTCAATTCTTGAAAGTGTGGAAGATATGTCAAACCAATTTTCCGTCCAAGATCGAAAACGTTGTTGGCACGAATGTCGGCTCCGCATATATTTACGCCAACAACGTCCTCGGACGCAGGGTTTAAGTATAACGCCGAGGGCAATATGCGCCGGGGGCTGATGGTAATTGCGCTGTTCCGCCAAACGGTGCAAGGAGTTCTATGGGGCAATTCCCAGAAACAAGCACGGAAATCATTACGCTGGATGTCTGCCCGTGGTCGGCCGGCCATCCGCGGAACGACGCACAGGCCATTTTTCCCTTGAGCGGCGACCGGCTGCTGCTGGCGTGGTCGGAATACTACGCAACCGCTCCCGCGCAGATCGTTCAGCCGCGGGGCGCGGCGGATACCGGCGACCAGATGCCCTGTCGCCTCTCGTTCAAAATCTCCACGGATAGCGGGCGCACCTGGAGCGAGACGCTGACCCTGCAGGACAATCCCGGCGCGCATAACGTCAAGCATCCGAATTTCCTGCGGCTGCCCTCGGGCGAGATTCTGCTGGCCTACACGGTTTGGTTCAGCGCAACCAGCCGGCAAATATTTCTGCGGCGTTCGCCGGACGAGGGCGAAACCTGGGCGCCCGCGTTCCAAATCCGGCAGCCGCCCGGATTCAACAACATCAATAACGACCATATCTTGCAGATGAAGAGCGGGCGCATCATTCTGCCGGCATTCAATACACCGATCATCTGGGCCGTCGGTGAACACCAGCGGGCGTTCTGCTGTTATTCCGATGACGAAGGCCGGACATGGACTTACGGCGAGAAGTGGGTGGACTTGCCGAAACGCGGCGCGGAGGAGCCATGCATTGTTGAGCGCCGGGACGGCTCACTGGCGATGTTCCTGCGTTGCCAGTTGGGGTCCATTTACCGTTCGGTCTCTGCTGACGGCGGCCAGACCTGGTCGGAAGCGGAATCCACCGGCGTTAAGGCGCCGGCGTCGCCGGCGCTGGTCAAGCGCATTCCCGCCACCGGCGATCTGCTGCTGGTCTGGAACCACAACTACGAGCCTGCGCACCATCATCAAGGCGCGCGCACGCCGCTCGCCACGGCTGTTTCCGCGGATGATGGCGCCACCTGGGGCCACATCCGCGACCTGGAAGTCGTGCCGGATGGCGCCGCGGCGTATGCTTCCTTGTTATTCCACGGCGACGAGGCGCTGATCGCTTATTATTACCAGCCGCGCCTCAACCAGGGCGGCGCTGCAAACATCCGGCTTAAAATCGTGCCATTGCGCTGGTTTTACGAATGATCCGGGAATATCTCAGGTTTCTTTTGCGCGCGGCGTGTTTAACGGCGCTGGCTTTCAGCACGCATGCCGCGGACATTACCGTCAATCCCGGCGAGAGTATCCAATCGGCGCTGGACACAGCCCAGCCGGGGGATTCCGTGACCGTGCGCGGCGGCGTCTATTACGAACAGATTTCGTTTCCGCGCAGCGGTAATGCCGACAGTGGTTGGATTACGCTCAGTGCGTATCCGGGCGAAAACCCCAAATTGGATGGGCAGGGTAGGGCGGGGGAAATCACGATCCTGATTGATGGTAAAAGTTTCCTGCGGATCATGGGGCTGGAAATTCAGAATAGCACGGGTCTCAGCGATGGCTCCGGAATTCGCCTGCTGGGCGCCTGCCAGAATATTGAAATCCTCAGCAATGTGATTCACGATCTGCGCGGCGCCAACGCCATGGCCATCACGGTTTATGGCACGGCCAGCACGCCGGCCACCAATATCATCATTCGCGGCAACCAGGTCTATAACTGCGACCCGGCGCCCAGCGAGGCCATCGTGCTCAATGGTAATATTGCGGGCTTCGAGGTCGCCCTCAACACCGTGCACGATGTCAATAATATCGGCATTGACCTGATCGGCGGCGAAGCCGACCTCAGTCCCTATGGCGTCTGCCGCAACGGCGTGTGCCGACAGAATCGCGTCTACCGCGCCCGCGCAAGCTATGAAGACGGCTATGCCGCGGGCATTTACGTGGATGGCGGTCAGAACATTGTGGTGGAACGGAACTGCATTTACGAGTGCGACTTAGGGCTGGAGGTCGGCGCTGAGAACAGCGGCGTGGTCGTAACCGGCGTGGTGGTCCGCTCCAACCTGATTTTTAATAATGACAAAGCGGGGCTGGTCTTTGGCGGCTACGATGAGAGCCTTGGCCGCATCAGCCATTGCCTTTTCAACAACAACGTCTGCTACCAGAATGACACCCGGCAAACCGGCAACGGCGAATTGTGGATCCAATGGGCCTCCAATAATGTGGTGGAAAACAACATCTTTTACTGCGGCGCGCAGAACCTGCTGCTGAACTCTCAGGGCGGCAATCAGGCCAATGGCTTAGACTATAACCTGTGGTTCAGCGAGGACGGTGCCGCTGCGGTTGCCTTCAGTTGGAACGGCGCGGAATACGCCGGCTTTGAAAGCTACCGCACCGCTACCGCGCAGGACGCGCATTCAGTTTTCGCTGATCCGGCGTTCCGTGCCCCCGCCGCCACGAATTTCAGCGTGACGGCCGCCAGCGCGGCTATTAACGCCGGAAATCCGGCTTATATTGCTGAGGCAAATGAGACCGACTACGAGGGCAATCAGCGCGTCATGGATGGACGCATTGACATAGGCGCCTATGAATACAATGCTACCAACAATCCGGCGCCGGCGGTCCTGGTCAATGGTGTCACTGGCACAGTCGTTCTCAGCAGGGCGGACACATTACGCCTTGAGGTGGCCTTGACCGCGGGCGACTTGGCCGGCCAGCAAGCGGACTGGTGGGTTGTTGCCCAAGCGCCGGCCGGCTGGTATTACTACGACTACATTAGTGGCGCCGGTTGGCGGGAGGGAATCGGGGTAACTTACCGCGGCGCATTGGTTGACCTGCCGAATTATGAGATTCTGAATATAGCTGGCCTGTTGGAAGGAACTTATATCGTTTACTTCGGGGTAGATACTACGCCCGATGGCCAAGTTTCCTACAGCAGCCTGTTCTATTCTTCGGCAACCATCCTGATCCAATAGCCAGAAACACTCAACGGCGTCACAATGGGACGGATTTGAGCCGAAGCTCATCCGCCAAAGCCGCCGGAGAGTCTTCAGATTACCCCGTAAAATAAGGCGAAAATGGTGGTTTGGTCTTTGTAAAAAAAAATGTAAAAAAAGTTTAAAAAACTATTGACAACCACTGGCTTTTTGTTAGCTTTTATTCGATTTTTGTTGCGTTTTATCAGTTAAGGGCGTTCCGGTTTTTAAAGCTGCTCCGGGGCGTCCTCCGTGAACCTCACATCCTGATTCGAATATTGAGGGAATGAGGGAGGGGGTTTTTTCGTGTTTTTTAGTTATGGCTTGCGGGGAACGATACCTTGGCCCACGTAGCTCAGTAGGAAGAGCACATCCTTGGTAAGGATGAGGTCAACGGTTCGATTCCGTTCGTGGGCTCTTGTAGAGCGATAAAGGAACCGACAAGTGAAGGAGACCTAAAATGGCAAAAGGTAAATTCGAACGCACTAAGCCGCATATCAACGTGGGCACCATCGGGCACGTGGACCATGGCAAGACCTGCTTGACTTCGGCGATTACCAAAATCCAGTCGCTGAAAGGACTGAGTGACTACATTACCTACGATCAGGTGGCCAAGGCCTCCGAATCGCAAGGACGCCGCGATCCCACCAAGATTCTGACGATTGCCACGGCGCATGTGGAGTACCAGACCCAGAAGCGCCACTACGCGCACGTGGATTGTCCCGGCCATGCTGACTATGTGAAAAACATGATCACGGGCGCCGCGCAGATGGATGGCGCGATCCTGGTGGTTAGCGCCTCGGATGGGCCCATGCCGCAGACACGCGAGCATATCCTGCTGGCCCGCCAGGTCGGGGTGCCTTCCATTGTCGTGTTCCTTAATAAGGTGGATACGGTGGATGACAAGGAGCTGTTGGACCTGGTTGAACTGGAAATCCGCGACCTGCTCAAGGCCTACCAGTTTCCCGGCGACAAAACTCCGATCATTCGCGGCAGCGCGCTGAAAGCCTTGAGCGCGGCCAAACCGGACGACGCTGACGCCAAGTGTATCAACGAGTTGCTGGACGCGCTGGACAGTTATATTCCGGAGCCAGTCCGGATCACCGATCAGGCCTTTTTGATGCCGATCGAGGATGTATTCTCGATTGAAGGCCGTGGCACGGTTGTAACCGGCCGCATCGAGCGGGGCATAGTGAAGGTCGGCGACGAAATTGAAATTGTGGGCATCAAGCCCACGCAGAAAACGGTGGTTACGGGCGTGGAGATGTTCCGCAAGTTGCTGGACGAGGGGCGCGCTGGCGACAATATCGGCTGCCTGTTGCGCGGCACCAAGAAAGAGGATGTTCAGCGCGGCCAGGTGCTGGCCAAGCCGGCCTCGATCAAGCCGCATGCGCATTTCAAAGGCCAGATGTACGTGTTGACCAAGGAAGAAGGCGGGCGGCATACGTCGTTCTTTAACGGCTACCGGCCGCAGTTTTACTTCCGCACCACGGACGTTACCGGCGCCATTACTTTGCCGCAGGGCGTGGAAATGATCATGCCCGGCGATAACGTCGAAATCGAAGTCAAACTGATTGCGCCGATTGCCATGGAAAAGGGCGTGCGCTTCGCTATTCGCGAAGGCGGCCGCACGGTGGGCGCGGGCCAAGTGACGGAAATTATTGCCTGAGCGGCCGGGTCGCGCGGAGCAGTCTGCCGCCGGGATAAACGGGAATAGCCATGGTGCGCGAAATTATCAGTCTGGCCTGCGGCGAATGCAAGCGCCGGAACTATACCACGACCAAGAATAAGAAAGCGACGCCTGACAGGATTGAGCTGAAAAAATATTGCCGGTTTGAGCGCAAGCATACCGTGCATCGCGAGGTTCGGTAGTCCTCCTTTTGAAAGGGGAGTAGCTCAATTGGCAGAGTACCGGTCTCCAAAACCGGATGTTGAGGGTTCAAATCCCCCCTCCCCTGCCGCGGGCCCCTTGTTCGGCCGGGTTCGTTCCGGGGTGGGTCGGGATTTTTATTTTGTTTAGCCGCTGCCGGAATCGGCTCGTTCCGTTAAAATCCCGGCCAGGCAGTTCAGTGGCGTCGTAACGCTTGAAGATCACGTTGGCGCGGGGTCCTGGTGCGATGAATAAGATCCGGACGTTCATTGTTAAGATAGTCGGCTTTGTTGGCGAAGTGGGCGTCGAACTGAAAAAGTCGGCGTGGCCGACGCGTTCGGAATTGCAGGAGTCCACCTTGGTGGTGATTGTCTCGGTTATCCTGTTGGGGGCTTTCGTTGGACTGGGCGACTTGATTCTAATGCGGGTTTTGCGTTTGATTTTATAAGGCCGCGCGCGCCGCCAGGGCCTGAGCGCCTGCCCGTGCCGACTGCACGGGTCGGCCAGCGAGCGTCGGCCAGAGGCAAAGCATGGCAAAGCAGTGGTTTGTGATTCATACGCTCACCGGCAAAGAGGCTAAGGTCCGGGATAGCCTCTTGCATCGGATTAAGACTGAAGAAATGAGCGACCTGGTTGGGGATGTTTCCATTCCCTCCGAAAAGGTTTCTGAAGTTAAAAAAGGCAAGAAAAGCACAACCACCCGGATGTTTTATCCCGGTTATGTGCTGATCGAAATAGGGCTGTTCAATGATGACGGCAAGATTAACGAACGCGCCTGGTATTATGTCAACGAGACGCCGGGCGTTATCGGCTTTGTCGGCGGCAAGCGGCCGACGCCGTTAAGACCGAAGGAAGTTGAGTCCATCGTTTATCAGATCGAAGAAAAGAAAGCAAAAGTCAAGCCAAAGGTCCAGTTCGAGCCGGGCGAAACCGTCAAGATTACCGACGGGCCTTTCCTGAATTTCAATGGGGTGATTGAGGAAGTGGATCCGAACCGCGGCAAGTTGAAAGTGTCCGTGGCCATCTTTGGCCGGACCGCCCCGGTGGAACTGGAGTACTGGCAGGTGGAGCGCGTCTGATGGCCAAGAAAATTACCGCCATGGTCAAGTTGCAGATTCCCGCCGGCCAAGCCAACCCGGCGCCGCCGGTGGGGCCGGCCCTGGGTCAGCAGGGGGTCAATATCATGGCTTTCTGCAAGGAATTTAACGCCGCCACCCAGAGCCAGAATGGGCTGATTTTGCCGGTGGTTATTACGATTTATCAGGATAAGTCGTTCACTTTCTTGGTTAAAAGTCCGCCGGCTGCCGTGTTGCTCAAGCAAAAGGCCGCCTTGGCCAAAGGTTCGGGCGTGCCGAACCGCGAGAAGGTTGGCCAGGTGACCCGCGCGCAGGTGCGCGAAATTGTCAAGCTCAAGCAAAAGGACCTGAATACAACCAGCGAGGAGCGCGCCATGCGCCAGATTGAGGGCACCGCGCGCAGCATGGGCATTGAGGTGGTGGAGTAAGTTATGGTTAGCGCCAGGCACAGTAAGCGTTATCGCGCCATTAAAGCCAAGGTTCAAGCCAAGAGCTATGACCTGGCCGAGGCCGTCGGCTTTATCAAGGAACAGCCGGCCATCAAGTTCGATGAGACCATGGATATCGCCTTCCGCCTGGGCGTTGACTACAAAAAGTCGGAACAGACCGTGCGCGGCACGGTCTCTCTGCCGCACGGCACGGGCAAGCGCCTGCGGGTTCTGGCGTTTGCCACCGGTAGCGCGGCCGAGGCCGCCCGCGCCGCCGGCGCCGATTTTGTCGGGTTTGAAGACCTGATTGCCAAGATCCAAGGCGGCTGGACCGAGTTTGACGTGGCGATTGCCACAACCGAAGCCATGAAGGAAGTTCGCAAGCTGGGCAAGTTCCTTGGTCCGCGCGGCCTGATGCCGAATCCCAAGACCGGCACGGTGACCGATGATCTGGCCTCCGCGATTAAGCAGTTCAAGGCCGGGCGCGTGGAATTCCGCATGGACCGGCACGGCAATGTGATGGTGCCCTTTGGCAAGCGCTCGTTCGAGGCGGCCAAGTTAGCCGAGAATGCCAATGTGATTATCGAGGCGGTCCTGGCCGCCCGTCCGGCCGCGGCCAAGGGCGTGTTTGTGAAACGTTGCGTGGTCAGCTCCACCATGGGGGTCGGCTTGCCGGTCCAGGTGAAGGAAACATTGTCCTCCGACTGATAAGGGAAACGGGAATGGATGCCAAAGGATCAAGTCGGCCGGAAAAGCAGGCCATCGTCAGCGAGCTGCGTGCTTGTCTGGCGGAAGCCGCATTTGTGCTGCTGCTGGATTACCGGGGGTTGAAGGTCCGGCAGGGCGAGGAGTTGCGGCGCAAGCTGGCCAAGCTGGGTGCGCGTCTGCAAATCGTGAAAAACGATTTTCTCAAGTTGGCGTTGAGCGAAACGCGCCGGGCCCAGGTAGCGGATGCGCTCAGCACCCCGACGGCCATCATTGTCGGCGGCGGCGATCTGGTGGCCACGGCCAAGGTTCTGGCCGGATTTCAGCAGGAACAGCGCGTGTTGGCCATCCAGCGGGGCTTTTGGGACGGCCAGGTCTTGAGTTCAACCGACTTGGAAGCGTTGGTAAAATTGCCGGCCCGGCCGGTCTTGCTCAGCATGCTGCTGGGAACCATGGCGGCGCCCATGAGCCGGCTGGCAATGGTTTTTAACCAGAAAGTGGCCAGCCTGGTCTATGTCCTTAAAGCCGTCCAGGAAAAGAAGGCCGGGCAAGATAAGCCCCAGCCAAAATCCGATGGCTGAAGGATACGCCTTTGTTTCAACGAACATAAAAATACAGGAGAACCGACCATGACCGAAACAGCCACAGCAGAAAATACAACCGCAGCGGCCCCGGCCGCCGACGTTAAAGTCGAAGGCAAGATGGCCGAGTTTGTCAAGTGGATTGAAAGCATCAGCGTGCTGGAACTTTCCCAACTGGTCAAAGTTCTGGAACAGCGGCTGGGCGTCTCGGCCGCCCCGGCGATGATGGCCATGGCGCCCGGCGCCGCGGCGGGCGCAGGGGCCGCCGGCGGCGCGGCCGCGCCGGAAGCCAAGACGGAATTTGCCGTCGTTCTGGCCGAGGCCGGCGCGCAGAAGATCGCGGTTATCAAGGAAGTCCGGGCGATAACCGGTCTGGGGCTGAAGGAATCGAAGGACCTGGTCGAAGGCGCGCCCAAGACCGTCAAGGATGGCGTTTCCAAGGATGAGGCCGCCAAACTTAAAGAGCAACTTGAAAAAGCCGGCGCCAAGGTAGAGATCAAGTAAGCGCAGGGAAGTTTCGGGGAAGGCGTGGAAAATGGAACACATTAATTTCGGCAAACTGAAGGATATCATTCAGCCGCCGGATCTGATCGACATCCAGGTCAAGTCTTACGATGATTTCCTGCAGATAGACGTGGCTCCCACCAGCCGCAAGGAGATCGGACTGCAGGCGGTTTTCAAGGAAGTGTTTCCCATCCAGAGCTATGACAACCGCCTGGCGCTCGATTTCGTCAAATACGAGTTTGCCCGGCCGAAAAACAGCCCTTACCAGTGCCTGCGCGAAGGCGAAACCTATGCCGCGCCGCTGCATGTGACTTTCCGCCTGAAAAATGGCGAAGAGGTCTGCGAGGAAACGGTCTACATGGGCGAGATACCCATCATGACCGAGAGCGGCAGTTTCGTCGTTAACGGGGCCGAGCGGGTCGTGGTGAGCCAGTTGCACCGCTCGCCGGGAATCTGCTTCGAGCAGACCATTCACGCCAACGGCACCACGATTTATTCCTTCCGGCTGATCCCCGACCACGGTTCCTGGGTGGAAGTGCAGTTCGACGCCGCCGGCATAATCCAGATTTACCTGGACCGCCAGCACCGCCGCCGCAAGTTCCTGGCCACCACTTTCCTGCGGGCCATCGGTTACGGCTCCGACGAGAAACTGCTGGAGATCTTCTACAAGGTTGAAAAATTGAACCTGCGCGGCGAACTCGACGATGAAAAGTTGGCCAAGCGCGTGCTCAAGGAGGATATTATTGACCTCGAGAGCCAGGCAATCTTGGCCCGCCGTTATGATCCCCTGACGCTCAATCTGATCAAGCAAATGGTCGCGGCCAAGTACACGACCGTCGAGGTGGTGGATGTTTCCTGGGATAACGGGCTTTTCCTGCGCAATATCCAGAAGGACACCAATAATTCCGAGGAAGAGGCCCTCAAAGAACTTTTCCGCAAGCTGCGACCGGGCGATCCTCCCACGGTTGCTAATGCCCGCCAGATGCTGAAGCACCTCTTTTTTGATCCGCGCCGCTTCGATTTCGGTCGGGTGGGCCGCTACAAAATCAATCAGAAGTTGGGCTTGCGCCCGACCAAGGATCTGCGCACGCTCGACAATGAAGACGTGGTGGAGGCGCTGCGCTACCTGATTAACCTGACCCGCGGGCAAGGTATGGTTGACGATATTGACCACCTCGGCAGCCGGCGCTTGCGCACGGTGGGCGAACTCGTGGAGAACCAGTGCCGCTTGGGTCTGGCCCGCACCCAGCGCACCCTGCGTGAGCGCATGGTGTTCATGGATTCGGCCATTGAAAAAATCACGCCGCAGCGCCTGATCAATCCAAAGAGCCTCTCGGCCTCGGTGCAGGACTTTTTCGCGCGCAGCCAGCTCAGCCAGTTTATGGATCAGACCAACCCGCTTTCGGAACTTACCCATAAACGGCGCTTGAGTGCCCTGGGTCCGGGCGGTCTGAGCCGCGAGCGGGCCGGCTTTGAAGTCCGCGACGTCCATAGCTCGCACTATGGCCGCATTTGTCCGATTGAAACACCGGAAGGTCCTAATATCGGCTTGATTTCCTCCCTGGGCACTTTCGCGCGGGTCAACGAGTTTGGCTTCATCGAGACGCCCTACCGCAAGGTGGAAGCTGGCCGGGTGACCGAGGCGGTTGAGTACCTGACGGCCGATCGCGAGGAGACCTACGTCATCGCTCAGGCCAATGCGCCGGTGGATGAGAAGGGCTATTTTTTGGAAGACAATGTCTCCGTGCGCTTTCGCGGCGAGTTCCTGGAGAAACCCAAGGGCACGGTCCAGTACATGGATGCTTCGCCCAAGCAGGTGGTCAGCGTGGCCGCCGGCCTGATTCCCTTCCTCGAGCATGACGACGCCAACCGCGCGCTGATGGGCTCCAACATGATGCGCCAGGCTGTGCCGCTGATACGCACGGAAGCTTCCCACGTCGGCACGGGCCTCGAGCGGAAGGTGGCCCTGGATTCGCGGGTCATGGTTACGGCCAGCGAGCCTGGCCGCGTTGCCTATGTGTCGGCCACCAAGATCGTTGTTACCCCGGACGGCAAGCTGCCGAAGAAGCGCGCCAAAGCCGGCGATAAAATGCAGGTGTATCAACTGCGCAAGTTCATGCGTTCGAACGCGGGCACCTGCATGAATCAGAAGCCGATCGTCCGGCAGGGCCAGCGGGTAACCCGCAATATGGTGCTGGCCGATGGCCCCAGCACCGCGGGGGGCGACCTGGCTATCGGCCGCAACGTCCTGGTGGCCTATATGCCCTGGGGCGGCTACAATTTCGAAGATGCCATCCTGATCAGCGAGCGGATCGTGCGCGAAGATGTCTTTACCTCGCTGCATGTCGAAAAGTTCGAGGCCAACGCCCGAGACACCAAGTTGGGTCCCGAGGAGATTACCCGCGATATTCCCAACGTGGGCGAAGAGGCGCTCAAGAATCTCGGCACCGATGGCGTCATCCGCGTCGGCGCCGAGGTCAAACCCGGCGATATCCTGGTCGGCAAAGTTACCCCGAAAGTCGAGACCGAACTGGCCCCGGAAGAGCGTCTGCTGCGGGCCATCTTCGGCGAAAAAGCGGCCGACGTGCGCGACACGTCGTTGACCGTGCCCAGCGGCACGGAAGGCATCGTGATGGAAGTCAGCGCTTCGTCCCAGCAACGCGTGACCAGAGAGCAGTTGACCAATAAGGCCCGCCGCCAGCAGATGCGCCAGATCGAAGATGACTATAAAGCCAAGAAACAACAATTTACCGATGAACTTACCGAGGCGCTCAGCAATGTACTCCTGGGCGAGAAGATTCCCCTGGACGTGGTCAACGTGGAAACCGGCGAGATCATCATCCCGGCCAATCGCAAGATCACCAAGTTCCTGTTGCGCAAATTAGCGGCGGGCTGGGAGCACATTGAGATTGACCCCAGCCCGATCCAGGAGCGCATCCAGGGGATCATCCATGAACATATGAGCCGGTTTTCGGAAATTGAGCGCCAGCGCGATGAGGCCTTGAGCCATATCTCCAGCGGCGAATATGCCGAAGACGGCATCATCAAGCAGGTCAAGGTCTATATTGCCAGCAAGAAACGGCTGGAAGTCGGCGATAAAATGGCCGGCCGCCACGGCAACAAGGGCGTGGTGGCGCGTATTGTCCGGGATGAAGACATGCCGTTCCTGCCGGATGGCACCCCCGTGGATATCCTGCTTAATCCGCTTGGCGTGCCTTCGCGCATGAACGTCGGTCAAATCCTGGAAACTCAGTTGGGCTGGGTCTGCCAGAAACTGGGCCTGCAGGTGACCACGCCGATCTTCGACGGCATTTCCGAGAATGACTTGAGCAAGAAAATGAAGGAAGCCGGCCTGCCGGAATCGGGCAAGATCTGGTTGCGCGACGGCCGCAGCGGCGAGACCTTTGACCAGCCGGTGACGGTCGGCGTGATTTACATTTGCAAATTGCACCACTTGGTCAGCGACAAGATCCATGCGCGTTCGGTCGGGCCTTATTCGCTGGTCACCCAACAGCCGCTGGGCGGCAAGGCCCAGTACGGCGGCCAACGCTTCGGGGAAATGGAGGTCTGGGCCCTGGAGGCTTATGCCGCGGCCTATGCCCTCCAGGAAATTCTGACCGTCAAGAGCGACGATGTCGCCGGCCGCACGCGCATTTATGAGGCAATTGTCAAAGGCGAAAATATCATTGAAGCCGGCATGCCGGAATCATTCAACGTCTTGATCAAGGAACTGCAGAGCTTGGGGCTCGACATCCGCTTGCACAGCGTCGAGAGCAAGGCCCGGCGCTAACAGGAGCAATATGGAAACAACCAGTAGCCGCGGCAGCCCGGAGATTTATAAGGCCACGACCTTTGACGCGGTGCATATCGCCCTGGCCGCGCCCGAGACGATCCGCGCCTGGAGTTTCGGCGAGGTCAAAAACCCGGAAACGGTCAACTACCGCACTTACAAGCCGGAACGCGGCGGGCTTTTCTGCGAGCGGATTTTCGGCCCGCAGCGCGATTGGGAATGCAGTTGCGGCAAATACAAGCGCATCAAACATAAAGGCGTGATCTGCGACCGCTGCAGCGTGGAAGTAACCCTCTCGCGCGTGCGGCGCGAACGGCTCGGGCATATCGAGTTGGCCGTGCCGGTCTCGCATATCTGGTTTTTCAAGTGCACCCCCAGCCGTATCGGGCTGGTGGTGGACCTCTCCGCGCGGGCCCTGGAGCGAATTCTCTATTACGAGGATTACATCGTCATTGATCCCGGCAAAACCCCGCTGAAGGAAAGACAGATTCTCAGCGAGGAAGAATACCGCGAAGCTCAGGAACTGCACGGCGAGGATTTCGTTGCCAAGATGGGGGCCGAAGCCATCCGCGACCTGATGAAGCGTATAGACCTGGCCAAACTGGCCACCTCCCTCGAGGCGCAGATGAGCACTACCCGCAGCCAGCAAACGCGCAAGAAGATCTCCAACCGCATGAAAATCATCGAAAGCCTGCGGGCTAATGGCATGCGGCCGGAATGGATGATCCTGGAAGTGTTGCCGGTTATTCCGCCGGACTTGCGCCCGCTGGTGCCCCTCGATGGCGGGCGCTTTGCCACCTCCGACCTGAATGATCTTTACCGCCGGGTCATCAACCGCAATAACCGGCTCAAGAACCTGCTGATCCTTAAAACACCGGATGTCATCATTCGCAACGAGAAACGCATGCTGCAGGAAGCAGTGGACGCCCTGATGGATAACGGCCGCCATGGCCGGCCGGTAACCGGCGCGGGCAACCGTGTGCTTAAATCGTTGAGCGATATGCTCAAGGGCAAGCAGGGCCGTTTCCGCCAGAATCTGCTGGGCAAACGCGTGGATTATTCCGGCCGATCGGTGATCGTGGTGGGTCCGGAGTTGCAGCTCAATCAGTGCGGCCTGCCCAAGAAGATGGCGCTGACCCTCTTCGAACCTTTCATTATCCGGCGGCTGAAACAGAAGGGCATCGTGCACACCGTGCGCGCCGCCAAGAAGATGATTGAAAGCCAGAGCGACGTCGTCTGGGACGCGCTGGACGAGGTGATCAAGGGCCGCACGGTTATGCTCAACCGCGCGCCGACCCTCCATCGCCTGAGCGTCCAGTCCTTCGAGCCGATTCTGATCGAGGGCGAGGCCATCCAGATTCATCCCCTGGTCTGCCCGGCCTTCAATGCCGACTTTGACGGCGACCAGATGGCCGTGCACGTGCCGCTCTCAATCGAGGCCCAATTGGAGTCGCGCCTGCTGATGCTCTCCACCAATAATCTGTTTTCGCCTTCGAGCGGCCGGCCGATCATGACGCCGACCCAGGACATGGCCCTGGGCATTTATTACCTTACCATGGGGCCTAGCGCCGGGCGCAACGAGCCGTTCCTGAGCAAGGCCGAGGAAGAGAGCGGCCGGCATCTGCCGCTCTTTGCCGATGCCAATGAGGTGCAGTTCGCCTTCGACACCGGCCAGGTCAAGGTGCATACCCACCTGCTGCTGCGCAATCCCGATTACAAGAAGGAAAGCACCGTCTATGGCGACGTCACAAAAAAGGTTATCGCCACCACGGCGGGGCGGGTATTCTTTAACCGGGTGTTTCCGCATAGCGTCGGGTTCATCAATGAGACCATTAACAAGAAGCTGATCACTACCATCATCTGGAAGTGTTACCACGCCGCCGGCCAGGCCGAAACCGTGCGCGTGCTCGATGCCCTGAAGGAGCTGGGCTTCCATTATGCGACCGCTACGGGAATTTCAATCAGTCTGGTTGATATGATTCCGCCGGAGGGCGGCAAGGCCAAAATTATTGATAAAGCGCGTAAGGAAGTCAAGGACGTGGAGCGCCAATACCAGGATGGCATAATTACCGAAGGCGAGCGCTACAACAAGATCATTGATATCTGGACCCGCGCGACGGAAGAAACCGCCGCCACCATGATTGACGCCATGCAGAAGCAGTCGGCCGACACCCCAAATCCACTCTTCATGATGGTGGATTCGGGCGCGCGCGGCAGCCGTCAGCAAATCCGCCAGTTAGCCGGTATTCGCGGGTTGATGGCCAAGCCTTCCGGCGAGATCATTGAGCGGCCGATTATTTCCAACTTCCGCGAGGGCTTGAGCGTCCTGGAATATTTCATCAGCACGCATGGCGCGCGCAAGGGCCTGGCCGATACGGCGCTTAAGACCGCCGACGCCGGCTACCTTACCCGCAAGCTGGTGGATGTGGCCCAGGATGTGATTATCACCGAGCAGGATTGCAATACCCTCAACGGCATCCGGGTCACGGCCATCGGCGGCGCCGTGGAAATTCCCCTGAGCCAGCGCATCATGGGCCGCACCGCGCTGGAAGACGTCTTTGACCCGCGCGACCACAAGCAGCGCCTGGCGGCTGCCGGCCAGGATATCAGCGAGGTCGAGGCCGAGGCCATTGAACGCGCCGATATTGAGAGCGTTAAAATCCGCAGCGTGCTGACCTGCGAAGCCCGGCGCGGCGCCTGCGCCCGGTGTTATGGCCGCGATTTAACCACCGATAAACTGGTCGAGCTCGGAACCGCCGTGGGCATTATCGCCGCCCAGTCCATCGGCGAACCCGGCACCCAGCTTACCATGCGGACTTTTCATATCGGCGGCACGGCCAGTTCCCGCGCGGGACAAACCGAGATTAAAGCTAAAAATGCCGGGACCGTGCATTTTGTCGGCGCGCGCATGGTAAAGGATGCCCAGGGCGCCAACATCGTGCTCAACAAGAGCGCCACCGCGGTTATTCGCGATGCCGAGGGCCGCGAGCTGGAACGGCACGAATTGGTGGTGGGGTCGGCCGTGTCGCTGAACGAAGGCGATAAGGTGGCCAAAGGCGATGTCTTCGTGCGCTGGGAACCGCACAGTGTGCCGATCATCGCCGAGCAGTCGGGCCTGATCCAGTTCCGCGACTTTGTCGAAAACGTTTCCATGAAGATCGAGGTGGACCAGATTACCGGCTTTAAGCGCATCGTCATCCTGGACTATCGCGAGGATTTGCATCCGCAAATCCTGATCAAGCATCCCAAAACCAATGCCCTGCTGGGCAGTTACAGTATTCCCTCCGGAGCTTATGTTTTTGCCGAGAAGGGCAAGGAAGTTTCGGCCGGCATGGTGCTGGCCAAGACGCCGCGCAAGGAAGCCAAGACCAGGGATATCACCGGCGGTCTGCCGCGGGTGGCCGAACTATTCGAGGCGCGCCGGCCCAAGGACGCGGCCGAAATTTCCAAAATCGCCGGCGTCGTTGATTTCGGCGAGATCCAGCGCGGGACCCGGCGGCTGATTGTCCGCGATACCGTCACCGGCGACGAGGAACAACACCTTATCCCGTTGGGCAAGCACGTCATCGTTTCCAAGGGCGACCACGTGAAAAAGGGCGAACCCTTGACCGAAGGGCCCGTCGTGCCCCAGGAAGTGCTGGAAGTGTGCGGTCCCCAGGATTTGCAGGAATACCTGGTTAACGAAGTCCAGGAGGTGTATCGCCTGCAGGGCGTGGAAATCAACGACAAGCATATCGAGGTGATTGTGCGGCAGATGCTTAAGAAAGTGCGCATCACCGATTCGGGTGATACCGAATTCCTCTGGAACGAGCTGGTTGACAAGTATCTCTTCCAGGAAGTTAACCAGAAAGCCATGGCCGAAGGCAAACGTCCGGCCCAGGCGGCCCCGTCCCTCTTGGGCGTTACCAAAGCCTCAATTGAGACCGAGAGCTTTATTTCGGCGGCCTCCTTCCAGGACACCACCCGCGTGTTGACTACCGCCGCCACGCTGGGCAAGGTGGACCACCTCTTCGGTTTCAAAGAGAATGTCATCATGGGGCACTTGATCCCCGCCGGCGTCGGGTTCAGCGTCAACAAGTATCTCAAACTGGTTCATCTGGGCGAGCCGGTCCCCGCGGCCGAATTGCCCAAGACCGAGAGCGAGGAGCAAAATAAACTGAAGAAACTGTTGGATTAGGCTTTCATTCCGTCAGCTTATTCCAATAGAATCCGCGTTTTTCTATTCGAGGAGTTAAACGCCCTGACGTCAAGAAATGAAACTACGAAATACGCTAAAGGCACGAAAATGGGAAAGAGAATTGTATTCAAATTTCGCGTATTTCGCGCATTTCGTAGTTGAAAGTGATAGCTGAGCAGTAATTCGAGGAGTTAAACGTTCAATATGCCAACGATTAATCAGCTTGTGCGGCGCGGCCGCCGCAAAATCTTGTATCGCAGCAAGTCCCCGGCCCTGAGCGCCTGCCCCCAGCGGCGTGGCGTTTGCCTGGCCGTGCGCGTGCTTACGCCCAAGAAACCGAATTCGGCGCTGCGCAAGGTGGCGCGCGTGCGCATGACCAATGGCGAGGAAGTAACCGCTTATATTCCGGGCGTCGGCCATAACTTGCAGGAACACAGCATCGTGCTGGTGCGCGGCGGCCGGGTGAAAGATCTCGGCGGAGTGCGCTATCACATTGTCCGCGGCACGCTTGACGCCGTTGGCGTGGCCAACCGCCGGCGGTCGCGGTCAAAATATGGCGCCAAGCGCCCCAAGGAACAACCCGCTAAATAGCTGAGGCGTTATGGCTCGTAGACATCAAGCCGTAAAAAGGGAAAGCGCGCCGGACTTGCGCTATAACAGCAAGCTCATGGGACGCCTGATTAATTACGTCATGACCCGCGGCAAGAAATCGGTGGCCGAGAATGCCACCTACCGCATGCTGGATTTTATCAAGGAGCAGAGCAAGGAAGATCCCCTGGAAGTGTTGATGCGCGCCGTGGATAACATCCGGCCCAAGGTCGAAGTCAAGTCCCGCCGTGTAGGCGGGGCCACCTACCAGGTTCCGGTGGAAGTCAGCGCCGAGCGCCAGCTGGCCCTGGCCATACGCTGGCTGATTCAATTTTCGCAGGGGCGCAAGGGCGTGCCGCTCTGGCGGGCCTTGGGGCTGGAAGTGCTCGATGCTTTCAAAAACCAGGGCAATGCCATTAAGAAACGTGATGATACCCACAAAATGGCCCAGGCCAATAAGGCCTTTGCCCATTACAAGTGGTGAGCAGGGACGGACGGAAAACAGCATGGTGACGGTTTTGAAATCTCAGCCACATGGTGCCGGGCAGGATAATGCGGCCGCGCCGGAAGCCGGAACCCGACGCTGCTCCCTGGCCGCGCTGCGCAATTTTGGCATCATGGCCCATATTGATGCCGGCAAAACGACGCTGACCGAGCGTATTCTCTTCTATAGCGGCCGCGTGCATAAAATGGGCGAGGTCCACGACGGCACCGCCACGATGGACTGGATGATCCAGGAGCAGGAGCGCGGCATTACCATCACCAGCGCCGCGACGGTCTGTTTCTGGCGCGAGTGCCAGATCAATCTCATTGATACCCCCGGCCATGTGGATTTCACCGCCGAAGTGGAACGCAGTTTGCGCGTGTTGGATGGCGCCGTGGCCGTGTTCTGCGCCGTCGGCGGCGTCCAGCCCCAGTCGGAAACGGTCTGGCGCCAGGCCGATCGTTACGGCGTGCCCCGCGTGGCCTTTATCAACAAGATGGATCGGGTGGGCGCCGATTTCGGCCGGGTGCTCGCCGAGATCCGCGCGCGCCTTTCGCCCCATGCCGTCGCCGTTCAGTTGCCTTGGGGCAGCGCCGAGAGCTTCCAGGGCGTCATTGATTTGATTGCTTTCAAAGCCCTGGCTTTTGACGAGACCAGTCTGGGCGCCGTAGTCCGCCCCGTTGCCATCCCCGTGGAGCTGGCCGTGGCCGCCGAGCGCGCGCGCGCGGATCTGATGGAGCGCGTGGCGGAAGCCGACGAGGCTGTGCTTAAGGCTTATCTTGAAAATCCGGAAGTGCCCGCTGAATTGCTGAAGGCCGGCTTGCGCCGCGCCACCATCAGCCGCCGCCTGGTGCCCGTGCTCTGTGGCGCGGCCCTGCGCAATAAAGGCGTCCAGCCGGTCATTGATGCCGTGGTGGATTATTTGCCCAGCCCGCTCGATATCCCGGGCGTGCAGGGTTTCCATCCTAAAACCGAGGAAATCATCTCCCGCCGGGCAAACGATGCCGAGCCGCTGGCGGCGCTGGCCTTCAAGATCGTGAATAATCCCTACATGGGCAAAATGATTTTTGTGCGGGTCTATGCCGGCTGCCTGAAAAAGGGCCAGAATGTGTTTAACCCGCGCACGCGCCGCCGCGAGCGCGTCCTGCGTCTGCTTAAATTGCATGCCGATGAGCATGAAGATGTGGAGTGTCTGTCCGCCGGTGAAATCGGCGCCCTGGCCGGAGTGAAGGATATTACCACCGGCGACACGCTCAGCGCCGAAAACAAGCCGATCGTGCTGGAACGCATCCGTTTCCCGGAGCCGGTAGTTTCCATGGCCGTCGAGCCCAGGACGCAGGCTGATCGCGAGACTTTGCTGCGGTCGCTGACCGCCCTGAGCGAAGAGGATCCCACTTTCAAGGTCAGTACCCATCCCGATACCGGTCAGACGCTGATCAATGGGATGGGGGAGCTGCATCTGGAAATTATCAAGGACCGCCTGATGCGGGAATATAAAGTGCAGGCCAAGGCCGGCGAGCCGACCGTGGCCTACCGGGAAACCATCACTAAGGAAGGCGCCGCTGCGCATTGCTTTGACCGCGAGATCGGCGGCCGCCGCCACTTTGGGGGCGTTACCCTGGCGCTTGCTCCCGCGCCGCGCCAGGCCGGCAATTCGATTGATTTTCAGGTCCCGCCGGAGAAACTGCCGCGCGAATTTTGCGAGGCCGCCCGCGCCGGTATCCACGATGCCCTGGCCACCGGCCGGCTGGGCCATTTTCCGGTTGTGGATGTAATGGTGCTGGTCACGGAAGCGGACTTTGACCAGCGCGATTCGACGGAAAACGCTTTCCGCACCGCGGCCATTATGGCCTTTCGCGAGGCGTTTGCCCAGGCCGCGCCCGTGCTGCTGGAACCGATCATGGAGCTGGAGATCGTGACGCCGGCCGAAACCATGGGCGATGTGCTCGGCGACCTGAACGCCCGGCGCGGCAAGGTTAAGGGTATGGTCAGCCAGCCGCCTTTGCAGATTATCCGTGCCGAGGCGCCGCTGGCCGAGCTCTTTGGTTACGCCACGGCCATCCGCTCGCTGACCCGCGGCCGCGCCAGTTACACAATGGAGCCGCTGATCTTTGCCATAGTGCCGGAACAGTTGCAGCAACGCATTCTTGAGCGGTGAAAGCCTTATGGAAGAACAACGCATACGCATCCGCCTGAAGTCTTATGACTTCCGCGCGCTGGATCAATCGGCCGGCGATATTGTCGAAACCGCCAAACGCACCGGCGCGCGTGTCTCGGGGCCAATCCCCTTGCCCACGCGCATCGCGCGGTTCACCGTCAATCGCAGCCCGCACGCCGACAAGAAGTCCATGGACCAGTTTGAAATCAGAACGCATAAACGCCTGCTGGATATTATCGGGCCGACCGCCAAGACGGTGGATGAGCTTAAAAAACTCAATTTACCGGCCGGCGTTGATATTTCCATTAAACTCTGAGTTTATCATGCAAGGATTACTTGGAAAAAAACTGGGCATGACCCGCATTTTCAACGCGCAGGGCCACCAGGTGCCGGTGACGGCCATTGCCTGCGGCCCCTGCACGGTGCTGCAGCGCAAAACCCGCGCGCACGAAGGGTATGACGCCGTGCAACTGGCGTTCGACGCCGGCGGCGCCAAAACGTTGACCGGCGCGGACCTGGGCGTTTTTAAAAAACTCAACGTGCCGCCGTTGCGCCACCGCTGCGAACTGCCGGTGGCGGCCGCCGACGAGTTGAAGCCCGGGGATGTTCTGACGGTGAAGGTGTTTGAAGGCGTGCCTTTTGTGGATGTCAGCGGCGTTTCCAAGGGCAAGGGCTTTGCCGGCGTGGTGCGCCGCTTCCGCATGCGCGGCGGACCGATGACCCACGGGGGCCACTCCAAACGGCGGGTAGGTTCGGTCGGCTGCCGGGAATTGCCGGGCCGCATTCACAAGGGCAAACACATGCCGGGCCACATGGGCGTGGAGCGCGTGACCCAGCAGAACCTGGAAGTCGTGAAGATTTATCCCGAAGAACATGTTTTGCTGGTGCGCGGGGCGGTTCCCGGCCATGCCGGCCAAGTGGTGCTGGTAAAGAAGTCGGTCAAACGAGGGCAACCCAAATGAGCCGCCTGGCAATCCAGAACAGCGCGGGCGCTCCGGTAGGCGAGATCGAGATTGCCGATGATCTTCTGGTGTTGGACCGCGGCGCGCAAGCCTTGCAGGACGTGCTGGTGGCCTTTCGCGCGGGATTGCGCGCGGGCACGGCCTCGACCTTGACCAAGGGCGAGGTGGCCGGCTCCAACCGCAAGCCTTGGCGGCAAAAGGGGCTTGGCCTGGCGCGGGCCGGCTACCGGCAGTCGCCCATCTGGCGGGGCGGCGGAGTTGTGTTCGGGCCTAAGCCGCGCAGCTATGCCAAGAGCATTAACCGCAAAGTGGCGCAACTGGCTTTCCGCCGCGCCTTCAGTGAAAAAGTGGCCGGCCAGGCTCTGCGGGTTCTGGACGAGCTGACGCTCCCTGAGCCCAAGACCAAGGCGCTGCTCTCAGTGCTGAAGGCTTTGGGATTGCAAGGGCCGGTGTTGATTGTCCTGGAAAAACCGGATGGAAATGTGCGGCTGGCCCTGCGCAATCTGCGTCAGGTTGAACTTGCTTTGGCCCGGGATGTGCAGGTGTATCAGTTGGCGCGCTATCCCGTCGTGCTCGTTACCAAGGAGGCCCTCGCAACGCTGGAGAAAAGGTTGAAACCGGCCCGATGAAACCCGCTTACACAATCGTAAACACGCTAATCATGTCGGAAAAGATTTCGCGCGACATTGAGAAAGCCAACCGCTACTGCTTCAAGGTGGCGCCCGCGGCCAACAAGCAGGAGATCAAACAGGCCGTGGAGCAATTATTCAAGGTGCACGTTGTCAAGGTCAATACTCTGCGCCGCAAGGGCAAGCCCAAGCGCGAGCGCACTGCCAGTTACGGCCATACCGCGCTCCAAAAGCGGGCGCTGGTTACCCTGAGAGCCGGCGATAAAATCGAAATTGTGTAAACCAAGTGGCGGACGGAGGGCTAAGTAGCTTTCCTGCCGCAGGAAAAGATTATGCCGATTAAGACATTCCAGCCGACGACCGCGAGCAACCGGTTCGCTGCTGTGCCGGCCTTCGAGGAAATTACGCGCTCGCAGCCGGAGCGTTCGCTGCTGAAGGCTTTCAAGTTCAGAGCGGGCCGCAACTCGGCCGGCCGCATTACCGTGCGCCACCGCGGGGGCCGCCATCGCCGGCTGTTTCGCGTTATAGATTTCAAACGCGAAAAGCTCAATATCCCGGCCAAGGTAGTCGCGATCGAATACGACCCTAACCGCAGCGCGCGCATTGCGCTCTTGCATTATGCCGACGGCGAAAAACGTTATATTCTGGCGCCGGTGGGGCTTTCCACCGGGGCGGTGCTGGTGGCCGGCCCGGAGGCGGAACCGTCCATCGGCAATGTGTTGCGCCTGGAGCGCATTCCGCTGGGGGTGCCCATTCATAATGTTGAGTTGCAGCCGGGACGGGGCGCTCAGTTGGCGCGTGGCGCGGGCCAGGCTGCGACGGTAATGTCCCGTGAGGGTCTTTATGCCAATGTCAAGCTGCCTTCGGGTGAAGTGCGCCGGCTGCACGTGAATTGCCGGGCCACCATCGGCCAAGTCGGCAACGTGGACCATGCCAGCGTGAAATATGGCAAGGCTGGACGCGCCCGCTGGCGGGGAATTCGGCCGACGGTGCGCGGACGGGCGATGAACCCGGTTGATCACCCCTTGGGTGGCGGCGAAGGCAAATCCACCGGCGGCCATCCGCGCTCGCCGTGGGGCCAGTATGCCAAAGGCAAGAAGACCCGGCGCCCGCACCGGAAATCGGAACGCTTTATCATTGCACGGAGGAAGTAACCCATGGCGCGCTCACTAAAAAAAGGCCCGTATTTCGCCGATTATCTTATGGAAAAAGTGGAACGGCTCAACAAGTCGGGCGAGAAACGGCCAATCCGCACCTGGTCGCGGCGCTCCATGATTGTGCCTGAGTTTGTCGGCCATACCTTTGCGGTGCATAACGGCAAGGTTCACGTGTCCGTGTATGTGACCGAGAACATGGTCGGCCACCGCCTGGGCGAATTCTCGCCCACGCGCATCTTTAAGAAGCACGGCGTGCATACCGAAAAGACTGCGGAAAAGACTTAAGTGCTCAGAATGAAAATTACGGCTTCATCACGCTTTACGCGCATTGCGCCGAGCAAGGCTCTGCCCCTGGCCCGGTTGCTGAAAGGACTTTCCGTGGCCGAGGCCTTGCGGGCTACGGCCTTCAGTCGCCAGAAAGCCGGTTTCCTGATCGGCAAGGTGTTGAAGTCGGCCATTGCCAACGCCGAAAACAATGCCAAGCAATCAGCCGAAGAATTTCGGGTAGAGCGGGTTGTCGTGGAACAGGGGCCGAGCCTGCGGCGGTTCTGGTCGCGCTCGCGCGGCATGGCGCGGCCGGTGGTCAAGCGCAGCAGCCATATTCGGGTGATTTTAACCAATGATTGAGTTGCCGGTGTTGGCACGGGTTTTATCGCTGTGGTGGTTTGACAAAAGTTGAAAGGAGTTTGCTCTTGGGCCAAAAGGTTAATCCCATCGGGTTTCGCGTGGCCGTCAACAAGGATTGGCAGTCGCGCTGGTACGCGGAAAAGCGGCAATACGGCGAGTTCTTTCACGAGGACCTGAAAATTCGCTCCCGGGTTATGCAGCGGCTCGCCGGCGCCGCCGTGCCGGTGGTTACGATCGAGCGGTATGCCAACCGGGTGCGCGTGACAATTTTTACCGCCCGACCGGGGATCGTTATCGGCCATAAAGGTCAGGATATCGAGAAGCTGCGCGAAGAACTCTCCAGCGCGACTGGCCGGGAAGTCTACCTGGACATCAAGGAAATTCGCAATGCCGACCTCAATGCCCGGTTGGTGGCGGAGAACATTGCCATCCAGTTGGAGCGGCGCGTTTCCTTCCGGCGGGCCATGAAAAAAGCCATTAAGATCGCCATGGACATGAAGGCCCTGGGAATTAAAGTGCAAATCTCCGGGCGCCTGGGTGGCGCGGACCTGGCCCGCCGGGAGACTTATAAGGAGGGCTCGGTGCCCCTGCACACCCTGCGCGCCCATGTTGATTACGGCGCGGCTGAGGCCCATACCGTGGCGGGTAAGGTCGGCGTCAAAGTCTGGATTTGTACAAAGCCGGAAACGGAAACAGAGCCGAAAACGGGAGGGCTGCGCCGTGCCGGAAATGCCTAAACGGGTCAAGTATCGCAAGGTGCAACGCGGCAGCCGCAAGGGCGAGGCCACCTCCGGCGATACTTTGGCTTTCGGTGAATATGGCTTGCAGGCGCTGGATCGGGCCTGGATCAAGGCCGTGCAGATTGAGTCTTGCCGGGTGGCCGTCAACCGGCACCTCAAGCACCGCGGCAAAGTCTGGGTGCGGATTTTTCCCGATAAGCCCGTCAGCAAGAAAGCGCTGGAAACCCGCATGGGCCGCGGCAAAGGCGTGCCGGAATTCTGGGTGGCCGTGGTGAAAAATGGCCGTATGCTTTTTGAAATTGACGGGGTCACCGAGCACATTGCCCGGGAAGCACTGCGGCTGGCGGCTTCCAAATTGCCGATTAGGACGCGTTTTGTGGCGCGCCATGCCGCGCTGATTTAATGGAAATTTTTTATTATGAGTAAAGCCAAGGAACTGCGTGAACTTGCCCCGGATGAACTGGAGCAGAAACTTGACGATGCGCTCAAGGAAGCCTTTGAACTGCAAAAAGTGAAAGCAACCGGCAAGCTGGATAACCCGCTGCAGATCCGTCTGATCCGCCGGGAGATTGCCCGGCTGCGGACGCTGCTTAACGAGAAAAAGAGGGCGCCGGCAACGGCTAAAACTTAACATGCCAACAACCCGCGGCAAACGTAAAGAACGCACCGGTATTGTGATTAGCAACGCCATGGCCAAGACTATTGTGGTTAAGGTCGCGTGGCGGGCGCGCCATCCGATCTATGGCAAGGAAATGCGCCTGGCCAATAAGTTTTTTGTGCATGACGAGACCAACCAGGCCAAGGTCGGTGATACGGTCCGGATCATGGAGACCCGCCCGATGAGCCGCCGCAAACGCTGGCGGTTGCTGAGCGTGGTTAAAGCGGTCTCGGCGGCGCCGCCGGCGGCGCAACTTACGGAAAAGAAATGATTCAAGAAGAGACTTATTTAGACGTGGCGGATAACACGGGGGCGCGCATGGCCAAGTGCTTCCGTATTCTGGGCCAGCGCAAACGCTACGGCCATCTCGGCGATTTGATCCGAGTGGCCATTCGCGAGGCGCAGCCGGATGCGCTGGTCAAGAAGGGCGACGTGCGCCTGGCCGTCATTGTGCGCACGAAATCCCCCGTGCGCCGGCCGGATGGTTCGTTGCTGCGCTTTGATCGTAATGCTTGCGTGCTGGTGGATGAAACCATGAACCCGTTGGGCACCCGCATTTTCGGGCCGGTGGCGCGGGAACTGCGCGATAAAAATTTTGCCAAGATCATTTCGCTGGCCCCGGAGGTTCTGTAAACATGGCCGCCTTTGCCTGCCATATTCGCCGCAACGATATCGTCCTGGTCTGCGCCGGGCGCGAGGCCGAGGGTAAGAAGACCGGTAAGGTTTTGCAGGTCATGCCGGGTAAGGCCCTGGCCGTCGTGGAGGGTCTCAATTATATTCATAAGTGTCTGCGCAAGTCGCAGGACCGTCCCAAAGGCGGCATTATTAAGAAGGAAGGACCAATTGCCGTTGCCAATTTGATGCTGTATTGCCCGCACTGCAAGGATGGGGTCCGCGTGGCGCGTGAACGCGGCGCGGATGGCAAGGCCGGACGCAAGTGCAAGGTCTGCGGCCATAGTTTTGATGGGTGACCCTCCTACGCTAAGAAGCTTCGGAGGGCAGGCCCTCCTGAGCTTGATAGCTTCGGAGGGCAGGCCCTCCTGAGCTTGATAGCTTCGGAGGGTAGAGGACAAAGAAGATGGCTCGACTGAAGGATAAATATATCCGGGAAGTGGTCCCGGCGCTGCAGAAGCAGCGCAATTATGGCAATGCGCTCCAGGCGCCGCGCATCGTCAAAATCGTCGTGAATATGGGCCTTAATTCCACGATCGAGAAAGATGTGGTCAAGACCCTCTTGCGCGACTTGGCGACCATCACCGGACAGCAGCCGGTGCTGCGCCGCGCGCGCCAGAGTATTGCCAACTTCAAGTTGCGCCAGGGCATGCCGGTAGGCGCCATGGTAACCTTGCGCGGCGCGCGGATGTTCGAGTTTTTCGACCGGCTGGTAAATACCGTGCTGCCGCGGCTGCGCGATTTCCGCGGCTTGTCGCCGGAAGGCTTTGACGGGCGCGGCAATTATACGCTCGGGCTGCACGAGCAGACCGTATTCCCGGAAATCGTGGCCGACGAAGTAAAGAAAACCCAAGGCATGCACATAACGATTGTGACCACCGCCCGCGCCGATGACGAGGCCCGCGACCTTCTGCGGTTGCTGGGCATGCCGTTTGCGGCCGCGGCGGCCGCGGCAAAATAGAGGAGAACGTTTCTTGGCCAAATTGTCACAAATGGTAAAGGCGGAGCGCAAGCCCAAGTTCAGCACGCGGCGCTACAACCGTTGTCGCAACTGCGGGCGGCGGCGCGCCTATCTGCGTAAATTTCAGTTGTGCCGCATCTGTTTCCGGGAACTGGCCGCGGTGGGCCAGATCCCGGGCGTGATTAAAGCCAGTTGGTAACATCGGAAGAGAGCCTTAAAATGAATCTCAGCGATCCTATTGGCGATATGTTGACCAGAGTGCGCAATGCCAACCTGGTCCGGCAGGAGGTAGTGCACGTGCCCTATTCCCGGCTCAAGGACGGACTGGCGCGGATTCTCAAGCGGGAAGGCTTTATTCAGGATTATACGACCGAGGGCGGCGACCATGGCAAGGTGCTGCGGCTGTATCTGAAGTTTCAACCGGGCCGCGAGCGGGTGATCCGCGGCCTGCGGCGCATCAGCAAGCCGGGCCTGCGGCGTTATGTCCGCGCCACGGCGCTGCGGCCGATAAAGAGCGGCACGGGTATTGCTATTGTCAGCACGTCCCGCGGTCTGCTGACCGACGCCGAAGCGCGCCGGCAGCATCTCGGCGGCGAGTGGCTTTGCACCATCTGGTGAGAATATGAGAACAATGTCACGCGTAGGGCAGAAGCCGATTCCAATTCCGGCGCAGGTGGAACTCAAGCTGGACGGAAATACCCTTTCAGTCAAAGGTCCGAAAGGAACCTTGAGTATGGTCGTCCCGGAGCCGTTTGCCATCCGCCTGGAACGCTCCACGGTAGCGATCCAGCCGAAGTCGGCTGAGCCGACTTGCGCACCTTTGCACGGTTTGAACCGCCGCCTGATAGCCAACATGGTGGAAGGTGTGGCCAAGGGCTATACCCGGGAGCTGGAAATTCAGGGGGTTGGTTTCAAGTCCGCCGTGCAGGGCCGCAAAGCCGTGTTCACCCTGGGCTATTCCCGGCCGGTGGAGCTCGCCATTCCCCCCGGTATCGAGGTCAAGGTTGCCGATAACGTCAATATCGTCGTCAGCGGAGCGGATAAACAACTTGTCGGCGATGTGGCCGCCCGGATTCGGTCATTTTATCCCGCGGAACCATACAAGGGCAAAGGCATTCGCTATAAGGGCGAGTATGTCAAACGTAAAGTCGGCAAGACAGTGGCCTAAGCTAAGTGTCAGCTATGAAACTCAAAACCAGATTGGACTATCGCGCGCGCCGGCACCGGCGCCTTCGTCAGAAAGTGTTCGGCACGCTTGAGCGGCCGCGCATGTGCGTGCGGGTAACCAATAAACATATCTATGTGCAGTTTGTGGATGACGCCGCGGCCTCTACCCTGGTGGCCGTCTCCACCTGTTGCAAGGAATCGGCCGGTAAAACAAATCGCGCCGCGGCCCAGAAGCTTGGGCTTCAAGCGGCCTCCGCCGCTAAGGCCAAGGGAATTAATACGGCGGTGTTTGATCGCGGCGGACACGCCTACGGTGGGCGGCTTAAGACCATCGCCGATGCGGCGCGCCAGGCCGGAATAAAACTATGAGCGGGAGTGCCATGAATCGCGACCTGCAAAAAGACGAGCTGGGCGATGAAGCGTTGTTGCCCGGCGAGCTGGATGAATATGTCGTCCAGGTAAAACGCTGCGCCAAGGTTGTCAAGGGCGGGCGCCGGATGAGTTTCAGCGCCGTGGTCGTCGTGGGCGACCAGCATGGCCAGGTCGGGTATGGCCTGGGTAAGGCCAACGAAGTTGCCGACGCCATTCGCAAGGGCGGCGAGATTGCCCGTAAATCCATGTTTCGCATCAAGCTGTATGGCACCACCATTCCGCACGAGGTCTGTGGCAAGTTTTCGGCCTCGCGGGTCCTGTTAAAACCGGCCGTGGACGGCACCGGCGTCATTGCCGGCGGCGGAGTGCGCGCGGTGCTCAATCTCTCCGGCATCCATAATGTGCTGGCCAAGTCGCTCGGCAGCAGTAATAAGTGGAACGTGGTGCACGCCACCATCAATGCCTTGCAACAGTTGCGCACGCGCGCGGAAGCGGATGAGATTCGCGGTCGGGAACCGGCTGGGGCGGGTCAAACCGCCGCGGCCCCGATGGAGCAGACGAGCTGACATGCTGAACCTGCACACTTTGAAAAATGTTCCCGGCGCCCGGCACCGCAAAATGCGCGTGGGCTGCGGGCCCGGCTCGGGCAAAGGCAAAACTTGTGGCCGCGGCCACAAGGGGCAATATGCCCGCTCCGGCCATAAACATAAACCGGGCTTCGAAGGCGGACAGATGCGCCTGCTGCGCCGGATACCCAAGCGCGGTTTTAACCGCCCGGATAAGCGCCGTTACCGGCTGGTGGCGCTGACGAGCTTGAATCGCTTTAAGGACGGCCGGGAAGTTACCAGCGCCGTTCTGGAAGAAGCCGGCCTGATTGAATCCGGCGCTTGGGGTGTGAAAGTGCTGGGTGGCGGCGAATTGAAGAAAAAGCTGACGGTCAAAGCCCAGGCTTTCAGCGTTGCCGCCCGCCAAGCGATTACCGCGGCCGGTGGAACCGCGGAAGTTATCCGTTAAGAGTGGCTGCTCAGACATCAAGAAATGGAACTACGAAAAACGCGTCATGCCTAAGGCAGATCCGCCTTAGGCGGAAAAGGCGCGAAAATGGGAATAGAAATTGTATTAAATTTTGCGTATTTCGCGCGTTTCGTAGTTAAGTGTCTTTTCCGATAGCTGAGTAGTTGCCGTTAAGAAATCATGCTTTCGGCGTTCATTAATTCGTTCAAAGTCGAGGAGCTGCGCAAGCGCCTCCTGTTCACCCTGGCGATGGTGTTTCTCTGCCGGGTACTGAGCGCCGTGCCGACGCCGGGGGTCAGCACCGCCGAACTTCAAGCGCTGATCCAGCATATTTCCAACCAGGTGGGCGGCGGCCTGTTGGGGCTGATTGACCTGTTCAGCGGCGGCGCCATCAGCAATTGCGCCGTTGGCGCCCTGGGGATCATGCCTTACATCAGCGCCTCGATCATCCTGCAACTGATGACCGCGGTCGTGCCGACCCTGGAGCGTCTGGCGCGCGAGGGCGAAGTCGGCCGGCAGAAAATTACGCAGTACACCCGTTATCTTACGGTGGGTTTATGCGTCGTTCAGGCTTATTTCATGGCCACGGCCTTGCAGAACCCCGCCGCGTTGTTCGGCGGTGACGTCGGCCAGATCGTCAGCATGAACTCGGTCTGGGGCTTCCGGCTGGTTACGGTTGTTACCATGACCACCGGCACGATGATCATGATGTGGCTGGGCGAGCAGATTACGCAGTCGGGCGTGGGCAATGGCATTTCATTGATCATAACCGTAAATATCATCAGCCGTCTGCCAGGCGCGGTCCAGGCCACCAACCGTATGTTCCGGCCGGTGGGCGGGGGCGAGGCCCAGTTTTCGGCCTTCCACCTGGTGGGCCTCCTGTTGATGATGTTTCTGGTGGTGGCGGCCACGATCGCCGTCACTCAGGCCCAGCGCAAGATTCCGGTGCAATATGCCAAGCGCGTGATCGGCCGCAAGGTCTATGGCGGGCAAAGCACCTATATGCCGCTGCGGATCAATTATTCGGGGGTTATGCCTATCATCTTTGCCCAGGCCATCCTGATTTTTCCCCAGAAGATTTTCGAGATGCTGCCCGGCGAATTTTTCAAGCACGTGGCCGTGGCTTTCCAGATAGATCGCTCGCTCTACCTGGCGCTCTACGCGCTCATGATCCTGTTCTTCTCGTATTTCTGGGTAGCCACGGTGTTTAACCCCATCCAGATCGCCGACGATCTTAAAAAGGCCGGTGGCTATGTGCCCGGTATCCGGCCGGGCACCCCGACGGCCGAGTTCCTGGACCGCACCATGACCCGCATTACCCTGGCGGGCGCCGTTTTCCTGACGGTTATTGCGGTGATCCCCACGATTATGGCGCGCCAGTTCAATATCCCCTGGCTGGTGGCTTCTTTTTTCGGAGGCACCAGTCTCTTGATTGTGGTCGGCGTTATGCTTGACACCATGCGCCAGGTGGAATCGCACCTGGTTATGCGGCATTACGATGGCTTTCTGAAGAAGGGTAAATTGCGCGGAAGACGCTGAAAGCGTTTTTTGCGCCCAGAGTGAACTGTTCAGCTATCTGAGAAAGCAATTAACTACAAAATGCGCAAAATACACGAAATTTGAATGCAATTTCCATTCCCATTTTCGCGCCTTTAGCGTATTTCGTAGTTTCTTTTCTTGACGATGAGCAGTTACCCGGAATTAAGTTCAGCGATTTTTAATGAGTGCCGAAGCCGTTATCTTGCTGGGTGCGCCGGGCGCGGGTAAGGGGACCATGGCCGAAGGTATCCGGGAGGCCGGCAATTTTATCCATGTTTCCACCGGGGACATGCTGCGGGAAGCCGTCAAGGCCGGCACACCCCTGGGCCGGGAAGCCGAGAGTTTCATGAGTAAGGGAATGCTTGTTCCGGATGAGACCATCTTGAAAATTGTGCGCGAACGCCTGAGCCATGGCGGCGCCGAGGCGCACTATTTGTTTGATGGTTTTCCGCGGACGCTGGCGCAGGCGCGGGGGTTGGATGCCGAACTCTCCGCGAGCGGCGTAACCTTGAAAACAGTTTTGCTGTTGGATGTCCCGCCGGCGCTATCGGTGCAACGCTTGACTGGCCGGCGCATTTGCCGCCAATGCGGCGCTAATTATCATGTGCAAAACATTCCCCCGCGCCGCGCGGGAGTCTGCGACGTCTGCGGCGGCGAATTGTATCAGCGCCTGGATGACCGGCGCGAAACGATTTTGAAACGGCTGGAAGTGTTTCAGGAACAGACCGCCGGCTTGATTGCTTACTACCATGAGCGCGGTCAGTTGCAGCGCGTGGATTCGTCCGGACCGCGCGAGGCCACCGTGGCGGAAATTATCAAGCGGCTGCAATGATTATTATTAAGAGTCCGGCCGAGATCGCCCGTATGCGCGTGGCCGGGCGATATGCACGGCAGATTTGTGAAACGCTGGCCAAACAGATTTGTCCCGGCCTGACAACCCAGGCGCTCGATGATGAGGCCGCCGATCTGATGCGGCGCCTGGGGGTTAGGAGCGCTTTTCGCGGCTATCGGGGTTATCCCGGCAACGTCTGCATTTCGGTGAACGAGGAAGTAGTGCATGGCATTCCCGGCGCGCGCCGCATCGCGGTCGGCGATATCGTCAGCCTGGATGTGGGCGTGCAGGCCGACGGTTTTTTCGGCGATACGGCCGTAACGGTTATGGTGGGCATTCCCGATCCGGAGGTGAGCCGGCTCGTGGCGGTAGCCCAGGAGGCGCTCGCGGCCGGTATTGCCCAGGCGCATTCCGGCCGGCGCCTGGGCGACGTGTCCCACGCGATTGAAGTGACGGCCCAGGCCGCGGGGTTTTCGGTCGTGCGGGATTTTGTGGGGCATGGTATTGGGCGCTCCATGCACGAAGACCCGCAAATCCCGAATTATGGGCCTGCGGGAAGAGGGCCAAAGCTTCAGGTGGGAATGACCTTGGCCATTGAACCCATGATCAATTTGGGCGGGCCCGAGGTTCGGGTATTGGAGAATGGCTGGACGGTCGTGACCAGGGATCAGCGTCCTTCCGCCCATTTTGAACATACGGTTGTGGTGGGGGAAAAGGCGGCCGAGATTTTGACCCCGGCCGGCGTCCTGGAAAGAAGTTCTTGACCAGAAAAAGACTTTATGCTAATGCTTAGCGTTTTTTTTATTCAACCGGTAATAGGTATGGTGGGCGCAATGGGTAGTCCGCGGCTTAAATAGCTACGGCGGCAAGCCCAGGTGGAAAATACCAGGATGAAAGTAAGAAGCTCAGTCAAACGGATCTGTGCGCGCTGCAAAATTGTGCGGCGGGAGGGGTCCGTCCGGGTCGTTTGCAGTAATACCCGCCACAAACAGCGGCAGGGGTAGGAGCGCGCCAATGCCCAAAATTATCGGGATTGATATTCCCGGCAAAAAACGAGTGGAATATTCATTGCGCTACATTTACGGCGTTGGCCTGTCGCGCGCTCAGGCCATCGTGCGCCAGGCCCAGATTGATCCGGCGAAACGCGCCGATGCCCTGACTGGCGAAGAGTTAACCAGAATTACCAACCTGCTGCAGGACGGCTACGTGCTGGAGGGTGATTTACGCCGGGAAGTTGCCCAGAACATCCGCCGCTTGATCAGCATTGGTTCCTATCGCGGGGTCCGGCATCGCAAGGGCTTGCCCGTGCGCGGCCAGCGCACGCATACCAACGCGCGCACGCGCAAGGGTGTGCGCAAGACGGTCGGCGTCGTGCGCGGTAAAGAAGCCCGCGCTGCGGTTAAATCCGAAGCGCCGGCTGAGGCCAAAGCCAAGACCGCGGCGGCCCCGGTTAAAGCCGCGGCGGCTCCGGCCAAAGCCGAGCCTAAAGCCAAAGTTGAGCCTAAAGCCAAGGCCGAAGCCAAAACATAATTTTAAAAACTATGGCCAACAACCCTAAGTCAGCGCCCCAGGATAAAGAACCCGCCGGCGCCGCCGCGGCCAAAACCGCTGCCAAGAAGGAGGCGTCTGCGCCCGCAGCAACGCCGGCGGCAGCGGCCGCACCGGCCGCACCGGCCGCGCCGGGGGCGGAAAGCGCGGCCACGGCCGCATCGGAACGCACGGCGCGCGTTAAAGCGGCGCGCACGGTGTCCGTAGGTATTGCCCATATTAATGCGACTTTTAACAATACCCAGGTCAGTATCACCGACCCGAAGGGCCAGGTGCTGGCGTGGAGCAGCGCGGGCCGGATGGGTTTCAAGGGCACCCGCAAAAGCACCGCCTATGCTGCGACGATAGTTGCCCAGGAAGTGGCGCGGATGGTTGCGCCCCATCGCATGCAGGAAATTGAAGTCCGCGTGCAGGGGCCCGGGACTGGCCGCGAATCGGCCATCCGGGCGCTGCAATCGTCCGGCTTGACTATTACTGCCATTCGGGATGTGACGCCAATGCCGCATGACGGCTGTCGGCCGCGCAAGCGCCGCCGCGTTTAAGCTTTTTTGACGAAAAATGGAGATAAGGCATGGGACGATATACAGGGCCAGCTTGTCGTTTGTGCCGCCGGGAGGGCTTGAAGCTTTTCCTCAAGGGCGACCGTTGCAATATGGCCAAGTGCCCGATTGACACGGGCCGGCCGCCGCCGGGCATGCATGGTGTGCGGCGCACGAAAGCGTCCGATTACGCCCGGCAATTTCGCGAGAAACAGCGGCTGCAACGCTACTACGGGTTGCAGGATGAGCAACTGCGCTTGTTCTTTGCGCGCGCCGCGCAACAGCCGGGAATAACCGGCGAAACTCTGTTGCGCCTGCTGGAGTTGCGGCTGGATAATCTGGTCTACCGCTTTGGTTTCAGCCCCTCGCGGCGCGCCGCGCGGCAATTTGTCCGCCACCAGCACCTGAGCGTCAATGGGCATCGGGCCAGCGTTCCTTCCATGATTCTTAAACCCGGCGATCGCGTGGCGGTTAAAGACCGCAAGCACAGCCGCGCGCTGGCCAAAAAATGGCTCGAGGCCAACGAGGGTAAGACGCTTTCGCCCTGGCTGCAGCTTGACCGCGAAAATTATGTCGGCGAGGTGCTGCGCGAGCCGACCCGCGCTGAGATCGGGCCTTTCGTGAACGAACAGTTGGTTGTGGAATTGTGCTCTAAATAATAACACGGTGTCCGCCGCCAATGGTAATGCTGCCCCGTCCGGCGGCAGCGCCTCTTGCGCGGCGGCGCCGGCTTCGGAAGGATTGGTCTATGACAGTCAAAATCGGTCGCTTTGAAATGCCCAAAATGGTCGTGAAGGACGAGCGCGGCGCCACGAGCACTTTTGCGCGCTTCATTATCGAGCCGCTCGAATCCGGTTATGGCCATACCCTGGGCAATTCCTTGCGGCGCGTGTTGCTCTCCTCGCTGGAAGGCGCCGCCATTTCGGCCGTCAAGATTGATGGGGCCTTCCATGAGTTTTGCGCCGTGCCGGGCGTGGTTGAAGATATAACCGATGTCATTCTTAACCTGAAAAAAGTGCGGCTCAAAATGTATTGCCGCGAGCCGCGCCGCCTTCACATCAAAGTCAAGGGGCCGGGTGAAGTTACCGCGGCTAATATCGAGACCGACCAGTTCGTCGAGGTCGTTAATCCGGCGCACTATATCTGTACCCTGGCGGAGGACGGCAAATTCGAGGCCGAACTCGATGTCAGCCTGGGCCGGGGCTACTGCCCGGCTGATTGGAAGAGCCAGAAAGAACAGGAAATCGGCGTCGTCCCGATTGATTGCATCTATTCGCCGGTGCAGCGGGTCAATTACACGGTGGAAAATGTCCGCGTCGGCCGGCGCACCGATTACGAAAAACTGATTATGGAAATCTGGACCGATGAGCGCCTGGTCCCCGATGTGGCCATGGTGCGCGCGGCGGCCATCTTGCGCCATCACCTGGACGTGTTCGTCAACTACGATGAGGACCAGATCGAATTTGAGCATGATGAAAAAGTCGTGGACCGCGAGCGCGAGGACCTGCGTAACAAACTCAATATGAGCGTGAATGAGATCGAGCTCAGCGTTCGCGCCGCTAACTGCCTGAACAACGCCAATATTCTTACCGTCGGCGAACTGGCCCAGAAGACCGAAGCCGAAATGCTCAAGTACCGCAATTTCGGCAAGAAATCCCTGCATGAAATCCAGGAGAAACTGCGCGAGCTGGGCCTGGCCATGGGCATGAAGTTCGAGCCCGATTTGCTCCTTGAGCGTGCCGGAACTGCAACCGCCGCGGTTCCCGGCAGCGACTCGGCTAAGAAAGAAAAGGAAGAATAGCCGCGCAATTGTTCTGGTTGCCTGCGACGTTTTTTTACTTGTGCCATGCGTCATCGGGTGCTCTCAACTACATTCGGACGATCGAGCGCGCACCGTAAAGCGCTGTTGGGCTTCCTGGTGTGCAGCCTGATCGAGGAAAAGCGCATTGTAACCACCTTGGCGCGCGCCAAGGCCGCCCGGGCTCTGGCCGAACGGATGGTCACGCTGGCCCGGGCCGGCTCGCTGGCCGCCCGGCGCCAAATCATCGCTACGCTGCGGCGCCGAGGAGCCGTCAAAATGCTTTTCGAGCAGATCGTGCCGAAGTGTCAGGATCGCGCAGGCGGCTACACGCGCATTATGCATCTGGGCTCGCGCCGCGGCGACGCCGCGCCCATGGCAATTCTGGAGTGGGTCAGTATTGCGCCGGTGGATAAGAAGAAAAAACAGCCCCCCGCGCAGGCCGAAGCCAAGCCGGCGCCGGCGCGCGCGCAAGCGGCCGCGCGCTGAAGACTTGCGAACCGGTGCACCATGCCTAAGTACCGCTATACCGCCACGGATTCCTCCGGCCAGGCAGCGAGCGGCGTGCTGGATGCCGCCAGCCGTCCGGCCGCGCTGGTCAAGCTGCGCGAATTAAAGCTTAATCCCTCACTAATCGAAGAAGCAATCGCGACCCCGACCGGACGCGCCCGAGCGCCCGGCGGCCCGCGGCCAAGCGCGCGGGGCGGCCGGGGACTGAATGTCAACATCTCAATACCGTTGCCCAAGTTTCTGCGCCGGCGCGTCAAGCGCAAGCAATTGGCGGTTTTTACCCGGCAGCTTTCCACCCTGATTGATGCGCAGGTGCCGCTGCTGCGCGCCATGCAAATTCTGCAGAAGCAGGAGCAGAACGTGGGCTTGAAGGAAATTATCGGTGAGTTGGGTGAAGCGGTCGAGGGCGGCAGCACCTTCGCCGAAGCCCTCAGCCAGCATCCTAAGGTTTTCGACAAGCTGTTCGTCAACATGGTCAAAGCCGGCGAAGTTGGCGGCGTGCTCCAGATAACCCTGAGCCGCCTGAGCGAGTTTGTGGAAAAGGCCGAGAAAATCAAGGCGCGGGTGCGCGGCGCCATGATCTACCCGATCGTCGTGCTGGTTATGGCTCTGGGAATTACCACGTTCCTGATGGTTGGCGTTATTCCCAAATTCACGGAGGTTTTCAAGGAAGGTCTAGGCAAGGGCCGGGAAATGCCCGCGCTGACCCAGTTTGTGATCGCGACCAGTAATGCCATGGTGCATCGTTTTGTGCCGATAATCGGAGTAATTGCGGGCGTGATTGTGTTCTTTAAGCTCCTGGGCCGCACCCGTTTGGGCCGGTATCTGCTGGATAAGCTTACCTTGCGCGCGCCTATTTTCGGCAGCCTGGTCCTGCGGGTAAACGTGTCGCGCTTCACGCGTACCCTCGGCACGCTGCTGAGTTCCGGCGTGCAGATTCTGCAGGCCTTGACGATTGTCCGCGAGACCACCAGTAATGAGGTCGTGGCCCGGGCCGTGCAGGCCGTGCATGACAGCATCAAGGAAGGCGAAACCATGGCTGTGCCGCTGGAAGCGGCGCGCTTGTTCCCCAACATGGTGGTGGGCATGATTACGGTGGGCGAAGAAACCGGGCGCTTGCCCGAGATGCTCGTCAAGATTGCCGACACCTATGACACGGAAGTGGATGCTACCGTGGAAGGTTTGACCTCGATTATCGAGCCGATTTTAATCATCTTTCTGGCCGTGGTCGTCGGCACGATTGTTATTGCAATGTTCCTGCCGATGATCAGCATCATCTCCAGCCTGAAATGAGCGCGGCGGCCCTTGAATTATGGGAAGAATGGCCTGACGCAAGGTCAGGCCCTACGTTCGAATAATGGCCTGCCGTAGGGCGCTTACCTGGCGTCGCGCCATTGTAATTGCAGTCATCATGATTAGAGTTTGCCCAGCCTGCGGCGCGGAAAATGCGCTCACAGCGATTCATTGCCGGAGCTGCCATCTGAAATTGCCGGAGATACCCGGCGTGATGCGGGGCGCTCCGCGGTCCACGCGACGCTCTTTCCTGCGAGCGGTTTTCTGGGGGCTTGTGCTGTTGGCGATCGGCGCGGCCGGCTTCTGGGCCAGTGGTAACGTGGATTGGCAGGTTGTGCGTTCTACTACGGCCGAGTTTCCTACACAGGGGCGGATTGTTTGGTCAGGCACTACCAACGCCGTCCAGCGCTGGTATGCAAAATGGTTCGGGGTCGAGCCGCCCCCGCCGCCGCCGGCGCCGGCGCCACCGACTTCCAATGAGACAAAAATTCGCTGCTGGCGTTGCGGCGGCTTGGGTTTTGCCATTCGCAAGGAGCAAAAGGAGATCGTTGATTTGGAAAATCGGAAGCGGACGGTAACGGAAAACAGCCAGGTGCCTTGCCCGCTGTGCGATCGCAAGGGTGGCCGCACGTTTGTTCTGCCCCCCGGCGGAGAAATCTGTCCGACCTGCCAGGGCTTGGGACGGGCGATGGCCGGAATGTCCGGCCGGGAAATAGCGTCAAACTGCAAGATATGTTTTGGCCGGGGTTATATCGTTCGCAAGTATTAGCTGGGGCGTTGCCATGGCTTCGGTCTACTTCAAATGCGCTTGCGAGCAAAGCCTGGCGCTGGCGGCGACGGAAGCCGGCCGCCAGGTGCAGTGCCCTAACTGTGGCCGCAGTATTGCCGTTCCCTCAGCGCAAGTTTTTTGGAAATGCGCTTGCGGCGAAGAGATGGCCGCCCCGGACAATCTGGCCGGGGCCGTCTTGCTCTGCGCCGCTTGCAAGGCCGAGCACACTGTTCCGGTTCGGCTGCGGCTGAAATCCGACCAGCCCCGACCAGCCGAATCGCCGGCCAATGTTCCCAAGGTGCCCGCCAGCCGCTTGATCCAGTGTCCGCAGTGCGGCTATATGTTTGCTACGACTCTGGAGCGCTGCCCGCGCTGCCAACACTACTGGCGCAAAGAACGCGCCATTCTGCGGCAAGTCCTGGTCGGTGCCAAGGTTGTGCTGATCGTCGCTTTGGGCTGGTTGCTGGCGGCGTACTTTGAGCAGCTTAAGCGTCTATGTCAGGAGTTTTTCGGCCGGCTGCTGGAATAACCCTGGCCGGCCCAAGGTTCATGATGCGCAACCAACGCGCGGCTATTGTCGGTAAAAAATTACCGGCCGCTTTTTTCCGGCGGGAGGATGTGCTGCAAATCGGCCGGGAATTGCTGGGTCAGTATCTTTTTACCCGGCTCGGCGGCGCCCGCGTGACCGGCGGACGCATCGTGGAAACGGAAGCCTACGCGGGCGCCACCGACCGCGCCTCGCACGCTTTCGGCAACCGGCGCACGCGGCGCACCGCGGTCATGTATCAAGCCGGCGGCGTGGCTTATATTTATTTGTGCTACGGATTGCACGCGCTCTTTAATATTATTACCGGGCCGCAGGATATTCCCCATGCCATTCTGATCCGGGCGCTGGAGCCGACCCATGGCATTGACCTCATGCTGCGGCGGCGGAGCAAGACGCGGCTTGATCGAACCCTCACGGCGGGGCCGGGCGCTCTGGCGCAGGCTTTGGGCTTGCGCGTGCGTTATTCGGGCGCAAGCCTGCTGGGTAATAAAATCTGGCTGGAAAAAGGAATTGACTTCCACCCCGCTGAAATTGTATCAACTACCCGCGTAGGCATCGAGTATGCCGGCGCCGACGCCCAGCGTCCTTGGCGTTTTCTGGTTCGTGGCAGCGCCTGGAGCAGCCGCGCCAAATGAGCGGTCTTGGGTTGCGGGTGCAAACATAAGCCCGGAGGTTTCCATGGCCTTGGCTTGGCCTGAAGAAAAACCAGCAGAAGCCTGCGGCCTGATTGGCATCTACGGCGCCCCGCAAGCCGCATCGCTGATTTACCAGGGATTGTTTTCGCTCCAGCATCGCGGTCAGGAAGGCGTTGGGGTCGTTGTCGGCGACGGTTCCCGGGTGCGCTCGACCAAGGGCTTGGGGCTGGTCAATGACGTGATCACCGCCGAAGCGTTGCGGGGGCTTCCGGGCCACTTGGGCATTGGCCATGTCCGCTATTCCACCACCGGGTCGGGCCGCCTCCAAAATGTCCAGCCGCTGGTGGTCGAATGCCAGGACGGCATCTGGGCGGTGGCGCACAACGGCAACCTGATCAATGCCAAGGCGCTGCGCCAGATGTACCAGCAGGCCGGCGCCATTTTTCAGACCAGCACCGACAGCGAAGTGCTCGTGCACCTGCTGGCCGATCCCATGTATCGCGAACGCCCGCATCGGGCCGCCCGCGCGCTGCGCGAGCTGCAGGGCGCCTTTGCTTACCTGCTCATGACTAAGGATTGCGTCATGGCCGCGCGCGACCCGCGGGGATTCAAGCCGCTCTCGATAGGACGGCTGGGCAAGAGTTATGTCTTTGCCAGCGAAACTTGCGCCTTGGCCCAGATGGGCGCCACCTATCTGCGCGATGTGCGCCCGGGCGAGCTGGTCGTGGCCGATGCCACCGGCCTCAACAGCTCTTTTTTCTGCGAGCCGCTTTCGCCGCCCGCCGAGTGCATTTTTGAGCTGGTTTATTTTGCGCGGCCCGACAGCATTGTGTTCGGCGAGAGTGTCCATACCGTCCGGCGTATGCTGGGCCGGCGTCTGGCGGAAGAACAACCGGCCCAGGCGGATATCGTCATTCCCGTTCCGGACAGCGGCAACTCGGCCGCCCTGGGCTTTTCGCAAGGCAGCGGCATTCCCCTGGATTACGGCTTTATCCGCAACCATTATGTCGGCCGCACGTTCATTATGCCGGAATCCGCCCAGCGTTCCAGCAGTGTTGACCTTAAACTGGCGGTGGTGACCGATGTGGTCAAGGGCAAGCGCATTGTGGTTGTGGATGATTCCGTCATCCGGGGCACGACCTCCCGCCAGCGCGTGGCCGCCTTGCGCGCCGCCGGCGCGCGCGAAATCCACTTGCGCATTGCCTCGCCGCCAACCATGCACCCTTGTTTTTTCGGCATTGATTTTCCGACGCGTGAAGAGCTTATTGCCGGCACCCGTTCCGTGGAACAGGTTGCCGAGTTTATCGGCGTGGAGAGCTTGGGCTATATAAGCCTGGAAGGACTGCTCTCGCCGCTTAAAGAGCCGGCTTCCTTCTGTGCGGCCTGCTTCTCCGGCAAATACCCGCTGGATGTCAGCCAGATGCAGGGCAAGCTTGCCCTGGAAAATTACAGCCCCCTCCTCAATCTTAACCCGTGAAACGCCGTCCTTGTCCACTGTGCCCAGCTCCGCTGTAGGCCTTCATAGCCCGCCTGCAGCGCTATGCGCAGCATTGCGGGCAGAGGCATGAAGGCTATTCGCAGCCAAAGGATCCAGCGGGCACATTTGGCAAAGCCAACATCGGGCTTAATATGGCACCTAACCGAGTCAACCGCCTGGCCGATTACCGTGTTCCGGCCATTGTGCTCCTGCTGCTGGCCGTCGCGCTGGCTACGCGTATTTATGGCGCCTGGTGCCTGCGCTATAACCTGAATCCCGATGCCGGCGTTGTGGCTCTGATGGTTAAACACATGGCCGAGGGCCGCGACTTTCCGGTTTTCTTTTACGGCCAGCCTTACATGGGCTCATTAGAGCCCCTGATCAGCGCGGTGCTTTGCCGGCTGTTCGGCCTTTCCGGGTTTCTGGTTTGCCTCGGCACGGCTTTACTGGGCTTTTTAACTTTGCCGGTCATCTATTGCTGGACGCGGGAACTTGACTCGTCGCGCGTTGCCGGGATTGCCGCACTGGCCTTTCTGCTGGTAGGGCCGTTCGGATATTTTCATTACCAGATTTCACCGCGCGGCGGTTATGCCGCCACGCTGCTTTTCGGCACCCTCGTGCTCTGGTTGAGCGGCCGCGGAATAGTCCGTGAATGGCAAGGCTCTCCGCCGCGCGCGGCCTGGTTTCTATTGCTGGGCCTGCTGGCCGGCCTGGGCTGGTGGTCCAATCAATTAGTCACGGCGGATCTGATTACGGCTGCGCTGCTGGTGGTGTTGTTGCTCTCACCCCGCCGGCTTGCTTTGCGCACGCTGGCGGCCGCCGCCGGATTTGCCCTGGGCAGTTGGCCTTTCTGGTGGTGGAATGCTGCCCATCAGTGGGCTTCATTCGGTTTCCTGGGGACCTTTGCCCGGCGGCCAATGGGGGAGGGGTTGAGTCTATTTTTTCTGGATCGCCTGCCGGACCTCTTGGATCTGGCCGGCGCGACTCAACCGCAGAAGTTTTTTTGCGGCGCGATTTATATTGTCGCCGCGCTGATTACCGCCGGCGTTATGTTCCAGGCCGGCCGCCAACGTCGACTGCCGGGCGGTGTGTTCGGGCTGATGCTGTTCGCGTTCATTCTGATTTCCGCGCTCATCTTCAGCACGTCGCATTTTGCCGAAATGAATTCGCCCCGCTATCTCCTGCCGCTTGTGCCCGTGGTTGCCGTCATGGTGGGCGTGATGACCGCCCGGTTCCAAGCCTGGTTGCCCGCGGCTCTGGCCTGGGCGGCCTGGCTGCCGCTTCTGATCCTGGTGGCTTGCCAGTTTCCCGCTCTGCAGTGGGCGGGAAGACGCGCCCGCGGCGAAGCCGCCTATCAGCGCCAAATTGAAAGTGTGGGAACTTTTCTTAACGAGCGCCGGGTGGCGGCCGCTTATATTCCCTACAGTCTCTATGCCTGGCATTTTGCTCTGCGCGAGGTGATTGGTCTCAGCGAGTTGGGTTTGGACCGTTATCCGGCTTACAGCCGCCAGGCTGAGCTGGCGGAGCGCATTGCCGTCTTTCACAATGCCGGCGGGTTAAGTGAATTCCTGAGCGCCTATGGCGGTTCCGCCCGGCTCGAACAGCCAAGCGGCGTTGACGTGCAGATGGACTTCGCGCCGCCGAGCTCGGCGCACAGCCGGTTGCCGGTTGAAACGATTGAACGCATTACTGATTCGAAAGGCCGTGATGGGCGCGCCTTGGCAATGGATTACAATCTGGACACCTGGTGGGAAAGCGCGGCCGCTGAGGGCGAAGACGAATGGGTTGAAATCCAATTCCGCAAACCGGAACGCTTGAGCCAACTGCGCCTTTTGTTTTTTCCACAGTATCCGCCCGAATTGCAGATTGAAGGGCGTGAACTGGGCGGTGACTGGCGAGCGCTGACGCCCGTTTTGCTGGCCAGTTGGTATTTCTGGTCCGGGCCGCGGCCCTATTGCGGTGACTGGCTTTACCGGCTCAATATCGTTTTTGCCCCGGTTACCGTGGAAGCCCTGCGCTTGCGGCGTATCGGGGTAAAATTTGGCATCCGTGAATTGCAGCTCTACGCGCCGGGCGGTGCCGAGGTCCCGGAAACGCAAGCTTTTCCGGAACTGGTCCGCTTGATTCAGGAAAGAGGCCTTAACCGGCTATATTGCGATCGCTGGGTGGCCAATGCCCTGCATGGTGCTGTGGGCGAGGAGATTCAGGTTCCGCTGGAGCCGACGATTTTTTCGGGGAAGAGCGGAAGGCTCGATGCCGAAATGAGTTTTACGCCACAAACAGGAATCCTTGCGCGCCAGGAAGATGCTGATGGGTGCCGCGCGGTTCTGGCCGCGCGCCTGGTGCGTATGCGGGAAACGGCCGTGAGCCCTTGGGTGTTATTCGATTTTGAGCCGGCGCGCTGGGAAGATACCACGGCCGCTGAGCTTGGCCTGCAATGGGCGGGCTTTGCTTGCTTCCTGAGCCGCAACAAGTTCTGGACCGTCACGCTGGCGCGCCGGGCCGATGAGTATTTTCTGAACAGCCGGAAGGAGGAAGCCCTTGAGCTGCTTTTTCGGGCGGCGCGGGAATACCCGGATTATCATCCGGTAACGGAGCGGCTGGCCTGGTATTTCGAGGCCAACGGCCGCATGGACGAAGCCGAACATTGGCGCAAAGAAAGCGCGCGCTTGGCCAGTCCGGAGATTGCCGCCGAGATCCGGTTCCGCAACGGCGCAATCTTCCGGGGCCTTACGCTTGGGCCCGGCCAGGTGCGTCCCGGCGAGGAGTTCATTATCCGCTATTATTGGAAATATCCCACCAAGCCCTTGCTGCGGTTGCCGCGGGTGTTTGTTCATTTCCAGGGCAAGGAAGGTTTTTTCCAGGATGATCATCTTTTGCCCCGCGGCGCCTCGGCGGATAACCAGCCCTTGCCGGAAACTTTTTGTCACGAGCGCACGGTTAAGACGCCGGCGGACCTACCGGCGGGCCAGTATGCGGTCAAGATTGGTTTATTTGAGCCAGGCTTCGCCGGAGCGCTACGCCCAGGCAGGCCCGACTCCCGTGGCCGGCGCCTGCGGGCCGATACGAGCTTGCCTGACGAGCACAATGCCTTCATACTGCCGGTCACGCTTGAGGTGAAAAGCGCCGTGCCTTGAGATTTAAATGGACCCCGGAAAACTATCGGTCGTCATTCCCGTCTATAACGAGGCGCCGACCATCGAACAAATCGCGCGCGCGGTTTCGGCCGTTAACTTGAACCTTGCCAAGGAACTGGTGCTGGTGGATGACGGCTCTACCGATGGCACCCGCGAGGTTCTCAGGCGCCTTCAGGCTGATCATCCGGAGTGGAAGATCATTTTCCACGACGTTAACCAGGGCAAAGGCGCCGCGCTGCGCGCGGGTTTCCAGGCGGCGACCGGTGATATTGTGCTTATCCAGGATGCCGACCTGGAATATGATCCGAATGATTATCCGGCCTTGCTGGCGCCCATCCTGGCGGGTAAGGCCGATGTGGTCTATGGCTCGCGCTTTCTTGGCGGCGGGCCGCACCGCGTTGTGTTTTTCTGGCATTCGGTGGGCAACAAACTCCTGACACTGCTTTCCAACATGATGACCGACCTCAATCTGACCGATGTCGAGGTCGGCTACAAGGTATTCAGGAGCGAGATTCTGCGGGGCCTCACGCTCTGCGAGCGGCGTTTCGGCTTCGAGATCGAGATTACCGCCAAGGTCGCGCGCCGGCGTTGCCGGATCTACGAAGTGCCGATCGCCTATTACGGCCGGGACTATTCCGAGGGTAAGAAGATTACCTGGAAGGACGGTTTCCGCGCCCTCTGGTGCATCTTCAAATACCACTTTGCCTGATTATTATTTGAAAGGCAGGTTCAGCAGGGCGATCACGCTGGTGGGATGCCGGTAGCGCACGGTGCGTGGCGGTTTGCCATGAGAGGCGCGATAGCGGATGACCCGCGCGTAGGGCGGCTTGAGCGCAGGGATCGAGAACTGCCCGGGATTGTTTTTCAGTTGCTGCGCGGCCTGGAGCGCCCCGGCGTGCAAACGCCGGATAGCCTCGGCATGGGAAAGATGGATGGCGCCCAGTTTGGCCTTGCGATAATCATCCTCGCTGAGATGATCGAGCCCGTCCTTCATGACGCCCTGCTTGACGGCGACTGTTACTACCCCGGACGTCAGCGCCGCGGCTTCAAGGGCCAGGGCTTCTTCGCCGCCGGCAAAGATGCAGGGCACGCCCAACTCGGCGGCGCAAAAGGCGGTGTGACCATATTCGCCAATGGCGATGCCGTTGATCGTATCCTCCAGCACATCGAACCAGTCAGTGTGCGTGATGTGCGAGTAATCGGTTCGCGATTTGGCGTGCTGGCCGACAAAGGCCACGCCGTTGAAACTCGCGTCGAGTCCGAAGGGGAAGATCGCCTCGGCAGGCCAGCCGCGTTGAAGCCGGACCCGCGCATCGAGCAATAGAGGGGCAATGCCGCCCTTGCCATGGCCGTCGCAGACCAGGATTTCCGCGGCGCCGCCGGCGAACAAACCTTCGATGACGGCGTTGGTTTCCTCGGTGAGAATCTTCTGGCCCTGCTCATAGTAGCGGCCGGTCGGCAACACCCAGTCGTCATGGTTCAGGATGCCGGCGCAACCCTCCATGTCGGTCATAATAAAAATTTTCATGTTTTTTGATTTTCCCTAATACGACATCCCGGCCGCAAATTGTTCATAGCAAAGCGAATTTCGTTTGAAAAAGATTGCGGCGATTCCGACCCATCTGTGCCGTTGCCGCGCTCGCGCATACGCGAGTATAGCGCTTCGCGCAACGCCGGCACATTTGGGCCAGACTTGCCTTACTTTTTCAAATCCCGCTGTGCGGGAAGCGAAATTCGCTCTGCGATCATGCCGTCCAATCCCGATTTTGCTTCGGGATTGGACGGTCTCAAGACAGTAATTGCTCCCAAACTTCTCTGTAAAATGTGTCATGTTTTAACGGAACGAACTATCCCAGAAGTATACGGTGGGCCCGGCTGGATTTGAACCAGCGACCAAAGGATTATGAGTCCTCCGCTCTGACCAACTGAGCTACGGGCCCGCGACAAGCGCTTCCGATTTGTTATCCGCTGGCGGATCATACGCGGTTAAGGCCGCGATTTCAAGCCGGGTTCGGCTCCTCGCCGAATTGAGGGATAAATTGGTTTGGTCCTTGACCCTGAGCAGGCAAGGTTGTTACAGTATTTTTGTAATGCGTAATATTACCTCGAATCATAAAGGCTGCGAGGCAATATGACGGAAGATATAGTCCCCCATGGAAGAATCCAGCAGGCGATACTCCTTATCCGTGGTCAAAAGGTGATGCTGGATCGTGACTTGGCGGCTCTGTACAAGGTTGCAACGAAGACGCTCAAGCAGGCCGTGCGCAGAAAGGCTTCCCGCTTTCCTGCCGATTTCGTGTTTGTCCTTAACAGGAAAGAGCTTGCGACTTTGAGGTCACAAATTGTGACCTCAAAAAGCGACCCCCGCGGTGGCACTCAATACCCTCCCATGGCCTTCACCGAACAGGGTGTAGCCATGCTTTCCAGCGTTCTGAACAGTGAAAGTGCTGTGCAGGTGAACATCGCCATCATGAGGGCCTTCGTGCAATTACGCAACCTGCTATCCACCCATGCCGATCTTGCCTGCAAACTGGCAAAACTGGAGAAGAAATACGATGCCCAGTTCCGCGTCGTTTTCGATGCGATCCGGCAACTTATGGCCCCGCCGGAGCCAGCGCGGAAACAGATCGGATTTCAAGCATGCCTGTCGGAACTTGGCAGTCAAAGTCAAATCAAAGGGCATCTTGTAAATACAAAGAGACAGTCCAAATAAGCGAGCTCAGTCGAGCCGCGGAGCGCGGGGCTCACACAGTTTCAGAATCAGGTATTCGAGAATCAGTTCTTCCGGCACGGCGCTGGAGACCATTTGACGGCGGGCCGCCAGAATCCAGGCGCGGCGCTCCTCGATTTCCCGGCGGGAAAACTCCCGCGCCTGCACCGCCAGTTTGCCGGCTCTAAAGGGATGCATGGGCGCTCCTTTCTCGGAAGCCAGAGCCTGGTCTAACTGCTTGTCCAGCGCAGCGGGCAGGCTGTTCTTAAGTAATCCCAGATATTCCTTGCCCGGTTGTTGAGCCCTTATCCAGTGATTATCCAGCGCTTCCCGGCCAATCAGCAGGTTGCGGAATTGCCCTTCCAGGCAGATCATCAGGAAAATGGGCTTTTCACGCTGAGCTAACAACTGGCGGAGCACCGTCAGTGCCCGGCCAATGTCGCGCTGGACGATGGCGTCTTCCAGTTGCCAAAAGACCAACTCGCGGCAGGCAGAGGTTATTGCCGCGATATCATCGGCCTGGACCACGTGGCGCTCGCCCAGATAGGTCGCCAGCTTGCTGATTTCCTGGGCGATCTGCATGGTATCAGTGCCGACTCTCAGCACAAAAGCATGCAATGTTTCCGCGCCTATTTGCAAGCCGGCCTCGGCAAAAGTCTTGCCGGCGAAACTCAGCGCCTCCCGGTCCTTCTCCCATGGCTTTTCGCCAAGGTCAAACTCTACAATTTCAGCCGACCGCTCACAAGCTTTGTAAAAGGAACTGCGCCTGTCTATTTTCAGGGCGGTGATAATCAGTAACTGGTCCGCGGTCATGCCCCCGGCGATGGTCTCGGCCAGGACGCGCAACAGTTCCTGGACATCTTTGTTGCCGCTGATTTTCGGCTGGCCCAGGGAGTCAGCCCCGCGCAGCCAGACGGCCTTGCGCCCGCTTAGGAGTCCGACCGTCCGAACGGCTTCCAGGCACCGGCGCAGGCAAGCGAGGGCCTGTTCGATCTTGTCCGCCTGGGCGTCAATTATTTCCAGCCCCAGGGCCTGATCGGGAATCGGCAGGAAACGGTTGATCCGCTCCCGGGCGGCCGCCTGGACGCTGAATTGGTTTTCCCCGATGAGCAGGCTAACCTGTGCTGATTTGGTCGTAGCGCGCGCGCGCATAATAGTTTTATCCGATATTTATCCGATATCCTGCTTGCTTAAGGCGTGGAAGCCGTGCTATACATAAGAACGTCAGCGATGAGTATTTCAAAATTGGTTGCGGCTTTCAAGCGAGGATCAATACCGATGGAACGCTTATGGGCGCCGTGGCGCATGGAATATATTCTTAATTGTCGGCAGCCGGGGTGTTTCCTTTGCGACGCCTTTCAGGCGGAGAGCGACCGTGAGCATCTGATTGTTAAACGTAGCAAAGCCTGCGCGATTATCATGAACCGCTATCCGTATAACAACGGCCATCTGATGGTTGCCCCTTACCGGCACGTGGATAGCGTGGAAGCGCTGCAGCCGGAAGAAGCGTCCGATATGATGGCGCTGGCGGCCATGGCCTGTACGCGGCTGCGGGAGCTTATCCAGGCCCAGGGGTTCAACCTGGGGATCAACCAGGGCGCCGCCGCGGGGGCCGGCCTTAAGGATCATCTGCACCTGCACATTGTGCCGCGCTGGGCGGGCGATACGAATTTCATGCCGATCCTGGCGGATGTCAAAGTCATTCCGCAGCCGCTCCTGGAGCTCTGGGAAAAACTGCAGCGCGTCTTCGGCTGAATAGGGGCGCCAGCCCAGCCGGCTTCTGGGGAATAATGATAATTCGCAACTACTCACCGCGGATTACACTGATATGAAGAACTTGATTAATATCCGTGCCATCAGTGTAATCAGTGGTGGAAGATTCTGTTCGGGTTGAATGAGTGCAGGCACCTGAGTAGTCACAATAATTCAAGGCACAGGTTAATCATGCGCCGCACAATTTTTAACGCTCAGAGTGTCCGGCTGACTTATGGCATCCGCGAGATGGTGGAGTTGGCCGCGCGGGTAGGGGCGCTTGATCCGCACTTTATCCTGATTGGCGAGAATATCGGGGACCCGGTGGCCAAGGGCTGGGAAACGCCCCGTTTTGTGAAACGGATTGTGGCCGATTTGGTCGCCGCGCGCGGCAGCCAGGTCTTCGGCTACACGCATTCCCGCGGGCGGCTGGCCACCCGCGAATGGGTGGCGGACCATTCCCGGCGTTATGCGCCGCAGAGCCGGCTGGATTGCGAACATGTGATTTTTGCCAATGGGTTAGGCGGCGCCATCAGCGTTTTTTACCGGATGCTTAAACCGGGTGCGCGGATTATTCAGCCGTGCCCCGGCTACCCGGCGCACAGTTCCACCGAGAGTTTCGCCGCCGGGGCGGCCACCATTGGGTATCGGCTCGACCCCGACAACTGTTGGCGCCCGGACCTTGAGCACCTGGAGCGCCAGGTCCGCCGCTATCCGCAAATCGCGGGCATCCTGCTGATCAATCCCAACAATCCCACCGGCGCCGTGTATGATGAGGCGACTCTCGCGGCGATTGTCCGGCTGGCGGAGCGCTACCGGCTCATGCTGATCAGTGATGAGGTCTATTTTCGCCTGGTGTATAACGGCGCGCGCTTTGTCCACCTGACGGAGCTGGCGGCCGGCCGCGTTCCGCTGGTCGTCATGCGCGGCGTATCAAAAGACGTGCCCTGGCCGGGGGCCCGCTGCGGCTGGCTGGAGTTCCATAATACGGATTTAGACGCCGATTTTGCGCGCTTCTTCGAAAGCATCAAGCGGCCGCTCCTGCTGGAAGTGTGCGCCACAACGCTGCCGCAAACGGCCCTGCCGCTGATTTATGACCACCCCGAGTATCAACCGTGGCTGGAGCGTTACACCGCCAATCTGGCGCGCAATGCCAATGCCATTGCCGCTATTCTGGGACGCACCGCCGGCGTGCGCGTTCATCCGATTCAGGGCGCTTTTTATATGATGGCGCTGTTTGCGGAAAAAGCGCTCAAGCGCCATCAAACGCTCAAAATAGCGCGCGAGAGTGTGCGCGCCTTTATCCGCCAGTCTCTGGAGCGGCGGGCAATGCCGTTGGACAAACAGTTTGCCTATTATCTCCTGGCCGCCACGGGTATTTGCGTGGTGCCCGCCAGCGATTTTGGGTCGCCTTATCCCGGGTTCCGGGTTACGACCCTTGAGCGCAATCCGGTGCGCCGGGATCGCGTGTACCGTTACCTGGCTAATGCCATTCATCGTTATCTGGCGTCATGATCTTTGAATTATCCAGATTTTTTTTCAAACGCGCCCCCAAGCGCCGGCGCCCCTCGGACCAGGAGCCGACCGGAGGCCTGCAAAGTTTTTTCAACAAACCGGCTTGGGGAATGTTCTACTGGGTGTTGGTATGGCTCGCGGCCTTCCTTCTGACACTGAGCGCCAATGGCCGCGAGGCGAGCGCGCCGTTCTTGACCCAACTGCAAAAGCTTTGCGGCGACGGCCTGATTTTATTTCTCGGACTAATATGTACGGCGGTTCTCTTCCGCTTTGCTTACCATGGCGGGGGAGCTTTGGGCGGATTGCGGGTCGCCCCGCCGAATTCGGCGACTCTCTTGTTCCTGTTAATTACCCTTCTTAACCTTGGGGCGATCAAATGGCTGCTGTGGATGGACTTTGTTTCTTTTCCCTGGTTGGCGCCGCTGGCCGGCGCTTTTCTGCCGCTGGCTTTGGCGCCGATGCTGCTGTCCATTCTTATCAACCCGCTGGTTGGCATGGTCGCGGGATTCTGGGTAAGTTATGCCGCCGGCGTGTTGGCGGATTACCGGATCAGCGTATTGTTGACGGGCCTGCTCGTAACGGTGGTCGTGGGCCGCTTTACCCGGGCGGTCCGCTCGCGCGCCATGCTTCTACGGATCGGCCTGTGGGCCGGCCTGGCCGGCGGCGCCGGCGTGATCGGGTTCGCGGCGGCCGGATTGCCCGGTTATGAACTCGTAATTCCGCAATTGCTCGCCAGCATAGCCGGTGGCGTGTTCGCGGCCTTGCTTGTTATGCTGTTGTTGCCGTTTGTCGAAATCGCATTCGGAATTTCTACCGATATTTCGCTGCTGGAGCTTTCCGACCTTGAACATCCGCTGTTGAAGCGTCTGGCGATCGAAGCGCCGGGCACCTATCATCACAGTCTGATGGTGGCGAACCTGACCCAGGCCGCCGTGACCGCTATCGGCGGCAATGCCCTGCGCGCCGGTATTTGCGCTTATTTCCATGATATCGGCAAACTCCTCAAACCGTCCTTCTTCTCCGAAAACATCCAGTATGGCGATAACCCGCATGATGAGCTCTCGCCCAGCATGAGTTCGCTGGTGATCATTGCCCACGTCAAGGAAGGCGTGGGCCTGGCATTGCGTCACAAGTTGCCCCGACCGGTGGTCGAAGCCATTCAGCAGCATCATGGTTCCGGTCTGGTATTTTATTTTTATCACAAGGCCAGTGTCCAGCAGGGCGAGGCCCGCGCCGAGGCCGCGGCCCTCGGCGTGCCGGAACAGAATTTCCGCTATCCCGGGCCCAAACCGCAATCCCGCGAAATCGCGGTCTTAAGCCTGGCCGATGCCATCGAGGCCGCCTCGCGCTCGCTGGAGAAAGTTTCGCCGGGGGCGCTCGAAGACCTGGTGAGCGAAGTCATAGATTCCAAGCTGCGGGATGGCCAACTGGACGAGTGTGATCTGGCCATGGCGGAAATCAATACGATCCAGCGTGTGTTGACCTGCACCTTGGGCCATATGTTGCACCGGCGCATTGGCTATCCCAGCGATGAAAATAACCGTCCAAAATCGCCAGAGACACCGTCAGCCCAACCGGCGTAAACTGGCGGCTCTGCTGCGTTTCTTCCTGCGCCGGCCAATGCGGCGGTCTGATCATGGCCCCTGGAACCACGTAACCGTCGTGCTGACCGATGATTGCCAGATTGCGCCGCTTAACCGCAAATTCTTCGGGCGCGACGGCGCCACCGATGTCATATCCTTTACCCTGCCGCCCATCCCCGGCAGCGGCCATGCCTCTGACGGCGAGATTTACCTGAATGTGCAGCGGGCCTGTTGGGAAGGAGCGCGCCGGAAAGGGCCGGCCGCGGAACTGGCCTTGTATCTGGCGCACGGCTGCGATCATCTGGCCGGCGCCGACGACCGCAGCAAGCGGGAACAACGCGCCATGCGCCGGCGGGAATTGCGCTGGCTGGAGCAAGCCCGGCGCCTGAGCCTCCTCAAGGGGCTGCTGCAATGATCATTAAAAGCGAGGCGATTGCTCTCAAGATAACGCCCTTTTCGGAAACGTCGCGGGTAGTGTTGTGGTTAACCCGCGACCATGGCAAGATCGCCACCATCATTAAGGGCGCGCAACGCCGGCGCAGTCCCTTCGTGGGGCAGGTGGACCTGTTTTACACCTGCGAACTGCTCTTTTACCTCCGGCTTTTCCGCGGGTTGCACATTGTCAAAGAATGCTTCTGCCTGAAGCCCAGAGAGCCCATGCGCTCGCGTTGGCGCGCTGCGGCTTGCGCTTCTTACTTTGCCGACCTGGTGGGGCGGATTTCGCCGCGCTATGCACCGCACCCGGAACTGTTCCGCCTGCTGGATATGGCCCTGGACTATTTTGCGGAACAAGCCGCCCTGGAGCTCGGACTTTTCTGGTTTGAATTGAAGTTGATGAAAGCCATGGGTCTGGCGCCGCAACTTAAGGAATGTCTGCGCTGTCATCGCCCGTTACAGGAAACCGAAACCTTTTCGACGGAACGCGCGTCGGCCGGGAAGGCGCGGGAAGCTGCGGTATTTTCCTGGGCGCGGGGTGGCGTTTTATGCCAGGTGTGCGCGCCTTTATCCCGAGCTGCGGAAGCCGAGCGTGCGACGCCCATCACGCCGGATATTCTGGCGCTGCTGCGTTTCTGGCAGGCTTCGCGCTCCTGGCGCTCGGCCCTAAGGCTCTCGTGTACGCCCCGGCAAACGCGGGAACTGGAGCGGATTCTGGGTCTCTTTCTGCAGCATCACCTGGAGGTCAGCGCTCCCGCGCGGGCGATGGCCTTCACGGCCCTGCGCATGCCGCTCAGCCCTTGAAGATCACGAACTTACGCAAGACATAGTTGATCAGCACCGCGACTACGACTTGTACGCCGAAGGCCGCCGTCGTCGTGAAGCGCAGATTGTTAATGAGCACGCCTAACAGGATGGTGCCGATGACAAAGGCGACGCCCGAGACGGCATAAAATAAGGCCACTTCTGCCGTGCGATGGATGCGCGCGCGCAGCGTCTCGTGCTGGATGATCCCAAGTTTGCTCAGGGCAAAGTCCACCGGTGGATAGCGCCGTCCGGATTCAAAGACCCAGAGGATGTTCAACAGGTAAGCAGTCAGGTTGGAAAAGATAAAGGCCAGGCCGTTATTGATCATGGCGTTGCGCGCGCGGATGGCGTCGCTAAGCGCGCCAACCGATAAATGTGCTACGCGGACAACGATGTCTTGCTCGTTAAGCGCGGGAATGACAAGCAAGGACAACAGGTAAAAGACGATAATATTCACCGCCGTGGCCGCGCCGCCGGAAATCGCGTACTTGATGAATTGAACCGGCGCCGACGCTTTCCGCTGGGTGAATTGCTGCCACAGATCAGCCACGTATTTCCCTCCCGTAAGCAAAAGTTTTCCACGCTGAGCAGAGCCAATATGAAGACATTGAGCCGTATTGTCAATGCCCCGCCTGCCTGCCACGCTTCCCGATTCCAACGGGATGCGGGCAGGTATGCTTGCGTCGGCCTGGGAACTCGGCTATGGATCCGCCTCAGATGAACCCCGCCGTAGTCAAGCTGCTGTGGACGACCAACTGCTGAGGTGTATCACTGTAGCCGCCTCACTCTGTCGAGGCGTAGAGATAGCAGATTGTGCGGCCCGGGTACCAGTACCAGTCAGGTCTGACAGGGAGGGTGGACTTCTCTGAAATGCGCCTTAATTTCTCAAAAATGATAAAAACGATGCGCTTGGCCACAGGGCAATTTATGGGCCATCATTATTCCTTAATGTTTTACATGGTTTTTGACTGCCTTTGCATGGATGCGCAAGTTGGTATGAAACTTGCTTGTATTTATATG
>JACPGM010000151.1 GCA_016188985.1 Lentisphaerota bacterium | reverse complement strand
AGTTTGTAGCCGCGCCCGCCCGCCTGCAACGCTGTGCGTAGCACTGCGGGCAGGTGAGGGCGTGGATTCCTCCGGCGGCCACGGCGTCACCGCCGCGGCTACGACGGCAGAAAATGCCTTCATGCTATGAAGGCCTAAAGTAAACAACCTGCGAGATTGTGATTATGGCCATGACCAACTGCTCAGCGACGTATCGTTTAAATACTCTGTTTTCAGGCCTGATCGCCGCCGGGCTACTGGGCGCCAGCGCTCTGGCGGCAGCCGCCGATGAGGCCGATATTACCCTTTTGCGCAAGATGGCGAAGGGTTTTTCCGCGGTCGCGCAAAAGGCTATTCCGGCCGTAGTCTTCATCAAGGTCGAAAAGACGGTGACCACCGCGCCCCAAGGATTCCATTTTCACGAAGGCCCGTTCGGCTCCTATGACGATCTGCTGGACTTTTTCTTCCGCGGCTCGCCGCCGCCCCAGCACCGGCCTTACCAATTCCTGCAGATGGGCCAGGGCACCGGCTTTATCATCAGCAAGGACGGCTACATTTTGACCAACAACCACATCGTGGGTGACGCCGATAAAATCATGGTCAAGCTGCACGACGGCCGCGAGTTCCAGGCTCAGAAAATCGGCAGCGACCCGCATTCGGAAGTGGCGGTAATCAAGATTGATGGCGCCAACTTGCCGGTAATCGCCTTCGGCGATTCCGACGATCTTGAGATCGGCGAATGGGTTATTGCCATCGGCAACCCTTTCGGCCTCTCAGAAACCTTAACCGTCGGCATCGTCAGCGCCAAGAGCCGGCACAACATTGGCGTCACCGATTATGAGGATTTCATCCAGACCGACGCCGCCATTAACCCAGGCAATTCCGGCGGCCCGCTCTTGAACATTGACGGACGGGCCATCGGCATTAACACCGCCATCTTCAGCCAGACCGGCGGCTCGCTGGGCATCGGCTTTGCCATTCCGATTAATATGGCCATTACCATCAAGGACCAGTTGATCAAGTCGGGCAAAGTCACCCGCGGCTACCTGGGCGTCGTCATCCAGGATTTAACCTCCGACCTGGCCCAATCATTCGGATTGCCGCGCAGCCAGGGCGCCCTGGTGGCCGAGGTCAGTGAAGATTCGCCGGCGGCCAAGGCCGGCATCAAACCCGGCGATGTTCTCCTGGAAATGGACGGCCGACCTCTGGCCACCGCCGGCAGCTTCCGTAACGAGGTGGCCCTCTGCCCGCCGGGAAAGCAAATTACACTGAAAATTATGCGCGATAAAAAGATCCAGACCGTCAAGGCCACGGTCGCCACCCATCCTGATTCCGCCCGCGTCCAGGCCGCAACCGCCGCTGATATCTTTGAAAAACTGGGCATCAGCGTGGATAATCTCACTGATATTTATATCCGCCGCTTCGGCTACCAACCCGGCTCAGGCGTCATTGTCACCCAGGTCAAGCCAGGCAGTCCGGCGCAGCACGCCGGCCTGGAGCCGGGCGACTTGATTGCCGGCGTTAATCGCCAGAGCGTGGGAAACGTCGCCGAGCTCAAAAGCGCCTTGGAGGCCGCCCAAGCCAAGCCCGGCGCCATCCTGCTGCTGGTCAAGGATCAGCGCACTTCACGCTTTATCGCCATCCGCCTGAAATAAATTAAGCGGCCAGAGGCCGCGACTGTTTCGCTGGTAGGGCGGTTTCGCCGAAACCGCCGTGGCGGCTCGAAAACGGCGCGCCCGGCGGTCGCGCCCTACCAAAGATTGAACTTCCTATGCATTAAATTAGGCGGCAGGCGTGCCAACTATTTCTGTAGCCGTCGGACCACCGCGAGACGCGGGACAAGCGTTAGGCCGACGTCCGCGCGAGCCTACCTGCCCGCATCGCTACGCGAAGCGTTGCAGGCGGGTCTTCTCGCGGCTACAAGTGCCCATTAACCATTAACCATTCCCCATTCCTACCCATGCCGATTGACACCAAAGAACTGATGAAGCAGGTCCGCCGGATCAAGGTGGTCACCGCCAAGCTCGTGGATGAACACATTTCCGGCGAGTATCACTCCGTCTTCAAAGGCCGGGGCATGGAGTTCGACGAGGTGCGCGAATACGTCCCCGGCGACGATGTCCGCGCCATTGACTGGAACGTAACGGCCCGCATGGGTCATCCTTTCGTCAAACGCTTCTGCGAAGAGCGCGAATTGACCATTGTCTTCCTGGTGGATATTTCCGGGTCCATGGCCTTCGGCTCATGCTTGCGCTCCAAGGCCGAAGTGGCCGCCGAGCTTACCAGTCTTCTGGCGCTCTCGGCCATTAAGAACCAGGATAAGGTCGGCCTGATCCTCTTCTCCGACCGGATTGAGCGCTATATCCCGCCGCGCAAGGGCCGCACCGCCGCCATGCGCCTGGTGCGCGAAGTGCTGGCCGCCGAGGAAACCCGCCGGGAAACAGACCTGCGCGCGGCCCTGCAGTTTCTCAACAAAGTCCAGAAACGCCGCGCGGTGGTGTTCCTGATCTCCGATTTCATGGCGGAGGGATTTGAAAACGAGCTGCGCGTCACCGCCCGCCGCCACGACCTGATCGCCTGCCCGATTGCCGATCAGCGCGAGCAGAGCCTGCCCCCAGTAGGGCTGCTCGAAGTTCTCAACCCGGAAACGGGTGAAATCCTGCTGGTGGATACGCACAGCCGCCGGCTGCTGGAATCTTTTCAGCGGCAAGCCGCCGCCGAGCAAGAGGCGTTGGCCAAACAATTTCAGCGGTTCAAAATGGACTGCCTGAGGCTGACGACCGACCGCCCTTTTGTTGATGACGTGCATCGTCTTTTCTACCTGCGCCGCCAGCGCTTGCGCCGGGGCTGAATAAAATGCAGAAGGCAGAAGGCAGAATGAAGAATTGGAAAACCGTGTCCTGTTTTTGGCCGGATAATTCGTCAAAGGCCGCCGCGTTATTCGCCCTGTTCGTTGGGCTGTTTAGCAGCGTTGGTTTGGCCAAGGCGCCGGCCACCAACGAGGCGCCCCGCGTTGAAAAAATTTCTTCCGCGGGCATAGAGCTCGTCATCACTGCCGATCCGCCCAGGGTTCACCTGGACCGCGATATTCTCCTTTCCATCAAGATAAAAGCGTCAACCAATATCACGGTCCGTTTGCCGGAACTGGCCGACCGGCTCTCCGGCTTCGCCCTGAGCGGGGCTTTTGAGCGCGAGCCGGTCGTTCAGAATGGGGCCGCTATCCGCGAGCACTGCTTCCGCTTAACGCCGCTGATTGCCGTCGAATACCGCCTGGCGCCCCTGGCCGTGACTTACAATACTGCCGGCGGTCCTCCGTCGCCGGAAAACTGGTTTGCGACCCGGGCTATTGCGTTCGAAATCGCGCCGCTCCTCAGCGGTCAGCCCGGTGCTTCCATCCGTGATATTCGTTCCCCGGTCTGGATTTATCCGGCCTTCAAGACGGTGGCGCTCTGGGCCGGCCTGGGCGCTCTCGCGGCCGCCTCTATGCTGGGGCTTTATCTGCTCGGCCGCCGCTTGTCTCGCGCCATCCGCTTACGCCGCATGTCGCCCCGCGAACGCGCCTTGCAGGAACTCTCCGACCTGATGACGCGCGACTTGATCGGCAAAAACCTGGTGAAGGAGTTTTTTCTGGAATTGACCGGAGTTGTCCGCCGCTACATCGAGCGGGCGCATTTGATCCGCGCGCCGGAACAGACCACGGAAGAGTTTTTGCGCTCCGCCGCTTATAATTCGCAGTTCCGTCCCGAGGTTCTGGGCAAACTGCGGGCGTTTCTCCAGACGGCCGATCTGGTGAAATTCGCGGTCTACCGGCCCGAGCCGGCGATTGTTGAGCAGGCTTTCGGCACCGCGCGGGCTTACATTGAGACGGATGAACAGGTGGAGCAGAGAAAGGTCATCTTTCATTGACCATTAGTGACTGCTCAGGTAAGCAAGAAATGGAACTACGAAACACGCTAAAGGCGCTAAAAATAGGAATGGACTTTGTATTCAAATTTCGTGTATTTCCCGCCAGAGGCGGGTCTGCCTCAGGCATGACGCGCATTTCGTAGTTTCCACCTGAGGCGGATCCGCAAAGGCGGAAATTGTTTTCTCAGATAGCTGAGTAGTTACGACCATTAACCATCAACCATTTCCACTTATGTTCCACTTTGCGGATCCATATTACTTGTTGTTGCTGATTTTACTGGGCGCGGCGGCCTGGGCGGTGCTGGCACGCCGCCGCAGCAAGGCGATGCTCTTCGCCCCTACGCATCGCCTGAAAGTGGCGCACTTAACCTGGAGAACCGCCGCCATCGCGGTGGCGCCGGCGCTGTTCCTGGCCGGCGCGGCCCTTGCCATCATTGCCCTGGCCCGGCCGCAAACCGTGTTCGCCAAGACGTCCCGTCAGACCGACGCCATCGCCATCCAGATGGTTGTGGATGTTTCCGGCTCGATGGAGGCGCTGGATTTTTCCACGCGCGCGGCGCTGCGCACGCGCTTGGACGTGGTTAAAGAAACCTTCGTCCAGTTTATTGACAAGCGTCCGGATGATCTCATCGGCCTGGTCGCCTTCGGCGGCTATGCCACCTGCCGCGTGCCGCTGACCATTGACCACGGCGCCTTGCAGCACGTCCTCAAGGGCATCCAAATCCCCAAACCCGCCCTGGATGCCAACGGACAATTAACCAATCAGGAGGAGCTGCTGACCGCCATCGGCGACGCACTGGCCACGGCCTGCGCCCGGCTGGAAAAATCCGAGATCAAGTCAAAAATAATCGTGCTCTTGAGCGACGGCGAATCCAATACCGGCATTATCAAGCCGGACGACGCCGCCAAAGCCGCCAAGGCGTTGGGCATCAAGGTTTATACCATCGGTGTAGGCTCCAATGGCCGCGCACCGTTCATGGCGCGGGATATGTTCGGCCGGAACGTTATTCAACACGCCGAGGTCCGGATTGATGAAGAACTGTTGCGCCGCATTGCCGCCACGACCGGCGGGGCGTATTTTAACGTGCGCGACCCCCAGGGTCTGGCCCGCGCTTTGGCCGACATTGATAAACTTGAAAAAACCAGTGTTCGCCAGGAGATCTACAACCAGTACACGGAATTATTCCCGCGCTTCCTCTGGCCCGGGTTGCTGGCATTGCTCCTGGCCACCACGCTGAATATGACTGCCCGCCGGGAAATTATCTGAATGCAAGCCAGTTTCAGAACTTTTTTGCCACAAAAATGTACAAGCAACACAAAGATTTTGTGAACCCGCCTGCAACGCCTATAACTATGGCGTAGCCATTGCGGGCAGGTTTTGCGCCTCTTTGTGACTACTTTTGAATTAACTCATGCAAATTCAATTCGTCAATCCATGGATGCTCGTTGGGCTCTGGCTGGCGCCGGCTTTTGCCTTTATTTGGCTGGCAGCCTGGCGCCTGAAGGCCAAGGCCCTGGCGCGGTTTCTCTCGCCAACCATGGGCCAGAAACTGAGTCCGCCGCCCCAGACCGCCCGCTTCTATTGGCAATGGCTGCTCATATTGCTTGGGTTCCTCTTGGCCCTGATTGCCGCGGCCCGGCCGCAATGGGGCCTGCGCACGGAAACGGTTCTACAGCGCGGCCGCGACCTGGTAATTGCCCTGGACGTCTCGCGTTCCATGCTGGCCCAGGACGTTCACCCCAACCGGATGCAGCGGGCCAAAACCGATATCCAGGACCTGCTGCGCGAACTGCGCGGCGACCGCGCCGCCCTGATCGCCTTCCGCGGCAAGGCCATTGGGCTTTGCCCGCTGACTACCGACTACGCTTATCTCGAACAGGTCCTGGCTGATGTCTCGCCGGAATCGGCGCCGCGGGGCGAAACCGACATCGGCGACGCCATTGCCAAAGCCTTGGACGCTTTTGAGAGCGACGCCGGCGCCTACCAGGCCATTATTCTGATCTCCGATGGCGAGGATTTAGCCGGCCAGTCCAAGACCATGGCGGAAACCGCCCGGAAAAAAGGCGTGGCTGTTTTTACGGTCGGGTTAGGCGATCCGCAAGGCGCCAAGATTCCCAGTTCGGCCCGGCCGCATGATTTCATGACCTACCAGGGGCAGGAAGTTGTCACCCGGCTCCAGCACGAGACGTTGAAAACGATCGCTGAAATCACCGGCGGGGCCTACGTGCCCGTCGGCACGGCCAATGTCAAGCTTGGCGCGCTCTACCGCGATCACTTGAGCAAGCTGGCCGCGCGCGATCTGGCCGAATCCATCCAGCGGCGCTACATTGAGCGCTACCAGTTTTTCCTGCTGCCCGCGGTGCTGGCCTTCCTGGCCGGCGCCCTGCTGAGCAAAGGCCGGCTGGGCATTAAGAAAAAACCGCCAGAGGCTGTTGAAAACCGCCTATGGCTCAGCCAGAGGCTTCGCCCTTCCTTCGAGAATGCGATTTTTTTTGGTAGGGCGCTCTCGCCGAGAGCGCCGCGGACGGCTCAGCGAGCCGTCCCTACCACGGAACGACCAGGCCGCCCAACAGGAAAAATGTTCAACACGAATTTAACACATTTCAGAAAGAAGAATCCAACGGCAGCTTGGGCCGCTCCCGTGGCCGGCGCGGCCCGCGCGGTTTTTTTGCTATTGGCGCTGACGGCCGTGCTGGCTGTTGACAAGCTCCAGGCTCAGACCTTGACGGCGGTTCCTGCAACCAACCGGCTTGCCCCGGATCGCACAAATCTACAATCCATGAGCGGGGCGTTAACCAACCAAGCACCGGTCAAGAGCACACCAACCGGCCGCGCCGGCGCCCGGCACGCGCAACAGCTTTATTGGCTGGGGAAATATGCGGAAGCGGCTAAAGCCTATTTGCAGGCTGCACAAGGCCAGACGCCGACTTTGCAGAACGACTGCATCTTTAATGCCGCCTGCGCGCTTTACCGCGCCGGGCAGTATCAGGCCGCCGCCGAAAAATTTGGCGAGCTGGCTCTGGCGCCGGCGGACGATTCCGCCGCCGCCAGTTATAATTCCGGTTGCGCGGCGTTTCAGCTTGCCGAGCAGAGCCGCTCGGCCGGAACCAATCTGCCGCCGGATACACAGCCAAAAATGCTGGAGCGCGCCGGTCAGGCCTTTCAGCGCGCCTTGCGTCTGGAGACCCAGGATGAAGCCGCGCGCGCCAATTTGGGCGTAGTCACCAACGTGCTGAGCACCGCGCGCGAGCAGGCCAAGATCAGGGCGCTCCTTGAGCGCTGGCAGGGCGCGCACCCGGCTCAATTGGCCGACAACATGCTGATAAATCAACGCGCGTTACTTGAGGGTTTGCGCGCGGCCCTCACCAACAGCCGCCCTTCCCGGCTCGACCAGATAGAAAGCTTAAGCCGGGCTCAGCAGGCTAACACCGATTTGCTGATTCCCCTGAAAGCGGAGCTGGCCGGCGCGGAACAGCGCCAGGTTCCCGCCGCCACTTCGGCGGCGCCGCCAGCCGGCCAGGTGGAAGCCCACATGGAAGCCTTGCGCACGGTCATGCAACAAACTACCGAAAGCCTGCGCAACCTGGAACCGGACGCCTATCGAGAGGCCGCGACGGCGGAAGCCGGCATCTACACATTATGGAAAGCTCTGGCTGATTTCCCGCAGTTGCTCCGCGAAGATATTTTCCGCCAGACGAACACGATTGCCATGACTACTTCAGTTCTGACGCGCGCCGCCGAGGTGGAATTACCGGCCATCCGTCACCAACAAAGCGAGGCCCAGGCGTTGACCCGCTTGTTCGGCGAACGCTTCGCCCAGGCCGTTCCGCCCGAGGGCACATCACCTGTAATGGCCGGCATGTTGGCCACCAACCAAGCGCCGGGAAACACGGGGACCAACGCACCGGAAGATTCTCAGGAAATCACGCCAGCAACGCGCACCAATATTCTGGCGCTGGCGCAGGAGGCTTCGGCCTTGCAAAGCCAAGCCATTAAATCCATTGAGGGAACCAATCTCGCAGCGGCCTTACCGGCCGAACAGCAAGCGCTCAAACTCCTGGAAGAAATCGAAAAACTTCTGCCGAAGAACAAGGACCAGCAGCCTCAAGACCAGTCGCAAAACCAGCAACCGGAAGATTCTCCGCAAGACCAGAAGCAGGAACAGAAGCAACAGCAACCGCAGCCGCAGCAAGAAAAACCCCAGGAACAGCCGCAAGAATCAGCGCCGCAGCCGCCGGAGCAGCCCCAAACGCCAGAAGAGCCGCAGCCCCAGGAAGCGGATAAAGACAAAACCATGACTCCGGAACAGGCGCGCGCGCTCCTGGAAAAAGCGCAGCAACGGGCTAAGGAACACCGTGAGCAACGCTCCGCCGATACCTATATCCCGCCTTCGCCGGTGGATAAGGACTGGTAGAAAAGAAATTCAAGAAAACGTCGAACATCGAACAGCAGACGCGTCGAACAGTAATGGGGTTTTGGGCGTTCGCTTGATGCCCCATTCTTGTAGGCCCGCACAGAGTGCAGGCAACACGTTTCCGGAGCGTCGGCCTTGCGTCCGACGGCTACAGGAGAATGTGTCCGTTGTAGCCGCGAGACGGCAGGCTCGCGTCCCGGTGCTGGGGCGGCCTACAGCCCCAATCACTAAGGAGTTACACCAAACGCTAACGCCAAAATATAAGCATCTTCTGTTTTCATTCGACATTCGACGTTCGATGTTGGGCATTCGGCGTTTGCTTTAGCGCTTATTATCATGAGAAATCCTCGATACATATTCATATGGATTTCCCTCTGGCTGGTCGCGGCCGTTCTTCCGCTGGCGGCCGACGAGGTGTCCCTAACGCTCGAGGCCAACCGCAACCAGCTTTACCTGGGAGAATCGTTCATCCTGCAAGTCAACATTTCCGGGGTCAGCGCGGCCGAGCCCGACCTTTCCCAGATCAAGAACGCCAACATCCGCAATCTGGGCAAGCAGAATATCAGCAAGTTCAGCATCAGTTTTGTGAACGGTCAGATGACCCGCCAGGAGTTTTCGGGTTTGATCGCCAGTTATGAAATAACTCCCCTGGCGGCCGGCCCCTTCCGCGCCGGGCCTGTGACCGTCACCGCCAATGGCAAGCACTACACGGCCGAAGGTCCGGTAGTAACCGTCACCGACATCGAAAAGCAGGAGTTGGTGAAACTGGACATCAGCCCCTCCCGCGAGACGGTGCTGATTGACGAACCGTTCGAGATCACCATCACGGCGCAAATTAAGTGCCTGCCGGGCAAGCTCGCCGAGGCCGAGCCGATCTTCCCGGATAACCCGCCGCACCTGACTATTCCCTGGCTGGAGCTGGAAGGCATTGCGGGCTTAACCGGGCCCGACCTCGAGCGGATGCTGAATAATATGCTGATCCCGAACAACCGCCCCGGATTCGCCATCAACAATTATACGCGTCAGCCTGATTTATTTGATTTCGGCAGCTTCTTGCCGGGTGGCCGCCGGCGGGCCGTGTTTGCGTTGCCGCGGCGCATTGTTCGTCACGACGGAAACGATTATATGGAATATTATCTGACACTCTCGTTTACGCCCAAGGACGAGGGCAACTATGTTTTCGGTCCGGCCGTCTTCAAAGGAACCGTGCCGGTCGCGCCGGACAATTTGGGACAAGTCCAGGGAATCGCCATCTTTGCGGTAGGCCGTGCAAGCACGGTGCGGGTCATTCCGCCGCCCGAGCAGGGCCGCCCGGTAAGTTTTACCGGCGCTATCGGCAGCAACCTGGCGGCCAAGGCCAGTCTGGATACAACCGTCTGCTCGGTGGGCGACCCGCTGAAATTGACTCTGGAATTGACCGGCCAGGTGCGTTTCGACAAAATGTTGCCGCCGAAGTTAGCGCTGCAAACCAATCTACTGGCCAATTTTATCGTCTACGACAACACCGTGCAGGCGGTTAAACGGGAGACAAGTTGCCAGTACATCTACACGCTGCGTCCAACGCGCGCCGGAGCATTCCAGGTGCCGCCCATCGAAGTGGCTTACTATGACGTTAAAAGCCGCAATTATCAAACCGTGCTGACCGACCCAATCGGACTGGCGGTTAAAAGCAGCACGGAAGTCACCGCTTCCGAGATTTTGGGCGACACCAACCGCTGGCAGACTGCCAAGAAAACTGACGACGAACGCACCCACAAAATAGCTCCGGCGTTTACCGGCGCCGCCGGCGCCGAGCCGGCCGAGCTACTGGGACATCCTGTCTGGTTGGCCGTGGCGGGGGCCGGTCCCGGCTTGTTTCTCATTGGCCTGATAATCCTCTTCTACCGGGAGCATAGCGCGCAGTACCGGGCTGAGCGGCGGCGGCATCAGGCGGCGGCCGCTGCCAAGAGACGCCTCAATGCAGCGATCGGGTCAGGGGCGGCGGACTTGTCCCGCCGTAGCGCCTTGGCGAAGGCGGACGCTTCCGCCGCCAATCTGGTTTGCGCCGTCATCCGTCAATATCTGGCTGAACGGTTGGATGCCGCTGCCGCGGGCCTTACACCGGAAGACGCGCGGCAACTGCTAACTAAAGCCGGTGCGCCTCAGCATCTGGCCGATGAGTTGAGCCGCATCTTCGAACACTATTTCAATGCCGGCTTTGCAACGCAGGCCGAGCTGAAAGATTTTCATGGCGATGCCGCGAAACTCATCAAGCTGATCAAGGCAATTGAACAGGCTCTTTCCGCCGTAGGCGGATATCCGCCTGGGCTGGAAAAGGCCGGAGAAAAACCACAACCAGTATGAATGCTTCCTCCATGCACGGCGGACCACGCCGAAAGCGTGACAAGCACAGAGGTCCGCCCTCCATCCACCGCGTATTTTACTTGCCGGCTCTGGTTATCATCGGCAGCTTGGCGGCAACCCCGGCGTTATGGGCGCTCGACGCTTCCGAGCGCTCTTTCATCTGGAACGAAGCTCAGGCGCGCATGGCCGCCGCGGCCACGCCGGATGATTACCGGCGCGCGGCCATCACCTATCTGAAACTGGTCAACGATGGCGTAGGCAATGGGCCCTTGTTCTATAATCTGGGCACCGCCATGGTGCAGGCCGGAGAGACGGAGTTAGCGATTGAGGCCTTCAAGCACGCTGAATGGTTTTGGGGCGCCCAGCGCGATTTGCGCCATAATCTGAAAATTGCCCTGGCGCGCAAGGCCGATAGTGAAACGGTGGAATGGCCCTGGTATCGTCTGGTATTCTTCTGGCATTTCGATCTTCCGGCCGCCGCGCGCCTGAAGACGGCCATACTGGCCTTTTCCATTTTCTGGCTGGTCTTGACAATGAAGCTCATTGGAATTAAACGAGGCGTGCGGGCAATGCTGGTTCTGACGGTCATTACCATCATCCTGTTCGGTTCGAGCGTGGTAATATCTTGGCATCAGGAGACTACAGCCGGCAGTTACCAATTACATTTGCCACAAAGAGACACATAAAGATTCTAAAATGCAATTGTGATTTTTGTGCATTTTTGTGGCAATATCTGAACTCTTTTCACGTTACACCAGAGACACCTATGCGCTTGCGCGCCATTAGAACCAGACTGCCTACAGTCCTTAAATCCTGGATCCGTTTTCCGGTTGATTTCATTATGGAAATGGCCGAATCGGTTTCCGGCGCGCGCGATGAACTCACTCCGCCCCGCTGGTTGCGGTCCAGGTTCGCCAGCACTATTGGCATTCGGGAATACAAGCAGGCCGGCCGCGATTTCCTGCGTTTCTTTATCGAGCTTTGCCAGCTCAAACCCAACGAGGCTGTTCTGGAGGTCGGCAGCGGCTGCGGGCGCATTGCCGCGGCGCTGACGGGCTATCTCTCGGGGCAAGGCCGCTATGAAGGCTTTGAAATTGTCGCTGCCGGCGTTGACTGGTGCCGCGCAACAATTTCATCACGCTTTCCGGCGTTTTATTTTCAAACTGCCGACATTTATAATCGGCACTATAACCCCAAGGGTCGTTCCAGCGCGCAGACTTACGCCTTCCCCTACCCTGATGCCACGTTCGATTTTGTCTTTCTCTCCTCGGTCTTTACCCACATGTTGCCGGAAGAAGCGCAAAACTATCTCGCGGAAATCGCGCGGGTGCTTAAACCCGGCGGCCGCTGCCTCAGCACCTACTTTCTCTGGAATGCTGAGGCCGCCGCATTGACCGAGGCCGGCAAATCACAATTTGATTTCTACTGCGACCGGGGTGTCTACCGCGTGGAAAACCCGGCGGTCCCGGAAACAGCCGTTTGTTTTGCCGAGCAATTCATCCTGGAGCTTCATGCCCAAGTCGGACTAATTTTGAAACATCCGCCCTGGTATGGAACCTGGTGCGGGCGACCCCGCGTTCTCTCCGGCCAGGATGTAATTGTGGCCTGGAAACCCTGAGTAGATTGCCAGACTAACACCCTCCGGCAGGCTTAATCTTCCCGGAAGATGTTTCCGTATGCACAATGTCTTCCAAGATGCGCTTTAATTTTTTCCCTATTACTTCCGGAGTAAAATTATTCCTGTAAAATTCATAACCATTTTCCGCTAATTTGTTTCGCAAATCTTTGTCGCGATAGAGCAGCAAAATTGACTCGGCGATGCTTTTGGCATCGCACAGCGGACAAAGCACAGCCTCTATTTTATCTTTCAGCATTCGATTAATCGCGTGCGTCTTGCCGGTTATCAGGGGTTTTTTCATTGCCATTGCCTGGATTACACGGTTGGAGACTACATTATTCCCCTTAGGGGTATCCCCGAAAATCCCCAGGATAATGTCGCTGGCCGCAATGCGCCGAGGCACTTCCTCCGGGCTTATCCTTCCCTCAAAAGTCGCATTAGTCAAGTCCAACTCATCGCAGAGTTTGCGTACATGCGGCGGGTGATCTCCGATAAAATAAAACTTAATATCTTTCTGTTTTTTTAATTTTCCGGCGGCCTTGAGAACATACTCCAGGCCCGTCTGCGCTGTATAGGTTCCATAAAAAAGAACCTTAAAATCATCAGCCTGCCTTGCGGTCTCTTGCGGATAAAACAGCTCATCACTGCTGCCCAGATACAAAATCTTTATCTTTTGTTTTTGAATTCCAAACTCCCTGGAATAATCATCAGCCTGCTCTTCGGTCTGACAAAGGATATAGTCCGCCAGTTTTACCGCCTGTTTATCTACAAAATGCAGCCAGCGCGCCATCAAGGAGCCTTTTTTATACCACCCCCTATCTACGACATAGGCCTCATAAAATAATACAAAGGCATCAAAAATAAGTATTTTTCCGGAAAAGACGGAAAGGATTTTTGCCAAGAGTACGTTGTTCTGCCCGAATTCAGCAACGATCATTGCCTGAAAATCTTTAGGCAACGCAAGAAATTTACCCAGGAGTTTCGGATATCTCCTCCAGGTCGGACTGGTATTATCGTGGCACTCATAGACCACAACGCCGTTTTGTTTCAGGCCCTGGCGGATAACCTTATTCCGCGGATAGGAATCTTCGTATGCGCCAAAATAACAAATTTTCATGCGCCTCTATTATAAAAAGTCAGTATGCAATTTATCCTTGTCCGCCAGATAATTCATAATTTCATTATAGCGGTTTAAGCGGCAGGGAGGGCACTTTGCCAGATCAATGCGTCTTATAACTTCTTTCCGCTTTGAACCATTCCAGACATCCCAGAAAGACATATTTTTAATGCTGCCCATGCTAAAAGCAGGATTCCCTTTTAATTGACAGCAACAATAGACTTCACAGTCGGCGGCAATAATTCCAACCAAGGCATTTGCCAGGCAGGCGGAATATCCCCTTTCCAGCCCGGACATTTCATCAAAGCGATGCAAAATAGGTATGACATTAAAGCGTTCATCGTCCAGGTGCAAAGCCTTAATCATCAAATCTTGAGTTTCTTTTCTAATGTGCGGGGAGACTGTTTGTCCCGGCAAATAAGCCGGTCTGATCTGTATATAATCACAGCCAACTTCTTTAGCTAAAACCGCGGCATCGTATATTTCCATATAATTCTTTGGATGCGCCAAATATGCCATTCCTACGGTGGGGGTAACCTTGGATGCCCGCCTTTTTAATTCAGCAATATATTTTATATTGCTTACAATATTCTGAAAATTATCAATGGCGGCCTCGTTAGGCTTATGCAGCTCAGCATGCTTTTTTTTCGTCGCGGCATCCAAGCTTATCCTGATAAAAGCACAAATATCCACGATGCTTTCATCTATTTCTTTATTTAATAACCCGCCGTTCGTTACCAGGCCTACCTTCATTCCTATGTCTTTTGCCAAAGACATAGCTAAAAGACAATCGGGATGGGTAAGCGGTTCGCCGCCTCCGGTAAATATCAACGACTTTACACCACCTCCGCCCAATTCTTTAACCAGACGCAGCAATGTCTCTTTGGGTATAAGTTGGGGCTTTTCTCTCTTAAAGTCTTCATACATACACCAGATACATTGGTGATTGCAAAGATTGCTGGGGTCTATCTCGCAGGTTATTGGCGGCGGGTTTTCGCCGGCTATTATTTTTTCTACATTTTCCCTATGACTCAATATTTTTAAGGGATTAAATTGCCTGATCCTCATTATTTTTACCTCAAAATAGAGCCTAATTGTAATTTTGGGCGTATCTTCGGTGTCGTCATCCGCATAAATATAGGACGCGATGACGTTTGTGCCAACAACGTTTTTCCCCTCTAATGTTGTAAAACCAGCCATGCGAGATTGACATATTGCCTGAACACCCAAGACTTGAAATAATACGCGCCGCTCCTTAACCTGTAACGCATTCACGGCATAGAAGCGGAACAAACGTGAAGCTCCTCGCGGCAAGCCGCGGGGCATCTTTGCGGAACCCTGCGAAGCCAAGGAGGCCATTCCACCTGTGGCAGCCTCCTACGCCGTAGTAGCTCTGGTTACGGAGGCCGAGAGCCACAGGGCTTACTGGCGAAGAAGGGTGAAATGATGAATCCTAAGACGCCAACATGGTCGGAACTGGTGGACCGAATGGAAGCTGATTCGGTCCGGCAACTGGTTGCGAAAGCGGACGAAATCCTGAAAGCGCCCATTGTGCGGCGCGTATACCGCTATGAGGACGTCGGCAAACATCGAACCTGGCTTGATCTACGCGCGAAACTGCTGCATGAAACCAATCGCCGGCTCTTTGCCCTGGCGATGTCCGACATGGGAACGGCCAACCTGCTGTCCGTGGAATTGCCCATCCTGGCCGCGGCCTACCGCAGAACCGGCGCGGAACGCTTCCTGTCACGGGTTAGCACTCAACTCGAAGAGGCTGCCGCCTGGTCGCCAATCCAGAGACCGGGCTGGATGTGCTATACCAACGATCGTTCCTTGCCGGCCGATGGCAAGGACGGAAGCTGGCTGGCCACCGGCCGCGGAGTTCGCGCTATTTGCGACGCTCTGGAGATTTTGCCGGAGGGCGCCTGCGGCGACGAACTAAGGGGAAGGCTTAAGGCGCTGCTGGCGGCTGAAATCGAAGGCGTTGTGGATGACTGGCGCGCCAAACGCCAGTGGTTCGTGCGGTGGGAGGATCCAATTACCAACCAATGGGTGCTGCCCACCGAGGGACTTGTGCGCGCTTGCCTGTTCCTGGGTCGGGATACCCATGGCCAAGCCTACGAACTCGGCGTGACGAATCTGCTCAAGGCCATGGATGCGCACGGCGCCGCCGGCGAGTTCGAGGAGGGCATCGGCTACGCCGCCTTCACGGTTGATTCCATGCTGCATGCCGCGCGGGCGATGGCGGCCCAGGGCGACCGGCGGGCTCTCGATCATGTGTTTCTACGCCATTTCCCGCAGTGGATGATTCACCACATCCAGCCGGGAAGGATGACGATAAACTGCTTCGACGCGGGCGGGGCCTGTTTGCCGCGCAGCGGAGGCCAGTTTCAGTCGTTGCTCTCGCTGATCTTGGCATGCGCCAACAGCGCCGAGGCCCGCTGGGCATTGCAGGAACATTTCGACGGGCCTTCCAACGATCTGCCCGGGTTGATCGCGCGCGCGCTGATTAACGGGCCTTGTGAGGCACCGCCGCTTTTCGCCGTATACGACAAGGCGCGCCGCGTGAACTGGCGGGATTCCTGGAACGACGACGCCACGGGCGTATGGATTCGCGGCGGACACAAAGACGACCAGCATGATCACCAGGACCGCGGTCATGTGAACTTCGTAGCGCGCGGCCGACCAATTCTGATAGAGGCCGGCACGCCTGCTTATCACCACCCGGAAATTGTCAGGTTATTCAAGTCCGGCGTCGGCCATAACGTGTTGCAGCTCGGCACGGCCATGCCGGACACGGCCGACTGCTCGTTTGACAAACCGCCACTGGGCTGGCAGAAGTTCCGGACGGTTGCGCCCCTGACCGTGGCAAGCCTTGACGTCCGCGGCGGCCGCGTGATTATGGACGGCACGGAATGCTACGACGGATTGAAGCTATGGCGGCGCGAAGTGGAATGGACGGCGGCCAAACTGGCCGTTGAGGATGTGGTGATTCTTGCCAATGACAGGCGTGACACGCTACTCTTCCGCTGGCATCTGGGGACGTCCGGAGACGTGAACCTCAGCGGCACCGGCGCGCGTTGGACGGCGGAATGGCCCGCGGCGTTGATTACCCTGGAAGCCTCGGCGCCCATTGTTGTTTCGCGGACCGACCTGCCCGACCATACCTTGAAGGCAATTGTATGGGACGACGATGTAGCGGCCTATTCACGGCACGTTTGTCTGGTTGTGCAGACCATCGCGCCGGAAAATACGGTAAAGATATCAATGCAAGCGCTTCCGCGCTGATTGGAGAAACCCATGGTTGCAAAAGCGCCGCGAATGTTGATGATGGGACTTCTTTGCGCGTTCGCGTATGTAGGCGGCGGTGGCACAGCGTCGGACGCCGCCCAGCAGGGAAAGGCGGTTAATATGACAAATTCGCTCACGCGTTACTTGCCATTCGTTGAGCAAACGGTTGCAATCCTGCTTAAGAAACAGTCAGCGCCTCTGGGTGGAAAGGAAGATGGGACGCTATTCGTCACCATGGTTCCCACCCCGTCGCGCGCCTGGACTTCGGTTGGAATATGGGACAAGGACCACTATGAACTTTACGATATTCGGGCCGTCGAGCTTCAAGAAAACGCTACGCTCGTTGATTTTGATGCCTGGCCGCTGCTCAAGCAACTTGCGTTGCTGACCGGGAATCCCGATTTTGGCCGGATGGTTGAAGAAATGAAAGCGGCGTTCGCGCGTCACGGGTTTGACGCCAAGTCGGGTCTTATATTCGACGGCCAGATGTCCAAGTTCGATGTGGTAAAAATGGATGTTACCGGAAGCGTGCTTTCCGATACACCCCACTTCAAACCGATAGCCGGATTGCCTTGGGACGAGCTCTGGGCCGCCGCGCCCGGTCAAATGGCGCGTTTTTGCAAAGCGACGTACTTCGGGCTCATTACCCGTCCGACCAGCATGGACTTCAATCGTTATGTGCCCTACGGCTTCGATGATTCCGAACGGCGGCACGTGCAGCCATTCAACCCCAGGCACGTGGGGTTTGTCTATACAGCCGCAATGATGATCCACTACTGGGTTATGGATTATATCCATACGCTCAACGCTGAGGCCTTGGGCTGGGCGCAACAGATGGCGGAGAAATGGGTGCAACTTCAGCATCCGCAGACCGGCTTGTTGCCGCATTTTATCGGCGCAATTGTTCCGGACGATCCGCAACAATCGCCCGTGCCTTACGCCAACACCTGGGACGCGCAGGTAGCCATTATGTTTCTTGAGACGGCTGACCTGCTGGGGGAACGGGACGCAACGGCCGGCTTGCGCAAGCATCTTCGGGATTTAGGGCTGAAAAGCCTGCGCGGGATCGCCAAACACGGTTACGACCCTGATCGCAAAATCTTTCCGGAGTGGCTGAAACTCGAAGGCGGCAAATATACGAACGAAACCTTCTACGCCTTTCGCAGTCCGGCCGAGAAAGCCGCGGCTTTGCAACGGGATCCCAAGGTACACAAAGTTGGCGTCTTTCCGGGCGTGAGTTTCTACAACGCCGCCGCCTTCTCTTGGATGACGAGAGGAAGTATACCTTGTGACATTGCGCAAGGCGCAAAGATGACCGGCGACGCTTTTCTGACGGAACGGGCGGCCGATCTTGCCGTGGAAATAATGAAAGCCGCCCGATCGCGCACCGGCGCCTTGAACGCCGAAGGTCAGTGGTGTTTTACGGCAACCACCGATTATATCCGGTGCCTGCTTGCTTTGCGGCAAACCACGGGCAACCGCATGTATCTGAATTGGGCGCGTGAATTGGCGGATATGGAAATACGCTTCTTGTCAAAGAGTCCCGTGAGTGACGCCGCGAAAACGAAGACGCCTGACTGGTGGCGGCTGCCGGGCCGGAGCAGGTTTCTCAATACGCTCCTGGACCTGGACAATGCCGGAAAATAACCTGGCGCCGCCCAGGCCGCACACGCATCGTTTTGGGCGCACGCCGACCCACGTAGGCTCAAGAACCACCGATGCCGGAATCAATCAAGACCAGCGCCCGGATCACCGTCAACGACCGGGCAGCTTTCAGCGCGCCAACCGGGCAATCCTTGCTGGCCGCATTGCAGGAGCGTAATATCTTTATTCCTTCCGCCTGCGGCGGGCACGGACTGTGCGGGCTGTGCCGCATTCAGGTGCTCTCCGGCGCCGGCGCAATTACTGAGCGCGAGGAAGCTCTTCTTAGCAAGGCCGAGCGCCGGGCCGGCCAGCGTCTGGCCTGTCAGGTGCAAGTGGAACGCGATCTCAGGTTGACCATCCCGGAACATTTTTTCTACGCGCGTGAATACAAAGCCGAAGTTGTCGCCCTGCGGGAATTGACGCCGGACATCCGCGGGATCACCCTCAAGCTCAGTTCCCCGGCAACTATGGATTTCAAGGCCGGACAATATATTCAGTTCCGCATTCCGCCTTATGCCGGAGGACGGCTCACTTACCGCGCCTATTCCATCGCCTCGCCGCCTTCGCAACCCGGCGTGCTGGAACTGGAAGTCAAACAGGTCCTGAACGGCATCGGTTCGACTTATGTTTTCAAGCATCTGAAACTGCATGCGGCGGTCGTCTTCAGCGGTCCCTATGGCGACTTCTATCTGCGGCCGGGCAATCGGGCGGCCGTCTTGGTGGCCGGCGGCTCGGGCATGGCGCCCATGCGCGCAATACTCCTGGACATGCGCGACCGCCAGGTCCGCCGCCGCGTGCACTATTTCTACGGGGCGCGCGCGCGCCGCGACCTGCTGTTGCTCGGTGAGCTGCAGACGCTTGAGCAAACCTTACCGGATTTCCAATTTATCCCCGCGCTTTCCGCTCCCTTGCCCGCGGACGAGTGGCACGGCGAGATTGGGCTCATTTCGGATGTCCTGGCGCGCCACCTGGCAGAGCGCTTTGACGGCGAAGCATATCTCTGCGGCAGCCCGGCCATGATTGCGGCGTGTATCAAGGTGCTTCATGAAAAAGGCGTCAATGACGACCGCATCTTTTACGATGCGTTTGCTTGAGTTGGACTCAAGCGCTGAATTGGGAAGACACCGATGCGCGAAGCGCGATCGAGGACAATTGTTACTGTAGCCGTCGGACGAAGGCCGACGCTTCGGAAAACGCGCCCCTCAAGTAGTGCGGCGGACACGGAGGTCCGCCCTCCATATGATGCATCCGCGGGGAGGGCGCGGCTCCGTTCGCGCCGTCCGTGCTCTTGCGTGGCGCGGCTATAAAAGATCTAAAATTCTTAATGCATGAAACCGAGGTGAGGTATGAAAAAAGCGGATTCCCTGGCTACTATTGAGAAAACTCTCCAAAATGACCCGGCCACCCGTCGGGCATTCCTGGGATCGGATAAACGCAGTCTGGCGGAAATTCTGCGCGCGGATGCGGCCATTGTGCGGCGGCGTGGTCTGAACCACGCTCGCATTGCTCAGCGTATGCTGGCCTTGCGTCAAGCCGGCTGGTCGGGACAGGGCGAGGTTGTGGCGGTGCCTCCGCATTTCGCGGTCAAGGTGGAAGCCGAGCGCGGCTACCTGGCATGCCCGTTCGGTGATGAAGGCGCGGTGGCCAAAGTCAACACCACGGTTCGGAACCTGGCGCGGGGATTAGAGATTACCTTCAGCAATCTCAATATTCACTTGATTGCCGCACACAGGTTTTACGAGGGCCGGGGCGCCAAGTTCCGGCTTGATCCGGGGCAACTAATTGAGACGCTGGCCATTAGCCGCCGGGTCAGCGGCGCAGCAAGCGGACGGCATCGTTGATCGAAGCGTTCTGATGAACCAGGGCGCAAATGGCCTGGATCATGGCCACGGGAGCAGCATGGCCAAAGGCGTTACGGCCCACGGCCACGCCAGCGGCGCCAACGTCCAGCGCCTCACGGATCATGCGAAATAGTTGACGCTCATCGGCCAACTTTTCGCCGCCGGCAATGACCACGGGAATCGGACAGCCGGCTACTACCGGGGCAAATGTTTTCGGCGAGCCGGTGTAATTCACTTTCACGATGTCGGCGCCGAGCTCGGCGGCAATGCGGGCGGCATGCCGGACGCCAGCGGGATCGGATTCCGATTTGAATTTCGTGCCGCGGGTGTACATCATGGCCAGGAGCGGCAGGCCCCATTCGATGCACTTTACGGCCACTTCGCCGAAATCCCTGAGCATCTCGGCTTCATTTACCGCGCCGATATTCACGTGCACGCTGACGCCATCGGCCCCGAACTTTACGGCGTTTTCCACGGTATTGACCAGCACCTTGGCGTTGGGATCAGGACTCCAGACGGTGCTGCCGGAAAGGTGCAGGATAAGCCCGATATCCTTGCCGTGCCGCCGGTGGCCGTGGAGCGGCAAGCCCAAATGGCCGAGCACGGCGTTGGCGCCGCCTTCGGCCGCCGCGTTAACCATGTCGCGCATGTTCTCGATGCCCGGGATGGGACCGATGGTCACACCGTGATCCATGGGCACGATAACGGTGCGCTTGGTATCCCGGTTAAGAATCCGCTCCAAACGAATATGCTTGCCCATCATAGCCCACCAGTGAAGTGAGTCAAACGCTTCTTTACATTTGTAGGTCTGTCTTGAAAAGTGTGGTTGTAACTATAACTGTCGGATTTTGTTTGTGGGCAAGTTTATTCAGTACGTCATTCCCGATCTAATCGGGAATCCAGGAGTAGTAGAGAGCCTGATCTGGATTCCCGCTTGCGCGGGAATGACAGACCAAAGGTGTAAATTGCATAAGAAGACATGGAACCACACTTTCTCAGAATGAACCACATTTGTTTTGTTGCGCAACAAGACATCTATGATGCGCTGGGTAGGGCGGTTTCGACGAAACCGCCGCGGTCCGTTCGGCGAACGGACCCTACCTTATGTCAAGGAATCAATGACTCAAGGGCTTATTTCTTTTCAGGCTTCTGTTTCAGCAATTCCTTCAAGTGTTTCACGTAAGCTGCTGCTCCGCCCGACTGATAGCCGGTCCGGGCAATGACCTCGCCGGCTGCATCCAGGAGCAATACGGTAGGATATCCTTCAATCCCGTAGGTTTGCGCCAGTTGTTCGTTCTGCGCACGGGTCGCGGCAGGAAGTTTCTTCCTGCTTGGAAAATCTGCCACAAATAACACCAGGTGGTCCTTGGCAAAGACCTTGAATTCATTTTTGGAAAACACTTCCTTGTCCAGCTTGATACACCAGCCGCACCAGTCGGAACCGGT
>JACPGM010000150.1 GCA_016188985.1 Lentisphaerota bacterium | reverse complement strand
CGGAATAAGATTGCAAACCTGCTTAAACATCGTGTATTTTTTCATCGCTGGAATGATCCCTCCTTTCATCCTTTGCCGTCATTATTTCATGACGGTTGGATCATTCCAGCTTTTTCATTTTCTATGGGATGCTAATGTTTTGGGGTTATTCCTGAAATATCGAAAAACGGACTGTGGATTGTCGGCTGTGGGCTGAAGGATTTGTCCAGTCCACAGTCTGCGGCCAGTGACTTGTAAATTGATACATAACGTCTATATCCGGGTAGCCGCGCCCATGAGGGCGTGGATTCTTCCGGCGGCCCGCCTGCAACGCTGTAGCACTGCCTGCCCGCAGGACTTCGTCCAGCGATGTAGGCGGGCGGGCAGGCCACGGCGTCACCGCCGCGGCTACATGAAACAGTTGCCGCCTTTGGCAGCTTAGTTTGGAGTGGTCAATATGCTTATTCGCCTGCTCAGCGCCCTGGTCCGTGGCTTGTTGCGCTTGCGCTATGCCATCCGGGTGGAAGGTTTGGAGCAAATTGCCGCGCAAGGACGCCGGGGCATTTTATTTCTACCGAACCATCCCGCGCTGATTGATCCCTTTATCATCTGGTCGGAATTGTCACGGTACTTCCGGGTCAGCGCGCTGGCGGACAAGGATCAGATGAACCGGCCGGTTCTGCGCTCCCTGGCCCCGCGCCTCGGCGTGCGCGAGATTCTCGACCCGCTCAAGTACGGCGAAGCTTGCCGGGCCGATGTTGAGCGCGTCCTGGGGAATTGTGTGCAAGGTATCAAGCGGGGCGAGAATCTATTGCTTTATCCGGCGGGGCGTATTTACCGGCAAGGCCGCGAGGAACTGGGGGGCAATAGCGCCGTTGAGTTTATTCTCCGGAATATCCCGGAGGTGCGCGTCGTTCTGATCCGCACCAAGGGGCTTTGGGGCAGTAGCTTCAGCTTCGCCTACTCCGGGGGCGCCCCGCGCATCGGCCGCGCGCTCAGGCAAGGATTGTTGGCCATCCTGGCCAACGGCATTTTCTTTAGCCCGCGCCGTCAGGTTGCCATCGAGTTGGCCGAGCCCTCCGACCTGCCCCGCGCGGCGGACCGGACGACCCTTAACCGTTACCTGGAAGCATTTTACAACCGCGAGGTGGGACCGAATACGTATGTGCCTTATACGTTCTGGGAACGCGGCAAAGTGCGCACAAGGCCGGAGCCGGCGCCGCCAGCTACCGAGGCCATCGCAACAATTCCTCCGGCTACGGAGGCCATCGTGCGAGAGCATCTCCAGGAACTTTCCGGCAAGCAGAGCCTGCGCCTGGAAGAAACTCTTGCGGGTGATCTGGGCCTTGACAGCCTGGCGCGGGTGGAATTGGCGCTCTGGGTGGAAAAAGAATTCGGCTTCAGCGCCGCCGAGGAGAGTATGCTCAGCGTGGCCGATGTCCTGCGCGCGGCCTGTGGCCAATTAGTGGCAACCGGGGTGCCGGAGTTGAAACCTCTTCCACCGAGTTGGCTCAAAACGCGGAAATTGCCGATTATGGTCCCCGAAGGGAAGACGCTCACGAAAGTGTTCCTGGCCCAAGCCCGGCGCGGCCCAGACCGGGTGGCGGTGGCCGATCAAGCCGGCGGCGGCAAAACCTATCGCGATATGATTGCCGCCATCCTCGTTTTGAAGCCGGAAATCGAACGACTTGAAGGCCGTTACTTGGGGATAATGCTTCCTGCTTCCGCGGGAGCGGCTATCCTGTATTTCGCCGCGCTCTTTGCCGGCAAGATTCCGGTAATGATCAATTGGACGCTGGGCCTGCGAGCGCTAAAACACGCCTTGCAATTACTGGGCGTGCGCCAGATCCTGACCGCCAAGGCCCTCGTGCAGAGACTTAATCAGCAGGGCCAGGCCTTCGACCTGCTGGAAAAACACTTCCTTTACCTTGAATCCTGGCGGCAGACTTTTTCCTGGGGAGCCAAACTGCTGGCCGCGCTGCGCAGCCGGATGAGTTGGGCCGCGCTCGCGGAGGCCCAAGTTCCAGAAACGGCCGTCGTGCTGTTCACCAGCGGCTCGGAAAGTCTGCCCAAGGCCGTGCCGCTCACGCATGAGAACCTGCTGGCCAATATCCGCGATGTTCTGCGCGTGATGGAGTTTCGGGCGGACGACCGTTTCCTGGGCATCCTGCCGCCGTTTCATTCGTTCGGCATCACGGTGACGATGGTGTTTCCGCTGTGTGCCGGAATTCCCACGGTTTATCATCCAGCGCCCATGGAAGGCGCCCTGCTGGCGCGCCTGATCGAAGAGTATCGGGTGACCTTGCTGGCGGGGACGCCCACATTCCTGAACGGCATTCTGCGCGCGGCGGACAGTAATGCGCTTAGACCACTGCGCCTGATTATTTCCGGCGCGGAAAAGTGTCCAGAAGCGGCGCGCGCGGCGGCGGCGCAAAAGGCGCCGGGAGCGGTTCTGCTGGAAGGCTATGGCATTACCGAATGTTCGCCCGTAGTTTCGCTCGCGGACGAACACGCGCCCCAGCCTGGGACTATCGGAAAAGTATTGCCCTCCTTGCGGCGGACGATCGTGCATCCCGAAACACTCCAGCGGGTGAGGGTCGGTCAAGCCGGAATGCTGCTTTTGCGCGGGGCTTCGGTATTCGGCGGTTACCTGAACTATGAAGGCCCATCGCCGTTTGTTGAGCTGGAAGGAGCTTTCTGGTATCGCACCGGCGACCTGGTAACGGAAGATGCGGAGGGCGTGCTGACGTTCGCCGGACGGCTCAAACGGTTCGTCAAATTAGGCGGCGAAATGGTATCCTTGCCGGCTATTGAGGAAGTTCTGCAGCAGCATTTTGGCGACCCGGCCGCGGAAGGTCCCGTGCTGGCGGTTGAGGCAACGCCTTCGGAGGCGGCGCCCGAGCTTGTTTTGTTCACGGTCCAGCCCATTACGCGCGAAGCGGCCAATGGCGTCATCCGCGCCGCGGGTCTTTCGCCCTTGCATCATATCCGCGCCGTACGTGCGCTGGAAGCCATTCCCACGCTGGGAACCGGCAAAACCGATTACCGGGCATTGAAGGCCCTGCTTTTGTAGGGCGGGCATGTCCGCGTTTGGCGCGGATCTGCCCGCCGGATTAGAGCCCAAGATGCGCGGCGGGCATTCCCGATTTATCGGGGAATGCCCGCCCTACAGCTATGCCCGGGCGGCTTTGCCCAAAATGCGCATCCCTTCCGGTAAATGCTCCCAACCGATCTCCAGCAGGCAGGCAATGTCCCCGACATTCCTTAAGATCTGGTCATAATAGAGCCAGGTGAACGGAATATAGGGTTTGACAAATGCCCGAACTTCCTCCCGGCTCATGCCGCTGCCCTTGCTGGTGACCATGCGCTCTTCCTGCTCCACGCGCCAGGCCTCCACCCACCGGATGTCCTTTCCCAGCATAACGGTTTTGTTGTCGAGCAGCTCCCGGATGCGTCGGTAGGCGGCGATATACCCCAGCACAACCTTGTAAGCGCTGCATTGCGGATCCACTTCTCGGAAAAGCGCGTCTACATATTCGTTTCGCGCCATGATGGCCGGAAATGCAGCGGGCTGCACATGGGGTATGTCCACGCACCAGCCTTCGAGGATAAGGAAATCCTGGTGCTCCCGCACCGGAACCACGTTATCGGTAACATCGCCTTTGCCGTCATGCAATGACTTGTCAAATACCGGGATATCGAAAGGTTCCCCGCGCTTCGCCTTTTCCAGTAAAGCGATCAGCGCTTTGTAGCGGTGCGTGCCCGGCATTCCTCGGCTGATCTGGTAAAAGGCATTGCCCGCGTACTTTCTTGAGAGCTCCTGCCGCGCCGGCCAGGAGAGATAAAAATCATCAATCGAGAAACCTTCGGTCTTGTAGTCAAGGTCCCGCAACACGTATTTGATGAGGGTGGTGAGCGTGCTTTTACCCACCCCCTGGCAGCCCTGGATGCCGATCACATAGGGGCGCTCCTGCTTCTTTTCCCTGTCGGCGAGGTAGTGGCGGATCAATGGCAGATAATAGTTTTTGAAGGTGGCCGGCTGAATGGCAATACCGCCGGTTTCCGCAGTAACGCTGGCGCGCGTCTTTTCGAATGCTTTAAGCAGTTTTTCTCTCATGCGAAAAGAGTGGAGTCCCTTGAATTACCACCTAAAGCAAGATAGAATTCACCACGGAGGCACAGAGACAGAGATGACTGCGTCTCCCTGGTCTCTTCTATCTCCCCACAAGAGTGTTGCGCGCATTTGGCGTAGGGCGTAGCGCCCTGCGCAAATGCGCGCAACGATTGGTTGGAAGAGAATACGTGAGGAGAACCTCTTGCGCAGTGCCTCCGTGCTTGCCCTGCGAAGCGCTTTTGCGAAGCATGGGTCTAAGTGGTGTCCTCCATAGGCGGATCCGCCTTCGGTGGAAGACTTGTCTTGTTTGGGTTGCCACGCCGCTTGCGAAACGCTTCGCGGAGTGACGCGGCGGTCACAAGCCCGCCTTTATCGGATTTATGCCTTTGAGCACTTAGCTTCGCCGATGATGGTGGCAAAGCCGGCCGGGTCGGCGATGGCGATTTCCGAAAGCATTTTGCGGTTAAGCTGCACGTGGGCCTTGGTTAAGCCCTCGATCAGGCGGCTGTAGGTGATGCCATTCAGGCGGCAGGCCGCGTTGACGCGCGCGATCCACAGCTGGCGATACTCGCGTTTCTTGAGTTTGCGGTGGATCGTGGCCAGGCGCATGGCGCGGTCCACGGCTTCCGTGGCCTGGCGGAACAATTTACTGCGCGCGCCGTAAAATCCCTTGGCCCGCTCAAGGCGGCGGCGGCGCCGGCGGCGCGAGGCGGGCGCATTGGTAGCTCTCGGCATAAGATGGTTTCTCCTTCGCTTCCGGCCTTAAAACAAATTGACGAGTTTTTTCTGTTCCATCAAAGCCAGCACGCTTTTGCCGCGGGCATTGCGCTTGCGCTTGCGGCTCTTCGTGGTCATCAAGTGGCCGCGCCCGGCGCCCAGATGGATCAGTTTGCCGGTAGCCGTCTTGCGGAACCGTTTGCGCAGCGCTTTTTTGGTCTTCATCTTCGGCATAGGCTTAATCTCCTGGCAAGCAAGCCGGCATTGTTAACTCCAGCCGGCCGGATGGCAAGCATTTATTTCTTGAGCGCGTGTTCCTTGGTTCGGATGTTTCCTCAACCCAGCGATTCCTCCTTCGGCGGACAAGGCTCGCTGGCCCAGCCCACAGCCGCTACGCGCCAGCGTTGCGGGCGGGGCTATGATCCTGCTTCGCCAAGGAGGCTTCGCAGGACGAGTGTTCGACCCCATTGGGGTCTTTAATCTTGTGCGCCGTTCAAGGTGAAACTGCGGCGCAATAATCGGTTGTTTGATAGCGCGCTGCCAGACTTCATCAGCTTATTTGCCCAGCGAGAGAACGACGCTTTCGAATACCTGGAATTGGGCGTCGCGGTGCCAGGCATCGGCCGCAAGCCCGGCCTTCCGGCTGAGATGGGCAAGCGTTTCCTCTTTGGTCCAGCCCTGTTCGGTAGCCACTTCCGGCAGGAACACCGCACGGGAGGCGCCCTTGCTCAGAATAATTCCATGCTTGCCCAGCTTGAAGGCCTCCAGGTTCGGGATGGTTTTAACGGGACTCAGGATGGAAACATCCACCGCGATTGTTGCCAGTTCCGCCGGCTGGACCGGACTGAAACGATAGTCGTGCAGCGCCGCGCTGATGGCATTTTGATGCACGGAGCGATACAAGGGCAATGCTGCGGCGGGCGGCAGCGAGCCGATGCAGCCGCGCAGGTCGCCCCTGGTCTTGAGAGTTACAAAGGTGTGCAGGGGTGTTTTCAGTTTGGGCGTGAGGGCGTAGCCTTCGATGGCAAAAGGCTCTTTTTCCCCGCTATCCGCTTTGCTCACGCACCAGGCCAAAGTATCTTTGGCGATGCTGAAAAGCGTGGCCTTTTCTTCTTCGGTCAGATCCGGTGTCCAGGCGCCGCTGCGGTGCTCGTTGATTTTCATTTTCGGCTCCTTAGTTTTATCCATGGTAATGGTTGAAGGCGGTGGGCGCTCAAGGGCCGCTGCCGCGGCAGTGCCAGTGGCGGCAGGGTCCTGGGCCCCCGCCAGTGCCAGGGCGCCAAGAATGAGGCCGGCGACTGCCGCCGCTGCCTTCGGCCTTATTTTCCAATAGCCTGCGATCATTGCTTTGTCTTGTTTCTTTTGCAGTAACTGTTCAGCTATCTGAGAAAACAATAAACTACGAAATGCGTAAAATACACGAAATTTGAATGCAATTCCCATTCCCATTTTCGCGCCTTTCGTGTGTTTCGTATTTTCATTTCTTAAAGACCTGAGCAGTCATCTTTTGCGCTTATCTTCTCCGGCTGGCGCGATCCAGGATTTCGCGGTCGCGGCGGCTCAGCCGGCTTAGGCCCCACTTGGATATTTTAGCCAGCACTTCATCCACTTCCTCGGGCAAAGGCGGCTCCACGACGTCATTTTCCAAATAGTCGCCGGGCGTGTTTAAGACCTTGAATTTGCGCCGCTGCCAGCGCCAGCGCAGATCATTCCACCATTGGCGCGGATTAAGAAAGTTCGCGGGAGTTCGTCCTGCGCCGGCTTCGGTCAGGCCATAAAGGTAGCCCACAATTCCGCCAACCAGGTGGGCGGCGTAAGCAATCTGGCCACGCTGACTGATGAGGGAGAGCAGACTGATCAGGCCCAGGGCCAGCGCCAGGGTTCGCGCGCGCATGGTCACCGGCACGACAAAAAAGACCAGCAGGGTTACCGGCCGCTCCGGAAACAATGCGGCGAACGCTCCCAGCACGCCGAAAATTGCGCCGGAAGCGCCCACGCAGTAACTTAGCGGCGTGCCGCTGATAAAGACCCAGCCCAACCCGGCCATAATTCCGCAGACAAAATAGAGCGTCAGAAACCGCCGCGTGCCGATGGTTCGTTCGGTATCGGGTCCAAAGAAAAACAAGCCCAGCATATTCAGGATCAGGTGCCAGAGGCTGCCGTGGAGAAACAGGTAAGTTGCCGGTTGCCAGAGTTCCAGGTGGCGCAAGCCGGCGAGACTCAAGGCGAAAGTAGCGGTAAAAACGCCGTCGGCTAAATGATCGGCCACGGCCTGCACGAAGAAGGCCCCCACTGTCCCGATCAGCAGGAAGCGCACCGCGGGCGTCAGGCCAGGCGCGAATGAATAGAAGTTGCGGTATTGCATGAGAAGATGGCAAACCCTTTCAATGTTTGGCCTTCCCTTCCTCGAATTTCCAGAAGTCCCCTGGAGAAACGATGACTGTCCGGCCGTAGGCCTTGAGTTTCTGAAGGGCTTTGTCCCCTGTGACGAGGCAGTCGCAATTTCCGGCAACGGCGGTGCCAATGATTACATCGTCATCCGGATCCGAACAGCCGGGACTCTTCAACCAAACTGGTTGCACGAAGACGCAGTGACTCCGCAACAGAGCGAGGACTTCTCTGCATTCGGCTGCGTTGAAACCAAACTTTTCCGAAAGCACAGTCCGCAGTTCGTCGAGAATGAAATTGGACAGGACAACGACGTGTCGAAGGGCGCAGTGTTCGAGCAGCTCGTTGCAGGTTCCATGCGCAATGAACGCGGCAATGAGGACGTTCGTGTCCAGCACGATTCTCATGACACCTTGTCAAAGACATCCTGATCCGTGGAAACGCCACGCCGGGATGCCTTGGCGACCATCGTCTTGCGGAGACCGCGGAATTTTCGCACAAACAGAAGATCCCGGATGGACTCACGCACAATGTCACTGCGCGAGACGCCTTCGTTCCGTGACATCCGGTCGAGTTCCTTACGGATCGGGTCCGGCAGGCTAATGGTGATGGTGCTTCGCATATTTCCCTCCCTTTGCTGTAAGAAAATATATTACAGCAGGCGCGGTGTCAACAGGTTTTTTAAAGGCTGGGGGTTTGCGGGACCGAACGGTGCGGTGTTGCCATCAGGTCCCCATGCACCGGGCAATGCTCGCGGTCAAGCCGCTGATAAAGTTTTCTTCGCTGAAACGCATGGCGTTGGCCCGGATAGTCGCGGGATTCCAGCGGGTTGCGGCGGCCTGTTCGACCGCCTCCAGCAAATCTCCTTCAGTCTGGGTCTGGAAAAAAACGCCGGTTTGGCCGTCCACGACTGTTTCCAATGCGCCGCCGTAACCAAAGGCCACCACCGGCCGACCGCAAGCCTGGACTTCGACCGGCACGATGCCGAAATCTTCCTCGCCGGGAAAAACCAGCGCCCGGCAATAGCGGTAAAGATTGCGGATCTGCTCATCATCCAACCGTCCCAGGAACTGAATGTGCTCGCGCGCTATCCGGCGCAGGCGTTGATATTCCGTACCGGCGCCGACAATTTTCAGCGGGAATCCCAGGCGGTTGTAAGCGCGAACGGCCAGATCAATTTTTTTGTACGGCGCGAGGGCGGAGACAATCAGATCGTAAGCGCCGTCAGAGCGTTGAGCATTATCGGCCGCTTCCGGAGCGGGCGTCCAGAACGATAAGTTGACCGGCGGATAGACCACGTCGGCATCGCGTCCATAAAATGACCGAATGCGGCGTTGCACGTGGCGGCTCAAGGCCACAAAAAGGTCCACGCGGTCGTTTGTCCGGCGGTCCCAATCACGCAACCGATTCAAGAACGGCTGCAGCGCCTTTTTTTTAAGCGGATTGCGGCCGAAATATTCTTCATAGAATCCCCAGGCATAGCGCATGGGGGTGAAGCAATAACACAGGTGCCGGGCGCCGGGCGGCGGAGGCAGGCCTTTAGCTACGCAGTGGCTCGTGCTGATCAGCAAGTCCGCGCTCGCGGCTCGCAGACGCTCGATGGCGCCGGGGAAGAATGGCAGGAAATAGCGGTAGTTCTTGCGGATAAACGGCACATACTGGAGCCAGGAAGTTGTCACTTTATGGGCGTTGATGTCGGCGGAGATGGCCTCCGGATTGTGGAGCAAGGTGTAGAGCGGCGCCCGGGGAAACAGGCGGCACAGGACTTCCAGCACGCGTTCGCCGCCGCGCATGCCGGTTAACCAGTCGTGGGCGAGGATGACCTGCCACCGAGCGGATGACGGATGACAGACGACGGACGACGGATTGGACTGTCCGGATAAAGTGGTCATAACCTCCTGAGAGTTGTCAGCGAAACGCGGAAATGTGTTTTTGGGGTAATACTTTCTGGTTCTTAAGATATTTTGGTTTGTGGATTCCTCCGGCGGCCGCGGCGTCAACGCCGCGGCTACATGAGTCATGGATCACACTTTTTAAGAAAGAACCCTGATTCTCATGTTAATCCCGCCACGTGTTCATAAGCTGCCAGCGTCTGGCGCGCGGTGGCTTCCCAGGTGTATTTTTGCGCCTGTTGCACTCCGCGTTCAGCCAGGTCGCGCGCCAAGCGATAATCGGTCAGCACTCTTCGCATGGCTTCGGTGAGGCCAAGCGTGTCCTGGGGCTGAACCGTCAGCGCCGCGCCGCCGGCCACCTCGGGCAGCGCGCCCTTGTTACTGCAGATGACCGGCACACCACAGGCAAAAGCTTCCAGCACCGGCAGGCCAAACCCTTCATACCACGATGGTTGCACAAATAAATCAGCGTGCTGATACTCGTATACCAGGCGATCATCCGGCAGGTAGCCCAGGAATTTTACCGCGTCCAAAATTCCGAGACGCTCCGCCAGGCGCCGCGCTTCCGGGTAGCGGCGGTCGGGAGACCCCGCCAGGCGCAGTTCCACCGCCAGTTGATATTGCCGGCGCAGAGCGGCAAAGGCTTCGATCAAGCCCACCAGGTTTTTGTAGGGATCGGCCCGGCCGACCCAGAGAATGGTTCGCTTCGTACGGGCGCCTGGCGCTCCATCATCCCGCGGGACTGGTTGAAACTTCGGCAGAACGCCCAGCGGAATGGCCCGCACCCGCTGCGGCGGCGGCTTCAGATAACGGAGGACGTCGTTGCGCGCTGATTGACTGTCGGTCAAGATCAGGCTGGAGCGCGCGGCCACCTCGTGCATGAGCCAGCGATAAAGCCAGAAGAAGCGTCGCTTCCAGGCGCGCGGCGTAGAGGCCGGGAACATCAAGGGGATCAAGTCGTGGATGGTCGTCACGCAGCGGATGCGCCCCGGTTGCCCGCGGGGAAAAGCCCGCAGGGGAATCATGTAATTCGGCGAATGGAAAACGTCCAAGGCGGCTTCGGTCAGCAAACGGGGCAAGTGCATCTGGTTGTGGATGGAAAACAAACCAAAAGGCAGGAGACTCGTTGTAAAATTGGGTGCGCGGTCCAGCTCGGTTTCCGCGATGGTGCGCTCGCGCAAAGCCGGGTCGCTGAAATAAATGACGAAGGTATGCGCGCTATCCAGGCGGGCCAGATGCCGGAGTAATTCGCGGGTATAGGAACCGATCCCCGAGAGTTCCTTAAAAATCCAGCGAGCATCAATGCTGATCTTCATGCGGCCACTTTCCGGTAAATTGTCCAGGTTTGACGGGCGGTTTCAGCCCAGGTGTAGCGCTGGGCCCAGACGCGTCCTTTTGCAACCATTGCGCGCCGCCGGGCGTCGTCGTTCAGCAGGCCGAGCGCCTCCTGGGCCCAGTGCTCGGCGTCGAATTCTGGAATCAGCCGGGCGCTTTCCCCCAGTACTTCCGGAAGCGAGCCGGCGGCTGAAGCCAGCACCGGAGTTCCGCAGAGCATGGCCTCCAGCGGCGGAAACCCAAATCCTTCATAGAGCGATGGAAAGAGAAACAATTCGGCCCCGGCATATAAAGCGGTTAATTCTTCGTCGCTGACATATTCAAGATAGCGAATGGCTCCGGCGCGCGGCGAGGAGCGCAAGCGCTGCAGGATAGGCTGGTATTTCCAGCCGCGCATGCCGGCGATCACCAAGTCGCCGTCGAACGCCTGCATGGCTTCAAAAATGCTTGCCAGGAAGGTCGTGTTCTTGCGCGGTTCGAGCGTGCCGACCGTCAGCAGGTAAGGACGCTTTAAGCCATATCTTTGGCGCATAACCGCCACGGCGGCTGCGTCGGAAGGATGCATATGATCAGCCACGCCCAAATGGATGGCAAACACCCGGCCAGGGTCGGCCCGCAACAGTTCGATGATCTCCCCGGCGCTGAAGCGCGAATCGGTAATGATGGCGTCCGCGCGCCTGACCGTGGCGGCGATGCGGGCTTTAAGGTAAGCAAGGTTTCTGGTTTCCGCGAGGTTCGGGAACCGCAGAAAACTGACATCATGGACGGTTACTACCGTGCGGCCGGCGGTAAGCGGCGGAATGATGAAGTTAGGAAAGTGATAAACGTCGGCGCGCCCAGCCAGCCAATCGAAAGGCGGCCAGCGCAACGTCTTCCAGCATTTCTGGACGAGCCGGCCCGGGCACCAACGGACCGCTCGCTGCTCCAGGTTTGGCGTAACAAACGTCAGACCCCGCCGCTGGAAATCGAAGTAGAACAGCCGGAGCTGGTCGGAGTCGCGTCCTTTGCCGAGGTGTTCGACCAATGCGCGGGTATAGCGTCCAACCCCGGCCCGTTGGGCAACGGCGGCTTGAATATCAAGGCATACGTTCAACAATACTCCTTTTTAAGTTGACAACGTTGGCCAGCATTCTAAATAAAGCCATGCCCTGATACAAGCAACTACGCGGTTTGTGCCATGCGAGCCAAAAAGCAATTTGAACAGTTGCGCGCAACGGAATTATATTGCCCGGAGTGTCGCAAGCTCCAGCCGGTGCGCGAGCGCCTCTTATTGGTCTTGCCCCAAGCTGAGCTATATGATTATCGGTGCGTCAGTTGCGGCAGCTCGCTGGGGTCTCGCGAAGTTAGGGCGCCCGCCCAGCCGCTGGTTCTTGCTTCGTCATTACCGCCGCGCCACTGACCATGGCGAAAACATGTGATGATTATGTGGAAGAATAATTTGGCGATGGTTGGTTTGTCGCAGTTCCTGTCCATGCTGGGTTTTGCCTTCGCCATGCCGTTCGCCCCGTATTACATCCAGGAACTCGGCATCACGGACCAGAGCGAATTGAAGAAATGGGTCGCGGTGTTTACCGCGGCGACACCGCTGACCCTGGCGATATTTGCGCCCATTTGGGGCGCTATTGGCGACCGGTATGGCCGGCGGCTCATGCTGTTGCGGGCTAATCTTGCTGGAATGATAGTGGTCGCCCTGATGGGCGTGGTTCCCAACGTGCAAATGCTGGTCGGCCTGCGCCTGCTGCAAGGGGCCTTGACCGGGACAATGGCCGCCGCCCAGATCTTTGTGTCGGTGCACAGCTCCCAACGGCGGAGTGGACAGGCATTGGGCATGCTTAGCGCGGCTGTCTATTCCGGCTCTATGATTGGCGCGTTTATAGGCGGCATATTTGCCGAATGGCTTGGCTATCGGCTGGCCTTTATTGCCAGCAGCGCTTTCCTTGCGTTAGCCAGCTTGCTGGTGCTGCTGGGAACACGCGAGCAGTTCGTTCCGCCGGTGGGAGAACTGGTCGAACCGTCGCTGGAAGAGCGCGTCAAACTGGTATGGACTAAGATGGGACCGGCTCTGCCGATTCTGACGGTCGTGGGTATAATTGGGTTTGTATTGCAGTTTGACTTCGCCTGGCTGCCGCTCCTTGTTCAAGACATACATGGTTCACTCAAAGGAGCGGCATTCTTGACTGGCCTGCTATCGGCAATAACAGGTATTGCCGGTTTCATAGCTGGTCCTGTCATAGGGCGACTTGCCGATATGGTTGCTCCGCCAAGAATAGCAAAGATTTCAGCGTTGATGGGCGGGGTAATGCTTATCCTGATTGCTTTCGCTCAAAACTTTGGGCTGCTATTAGGCGCTCGGTTTGGCGCCGCCTTTTGTGCTGCAGGGCTTGATCCCGTGTTTCAGATCTGGCTCGCGAAAACTACGCCAGCAGCTTCTCGAGGTATGATATTTGGGTGGGCTACAACCGCTCGCGCGTTAGGTTGGATGAGTGCGCCGTTAGTCAGCGGTACCATAGCCTGGATGTTTGGCCTGCGCGCTGTATTTTTCAGTGCAAGCGCAATTTTCTTTTTACTGATTCCCGTTATCACTCTGATTGTAGGACGCCTGCGACAAACAAAAGAATAATACGACTATGAGTTTGCCATTTCATGGCACACACCATAACACTTTTATAATCAATGATATATGATTGCTATTTAACTTTTCCGCGCCTTATCCAGATAGCCAAAATTGCGATATCTGCGGGATTGACTCCCGGGATTCTTGATGCCTGCCCAAAATTATCAGGTCGTATTCTGTCAAGTTTTTGTCGCGCCTCGTATCTAAGAGCTCTAATTGAGTTATAGTCTACCCAGTCAGGTATCATATCAGATTCGGAATTTCTTAACTTCAGCGCCAGGTCGTTTTCACGTTCGATGTATCCGTGGTACTTTGCGTATATTTCAACCTGCCGCCGCACTTCCTCTGGTAACTTTCTTGCATATGGCAACTGATCGTAAGTCACATCCGGACGCGCTAAGTACTGCAAAAGCAATGTGCCGCTTGCCATAGTTGATTGTAGCCGATTTTTCTCTTCTTCAATTTGTCTAATATAGTCGTCCATCATACTGATTACATGTTTTGGTACGACGCCGACTTGTTTCGCTATGCGTAGCATTCTAATCCCAGCGTTATCCTGACGAAGCAGTAGTCTGTGTTCAGCCCGCGATGTAAACATCCGATATGGCTCATCTACACCCTTTGTTGTTAAGTCGTCAATAAGGACGCCAATGTATGATTCGGAGCGCTTCAAACGAATTGCTTTTTCTCCTCGCGCTTTCATAACGCCGTTAATGCCTGCCACAATACCCTGAGCTGCCGCTTCTTCATACCCAGTTGTTCCATTAATTTGTCCAGCCAGGAACACATTCTCCAGTTTTTTTGACTCTAAAGATAGAGTTAGTTCGGTAGGGTCGCAGTAATCATATTCAATAGCATACCCGTAATTTGTGATTGCAGCATCTTCAAGCCCTGGTATTGATTTGATCAATTCAATCTGAACATGCTGTGGCAAGCTGTTAGATAGCCCATTAGGATATACTTCGATCGAATTGCGTCCTTCAGGTTCGATAAAGACATGGTGTTGGTCGCGTTCAGGAAACTTTACAATTTTATCTTCAATTGATGGGCAATATCTTACGCCAGTACTTGTGATATATCCACCATATAAAGAGCTTTGGTGAAGATTATTGCGAATAATATCGTGAGTCACTTGTGTAGTATGTGTCAAGTGGCATGGCATCTGATTACTTCCAGGTGTCCACGGCCGCATAGTGCTGACAAAATGTTCCACATGGAACATACATTTTAGCCATTGTAGATCTGATTGGCTGGTACCAGCCAAACCAATTATTCGATCCCTACGCGCTGCCATTGAGAGAAATCCTGGTGGCTCTATCCCCTGCTGGACTACCATTCGCTCATAATTAATTGATGATTCTCTAATCCGTGGAGGTGTTCCAGTCTTGAATCTATGTATAGTGAATCCGTAACGTCTCAATGACTTGGTCATATGAATTGATGCTAGTTCACGATGCCGACCAGCAGAATAGCTGCTGTCTCCAATGTGGATAACTCCATTAAGAAAAGTGCCACAAGCTATGATAACGACCTTGCCTGATATTGAATAAGCATTCAATAAATGAACTCCATGAAGATGTCCTCCGCGTAACCAAATGCCAGTAACTTCAGCTTCGATAATAGTAAGGTTGTTTGTATTGCTCAAAATTGCCTGCATTCTGAGTGCAAATACATTCCTATCGCACTGGACACGATAAGACTGAACTGCCGGTCCTTTACGCGTATTCAATGTCCTGAATTGAATTCCACTATAATCACTATTTCGTCCAATTTCACCACCCAGTGAATCAACTTCGCAAACTAAGTGAGACTTTCCAATTCCACCTACGGAGGGATTACATGACATGAGTGCAGATGTTGCCTTGCTAATTGTAATAAGAGCAGTGTTGGCTCCCATTCTGGCAGAGATCAATGCTGCCTCACAGCCAGCATGTCCTGCGCCGACCACAATTACATCATAGACTGAGTGAGTTGTATTTGCTCTATGCATTTATTTGCCAATACAGAAACGAGAAAAGATAGAGTTCAACAATTCATCATGATAAACCTTGCCAGTTATCTGGCCCATTTCGTTAAGACAGTGCCGCAACTGTGATGTCGCAAGAATAATTGAATCCTGGTGACGTGAAGAAAGAATACCGATAGTAGCTTCAAGTTCATCAGTTGATTTGGTTAAAATTTGCCTGTGGCGCTCTGAGATTAGTGCTCGCGGTGGGCCGTTAGAAGAGATGTCAAGCATATCAATTATGTTAGCTCTAATATCGCTAACACCTTTACCAGTAATTAGTTGCGTATATACTACATGATTATGTGTTAGGTCTTGGAGGCTAATTGCATTGCCTAAATCAGTTTTGTTTATGATAACCAATGTCCTGCATTTATCTAAGCCGCCGAGTGTCGCGTAATCTTCGCTGGTCAATGGCTTGGATGAATCCAAGATATGAAGGTGTAGATCGGCCATCTGCATCTGGTGCATGGCGCGCCGCACACCATCATCTTCAATAGGGCATGTTGTGGTGCGCAGTCCAGCGGTGTCAACAAGGCGGATTGGAATTCCCCTAAGGATGACAGTTTCTTCAATTGTGTCGCGAGTAGTCCCTGCAATCGGCGACACAATAGCCCGGTCTTTACCAAGCAGAGCGTTCATCAGTGTAGACTTACCAACGTTTGGCCGGCCCGATATTACAACCAGCGCTCCCTCTCTTAACAAGTGTCCCTCTTCCCATGTCTGAATCATTCTCTTCATCATATTTTTGGTGACCTGCAATTCGCGTACAACACCAGGCACTAGCTCAAGAGGCTCATCATCTTCAGAAAAATCAAGAGATGATTCGAGGTCAGCACAGGCTCGCAATGCTCTATCGTAAATCTCGTTAAACGAAGAACTTAGCGCCCCTTCAAGCTGCTCTATGGCGGCCTGAGCGCTGCGCTCCGATTGGGCCTGGATCAAATCAAGCACCGCTTCTGCCTGAACAAGGTCTATGCGTCCATTGAGGAACGCTCGCTTGGTAAACTCTCCAGGCTCGGCCATGCGCACTCCTTGATTCAACACCGTTTCAAGAATGCGTTGGGCGGAAATGTGCCCACCGTGGCATTGAATTTCCACGACGTCTTCACGTGTATAACTATGCGGTGAACGCATTATTAGAAGCATGACGTCATCCACAATCTGATCGCTGGCTTTGATATTGCCGTGCACGAGAGAGCGAGCCGCCCGTCTTGAAGGAGGATCCCCGCGGCAACCAAAAATGCGGTCAGCTACCGCTAAACTTTCCGGGCCGGAAATCCTGATGATGGCTATTCCAGCTGCTCCCGGCGCGGTAGCAATTGCGGCGATTGTGTCTGATTGGCCGTTCATTCGTGGAAGGATTCTGGCAAATTGCGGGCTATTTGCCAATCCAGGCGCCAATTTTATTTGCACTTGACTTGCCTGCGTTCAGAATGTAGCTTCTGTATTGAGTTGTAGAGGGCCGATTGTAGCCAGGCGTATATGTACCGTTAGTGCAAGGCGTCCATGCACAAGGATAATACTGATACGCTGACATCATGTCCTTCTGCTGGTGGCCGACTGAAATTGTTCGTTCTTTTCCTTCCAGCTTTTTTCTTCGTTTCAGCTTTCCCTGGAGCCTCCGCGGCCACAGTTACGTGGCTGACGCCATCGGGCACCAATTACTGGGACGTGGCCACGAACTGGGCCGGCAGTGCGGCGCCGACCAACGGCGATGATGTGGTGATTACCACCAGCAACATAGGCGTACTGCTGACCAACTCCACGTACCAGTTAAGTTCGCTTCTCATCAGCAACAAGGCCACGCTTATCTTCTCCAACTGGGACACGACGCTCAACGCGACTAATGTGACGATTGCCACGAACGCCACCGTCACCTGTGCTGGGCCATTTACCAACAACGCCATGTCAAACAACGTATCTATCGCATGCACCAATCTTTTCATTGCCGCGGGTGGCAAGATTGATGCGAGCCAAAAAGGCTATGGGGGCAACAGTAGCGTTGGTTTCTCGCTGGGCTACGGACCAGGGGGTGGCACGAACGGCGGCGGTGGCGGATACGGAGGCGCGGGAGGCAACGGAAACGGCTCTGGGGGACAACCCTATGGAAATATAATCGCGCCGGTTGATCCAGGAAGCGGCGGAAGCGTAGCGTTCTCTGGGACCGCGGGCAATGGGGGCGGTGCAATTCGAATTCAAGCAGCAGGCGGCGGTGTAATGATTAATGGAATGATTACGGCTAATGGCGGCATCGGCACAGCTAACGACGGCGGGGGAGGAGCCGGCGGTGGAATTTATATCACATGCCGGACGATTGATGGAACCGGTGGCATTGTCAGCGCCGTTGGGGGCGCCGGCAACGCCCGTTATGACGGCGGTGGTGGTGGTGGCCGGATTGCCGTTATTTATGACCAGGCGGCGCAAAGCAATGTTACCACACCGTCAATCCGTTTTACGGCAAACGGCAATAGGGGGACGATAGCTTACGGTGACCTGGGCACACTCTATTTTCCGGATAACCAGTTGCTGAGCGAAACCGTGCTGCATAGCGGTGAGTGGCTGGTGGCAGATTTTCAGGCATGGTCACCGACCAATCTTACGCTTTCCAATGTCTGGCTTCGTTTTCCAGCCAACGGGTTCCAATTGGCGGTGACGAATTATATCAACGTGCTCGGAACAAATAATCTCTTAAACCGGTTTGAGCTGAGCAATGCAACGGTGATATGCGGGGGAAATCTCACTATAACCGGCGCGACATTCACTCTCTACCGGGGAATGAATTCCGGCCCCATCCTGAATGTAGGCCAGGATGTAGTGTTGACCAATGACGGGATCCTGCGTCTCTACAGCGGATTGACGAATGCGGGAATGACGGCGACGCTGACAGTAACCGGAAACATGATTCTGGCACGTGGTGGTCGACTGGACGTCTTTAGCGGAATGACAAATCCCGCCACGGCGGACTACGGTGCCCTGGTAAGCGTATCTGGCGATGTAACGATTGCAACCAATTCGTGGATTTACCCGTATTCGCACTCGACCAATGGAGGGTCCGCGTTATTCCGGATGAGGAATCTTTCGATTGCCGCTGGCGGTGGATTCAATGCAAATGCTGCGGGTTACAGCGGCAATTCTGCCGGTGGTGGTCGTGGCTATGGACCGGGTGGCAGCACAAACGGTAGCGGCGGTGGATACGGAGGCGCTGGAGGAAGTTCTGGATATGGATCAGGGGGACAAGCTTATGGAAGTTCCAACGCGCCGGTTGATCCAGGAAGCGGCGCGAGCATATATTTAAGGGTCCTTCAGGCTTTAGAGTGAAGACCCCCAACATATAGTGGTCGCCGCTTAGGGATGGCCGCTCCGACGAGCCTTGTATGCCCATTCTCGCAGCCATCCCAGCGGCGACAAAATGGGCAAACATGATATGCTGTTTGCT
>JACPGM010000149.1 GCA_016188985.1 Lentisphaerota bacterium | reverse complement strand
CGCGGCTACGGGCACGTGAGCCTACCGTCCCTGGCCGAGCTCGGGCAGGCGCGTGGCTTCCGCCTTGGCGGATGCTACTCTGCGAAGTAAAGCCTTCGCTACGAAGCACGAGTCCGCACAGGCGGAACAAAATTTCCACGCTCTCACGGACGCGGCTACGACAGGCAGGCTATCTCGCGGCTGCAACGCCCTCCTGTAGTCGTCGGACAAAAGGCCGACGCTCCTGGAAAATTCAAGCTCTAAAAGCAGATTTATCGCCTGCTTATCGCCCATTTATCGCTCATGTGTCGCTCAGAACCGTTTCAAATCCGTTTCAAGCCGTTCCAGATTCGTATCATTACGTATCAATACGTGTCAAATACGCACTAATACGTGTCAAATACGTTTCAGGGGCCGTCTACTGGCAAGCGGCTTGACAGTAGGAAGGCAAAGCGGCACGATAAGCGGCGTGAACACGGTCTACACCACCACCATTACCCAGGAAGCCCGGCGGCGCGGGATCGGCTTGGAAGTCATTGAGGCCCAGACGCCGATTTTCATTCTCAAGCACGATGGCCGGAAGATACGCTGTTACAATTCCCTGACTGACCGCGTGGGAGCAGTGAGCTTTCATCTGGCTCAGGATAAGCGCTTGGCCCACCTCTTTCTGGAGCGCTACGGTTTTCCCGTGCCCCGGCAGATCAAGTATGAGCAGCCGGCGGCGGCCCTGGCCTTCCTGGAAAAGCATAAGTCCGTGGTGGTCAAGCCCTGCCGTGAATGGGGCGGACGCGGGATTTCCGTGGCGGTTACCACGGAGGCGGACTTGCAGAGCGCCATTGCCCGCGCCCAGAAGTTCGGCGCCGATGTGGTTATCGAGCAATACGTGGAGGGCGTGGACCACCGCTTGATTTTTGTGGACGGTCTGTTCGTGGCGGCCATCCGGCGCGAACCGGCTTTCGTCGTCGGCAACGGCGCCAGTTCAATCCGCGCGCTGATCCTGCGCAAGAATGCGCGCGTGGGCAATAACGAAGCCGACAACCGGATTCCACTGGATGCGGAAACGCGGCGGAATCTGGCGGCATTCGGTCTGGGCTATGGCAGCGTTCCGCGCAAGGGCCAGAGCGTTCAAGTGCGCCTGACCTCCAATTTTCATACGGGCGGGACCGTTACCGAAATAACTCCGACCGTGAACGCCGAGCTTGTCCGCGAAGCGCAGAAAATTGTCCGTCTGTTTGATGTCCCGGTCCTGGGTGTTGATTTTCTGGTAAATGCCCAGACCCTCCGGCATTGGGTGATCGAGCTCAGTCCTGACCTGGCGATTTCGCCGCCGGAGGGCAAGAAAGTCGCCGTGCATTTTCTCGATTATCTTTTTCCGGAGACGCGCGCGGCCGTCAAATCAGCGCCGGCGGCGCGCTCGACGAAACTGGTCCGAAAATTAAAAGCGTCTCAACGCCGGCCGCGAAGCTCCCGCAAGCATAGAAGTTGAGCTTAAAACCAGGCCAAAAAATGACCAAGCATTTTAAGGTTATCGGCTGTAACGTGCTGCGGCGCGAGATTTTCGCCTGCGCGGCCCGTTCGCCGCACTTGCTGGAAGTGGCGCTGTTGCGGCAGGGACTGCATGACCAGCCGGAGCGCCTGCGGCAGGCGCTGCAGGCGGCGATTGATGCGCTGCAAGTGATTGAGCCCCGCGCGCGCGGACCAAGCGATCAAGTGCCGGCCGACCGGCCCTACGATGCTATCCTGCTGGGCTATGCCCTGTGCTGTAACGGTACGGCCGGGCTGGTGGCCCGGCAATGTCCGCTGGTTATTCCGCGCGCGCACGATTGCCTGACCCTGCTCCTGGGTGAGCGCGAGCGCTACCAGGAATATTTTGACCGCCATCCGGGAACCTACTGGTATTCGAGCGGCTGGATTGAGACCTGTCTCATGCCGGGCAAAGCGCGCTACGAGGAAACCAGGGCGCATTACGCCGCGCAATATGGCGAAGATAATGCCCAATACCTGATGGAAGTTCAGGAAGAATGGTACCGCAAGTATTCCCGGGCGGTCTACGTCGGCTGGGGTTTTCCCAACCAGGCCGAGGAACAGGCCTTTACCCGGCGCTGCGCCGCCGAACTGAAATGGGAATATGATGAACTGCAAGGCCATCCCGGCATGCTCCAGCGCCTGCTGGACGGCGAATGGCGCGCCGATGAATTCCTGGTGGTCCAGCCGGGCGAGCAGTCGCTGGCTGATCCGACCGGCCCGTTGATCCTGAAAGCCGGCGGAAATGATTAAAGGCTAATGTAACTACTCAGCTATCTGAGAAAACACTTTCCGCCCGTGGCGGATGCTACTCTGCGAAGTAAACCTTCGCTACGAAGCACGAGTCCGCCTCAGGTGGATCATGCCTTAGGCAGACCCGCCTCTGGCGGGAACTACGAAATGCGCGTCATGCCTGAGGCAGATCCGCCT
>JACPGM010000148.1 GCA_016188985.1 Lentisphaerota bacterium | reverse complement strand
CGATAATCGCCAGGGTTTCCAGAGCAGGCTTGGAAAGGCGCGTAGGTTTATCCAGATTGAGCAACTGCCGCACCCAGGGACCGCCCGTGGGATCGGTCTGAAACCGGAAGCGGCCGGCTACTTCCGCAAGGATAATTCCCAGCTTGCGTTCGGTCAACTCGGCCTGCAGTTGTTCAATGGCGGCGCGGATGTCGCGCTCCTGGACCTTGCCGAATGGATTGGGCCCGCCCGGCTCGTTCTGGTCGCCGCCGGTTAGCGCCGCGCGCAACTCGGCGACGTTAAGCGGCTTGTGCGCGGCAAAGAGCAGTCCGCCGACAATTTGTTTGAGCTCGAGTGGGCTCTGGCCGTCGGCTAATGATTGGTTTTTTTCGCTCATAACAAAGCCAGTTTCAAAACTATTTTGCCACAAAAAATTAGCCAAAAATATTTAGAACTTTGGTAGGGCGCTCTCGCCGAGCGCGCCGCGGACGGCTCGGCGAGCCGTCCCTACCTCAAGTCATGCTGCATTACTTACGACGTTCTGTATAGCCGTTTCCATTCCGCGCTTCAAGAAGTTGAAGCAACGTTGGAATCTGACGCGGACGATTGCGGTTGGGTTTCCGGACGCGCGATTACAATCTCGCCGAAGGCGGCCGACTGCCGGGCGACTGCTTTGCGCAGGCGCATCAGTTCCAGCAACGCCAGGAAGGTGAAAATAATTTCGTGGCGCGTACTGAGCGGCTGGAACAGGGTGGCGAAGACAACCTCTGAATGTTCGCGCAGGCGCTCGAGGATGGCGGCGATGCCATCGGCCACGGTGAAACGTTCGGCCTTGATTTCGCCGACCTGGTCGGCCGGGATGCGTTTGAGCGCCTCGTTAAAGGCCGCGATCAGGTCGAAAATCGTAACGTCCTCCAGCCCGACGCCCGGTTGTTTGAGCGCGCCGGCGGGCTCCGGTGCGTTATGCAGGAACATATTGCTGGCTCGCGCTTCCATCTCCTGCAGGTTTGAGGCGGCATCCTTGAATTTCTTGTATTCGATCAACTGGCGGATCAGTTCCCAGCGCGGGTCATCTTCTTCGGGTTCCAGTTCGGGCCGTTCTTCCGGCGGCAGGAGCATGCGGCTCTTGATCATCATCAAGGTGGCCGCCATCACCAGGAATTCGCCGGCGATGTCAAAATCCAGCAGGCGCATCAAGTTGAGATATTCCATGTATTGGCGCGTGATCAGCTCGATAGGGATGTCATAGATATCCACTTCATCCTTTTTGATCAGGTAGAGCAGAAGATCCAGCGGACCCTCGAATACTTCCAGTTTGACTTTATATTCTTCCTGAATCGGCATAGTAAGGTCTACTCCAATCCCACGGCCCGGCGGGCGGCCTTTAAGGTTTTACGAAGTTCTTCCCGGGCGCGCGCCGCGCCGCGCTGGAGAATCTCTTCGACCTGTTGCGGGTCCTTTTCAAGTTCCTCCCGCCGGCGCCGGAACGGCGCGAAGGCCGCCTGGATTTTCTCAAAGAGCGCCTCTTTGACTTCGCCGTAGCCCAGGCCGCCGGCGCGGTAGCGCTCCGCCATGGCGGAGCGTTCCGGTTCGGTCGCCAGGAGCGCGTAGAGCGCAAACACGTTGCAGGTGGCGGGGTCTTTCGGGTCGGCCACCGTCTTGCTGTCGGTTACGATGTTTTTGATCGCTTTGCGCGCGGCCGCCGGCGGGGCAAAAAGCTCGATCGTATTGTTGTAAGACTTGGACATTTTGCGGCCGTCCAGGCCGGGAACTACCGCCACGGCTTCGCGGATCACGGCCTTGGGGATTTTGAAAGTTTCGCCGAATTTCTGGTTGAACTTTAGGGCAATATCACGGGTAACCTCGACGTGCTGTTTCTGGTCCTGGCCGACGGGCACAATATCGGCCTGCACCGCCAGGATGTCGGCCGCCATCAGGACCGGGTAGGCAAAGAGACCGTGATTGGCCGCAAGACCCTTGGCCACTTTGTCCTTGTAGGAATGGCACCGCTCCAGGAGGCCGAGGGGTGTGACCGTTGACAAGAGCCAGGCTAATTCGTGAAGCTCCGGCAAATCGCTCTGGCGGTAAAAGACCGTGCGCTCGGGGTCAAGACCGCAGGCCAGAAAATCCAGGGCTACATCGCGGGTATGCGCGCGCAGAGCGGCAGCCTCGTTGACCGAGGTCAGGGCATGATAATTGGCGATAAACAAAAAGGTCTCGTCCTTTTGCTGGAGTTCCAGGACGGGCTTCATCATGCCGAAATAATTGCCCAGATGCAATTTGCCGGAAGGCTGGATGCCGGATAATGCTCTCATCGCAGCGCGACGCTCTGCTCCTTATTATTCCATTCCGCGAGCCAAGGGATGTTTCTGGCGATTCAACCGGACGGCAGCATAATAAAATCGTCCGCGGGATTCAAAGGTAATTTTTTATTTTAATGTTGGCCTCGGTGAGCCACTTGCGGCAGTCTTCTTAGGACCACACCGGCTAAGGGCAGTTGGCCGAAGCCTGTTGGCTGAGCAGCTTGAGGTTGGTCGGGAGAACATAGCGCGCGAGTTTGCTGCTGTAGTCCTTCTCCGGCTCGTGGCGACGGAAAAACGTGTGCAAGGAAGGCCGGCGATCATGGAAGCAACTACCCTGTAATAATCGTAGACTGGTAGTCCTTGTAATCAGGATTATGCTTAGAAGCCGGCAAGAATAGAGGATGCGTCATGATGTGCCATAGCAGAAGCGGCTTCAGCAAGGGTGAGACAAAACGGCGCGAGCAGGCCGCAAGGCCGCTGTGCCTGATAAACAAGTCATTATTTTTGTATCTACCATATTTGCAGGTTGTTAAATGCGTTACATTATGACAGAAACGCTATCTTGGCATGGTCCTTGCTAATATCATAACGGTTAGTATTGCCACTTGGTGCGGGTAGGTTGTTAGCGGAGAGTTCACGGAACTTTTTTTGGGGAGAAGATCCGATGGCCAAAGTGTTAGGCATTGACTTAGGAACGACCAATTCGTGCATGGCCGTTATGGAAGGCGGCCAGCCGGTTGTTATTCCCAATGCCGACGGCATGCGCACCACGCCCTCGGTGGTGGCCTTTACCAAGAGCGGCGAGCGGCTGGTCGGCCAGGCCGCCAAGCGCCAGGCGGTCACCAATCCTAAGAACACAGTTTATTCCATCAAGCGCTTCATGGGCCGGAAATATGAGGAAGTGGCCCGTGAGATCAAGTTGGTGCCCTATGAAGTGGTCCGGGGCAAGAATGGCGACGCCAACATTAAAGCCAGCGATAAAATCTACACACCGCCGGAAATCTCGTCCATGATCTTGCAGAAGATGAAGGCCGACGCCGAGGCTTATCTCGGCGAGAAGATTACTCAGGCGGTTATCACCACGCCGGCCTATTTCAATGACAGCCAGCGCCAGGCCACCAAGGATGCCGGCAAAATCGCCGGCCTGGAAGTCCTGCGCATCATCAACGAACCTACCGCGGCTTCGCTGGCCTACGGGCTGGAAAAGAAAAAGGACGAGAAAATCGCCGTCTACGACCTGGGCGGGGGCACCTTCGATATTTCGGTTCTGGAAATCGGCGAGGGCGTTTTCGAGGTCAAGGCCACTAACGGGGATACCCACCTGGGCGGCGATGATTTCGACCAGGCCGTCATTATCTGGCTGGTGACCGAGTTCAAAAAGGAAAATGGGATTGACCTCTCCAAAGACCCGATGGCCCTGCAGCGCTTGAAGGAAGCGGCCGAAAAGGCCAAGTGCGAGCTTTCCACCTCTCAGCAGACTGATATTAATCTGCCGTTTATCACCGCCGATCAAACCGGGCCCAAACATCTCAATGTCACCCTGACCCGCGCCAAGCTGGAACAACTCGTGGATGAGTTCATTGAGCGCACGGTTGATCCCGTCCGCGCCTGCCTGAAAGATTCCGGCATTGACGTTGCCAAAATTGACGAGGTCGTGCTGGTAGGCGGCATGACCCGCATGCCTAAAGTCCAGGATCAGGTTAAAGAACTGTTCAGCAAGGATCCCCACAAGGGGGTCAATCCCGATGAAGTCGTGGCCGTCGGCGCCGCGATCCAGGGCGGTGTCTTGAAGGGCGAAGTGCATGATGTCCTCTTGCTGGATGTAACGCCCTTGAGCCTGGGTATTGAAACCTTGGGCGGGGTGTTCACCATGCTGATCGAACGCAACACCACCATTCCCACGCGCAAGAATGAGATTTTCAGCACCGCCGCGGACAGTCAGCCCTCGGTGGAAATCCACGTACTCCAGGGCGAGCGCAAGATGGCCGCGGACAATAAATCCATTGGGCGCTTTCACCTTGATGGCATTCCGCCGGCGCCGCGCGGCGTGCCGCAGATCGAGGTGGCTTTCGATATTGACGCTAATGGCATCCTGCAGGTGAGCGCCAAGGATCTGGGCACCAATAAGGAGCAAAAGATCACCATCACCGCTTCCAGCGGCCTGGAAAAGAGTGAAATCGAAAAAATGGTCAAGGATGCCGAGCAGCACGCCAGCGATGACCAGCAGCGCCGCGAGCAGGCTGAGCTTAAGAACCGCGCCGATGCCACGGTCTATGAAACCGAGAAGTTGCTCAAGGAACAGGGCGGTAAAATTGATCCGGCCAAAAAAGCCGGCGTGGAAGCGGCCGTCGAGAAGCTTAAAGCGGCCAGCAAAGATGGCGAAAGCGCGGCGCTGCGCAGCGCCCTGGAAAAACTCAATACCGAGATGCAGGCGGTTTCCGCCGATCTCTATGCGCGGGCCAAGAGCACGCAGTCCGCTCCGCCGCCGGAGGATGCGGCCCGCGGTGAATCCCGCCGCGAGGCGCCGCCAAGCGGAGGAGGCGGCAAGGGCTCCGATGATGCTATTGACGCTGATTTTGAAATGGTGGACGACAAGAAATGAGTTCAAGACAAAAAAAACAAACAGAAGGAGGGTAGTGGTTAAATGAAAATTCAGCCGTTAGGAGATCGTGTTCTGATCGAGCCGGAGAAGGAAGGGGAAGTCAAGAAAGGCGGCATTATTATTCCCGACAGCGCCAAGGAAAAACCGATGCAGGGCAAGGTCATCGCCGCGGGCCCGGGCAAGCGGGATGACGCCGGCAAGTTGATCCCTATGAACGTGAAGAAAGGCGATCGGGTGTTGCTGCCGAAATATGGCGGCACCGAAGTCAAGATTGACGAGATCGAATATCAAATTGTGCGCGAGGATGACATTCTCGGCATTGTTGAAGGGTAAAGGAAACAACCCCCGACGCTCAAACGCAGTTGGGGCGGGAAAGCAAGCTAACACGAGGAGACAGCTACTATGGCAGACAAAGGCAAGCAATTGAAATACAACGCCGAGGCCCGCCAGGCAATTTTGCGCGGCGTGGAGAAACTCAGCCGAGCCGTCAAGGTTACCCTGGGCCCCTGCGGACGCAACGTCATTCTGGACAAGAAGTTCGGCTCTCCGACCATCACCAAGGACGGAGTAACGGTGGCCAAGGAGATCGAACTGGCGGACCCGTTTGAAAACATGGGCGCCCAGATGGTGCGCGAAGTGGCCAGCAAGACCAGCGATGTGGCCGGCGACGGCACGACCACCGCGACCCTCTTGAGCGAAGCCATCTATCGCGAAGGCCTGAAAAACGTGACGGCTGGGTCCGATCCCATGGCTCTCAAGCGCGGCATTGACAAGGCCGTTGATTTAGTGGTTGATGCCTTGGCCAAGCAGAGCAAGAAGGTCAAGGAGCACACGGAAATCTCCCAGGTGGCGACCATTTCGGCCAATGGCGACAAGAAGATCGGTGAAATCATTGCCGACGCCATGGATAAGGTCGGCAAGGATGGCACCGTGACGGTCGAAGAAGCCAAGACCATCGAAACGACGCTGGACGTTGTTGAAGGCATGCAGTTTGACAAGGGCTACCTTTCGCCTTACTTCGTCACCAACGCCGAGACGATGGAAGCCTTACTGGAGGATGTCTACATCCTGATCTATGAAAAGAAGATTTCCACCCTGCAGGACCTGTTGCCGCTGTTGCAGAACGTGGCTAAGGCCGGCAAGCCCTTGCTGATCATTGCCGAGGAAGTGGAAGGCGAGGCCCTGGCTACCCTGGTAGTCAACCGCCTGCGCGGCACTTTGCAGGCATGCGCGGTCAAGGCGCCCGGTTTTGGCGATCGGCGCAAGGCCATGCTGGAAGATATTGCCATCCTGACGGGCGGCCGGTGCCTGACCGAAGACCTGGGCATCAAGCTCGAAAACGTGAAGATCGAAGACCTGGGCCGCGCCAAACGGGTAACCGTGGACAAGGAGAACACCACGATTATCGAAGGCGGCGGCAAGACTTCGACCATTCAGGGCCGCGTGGCGCAGATTCGCAAAGAGATCGAGGAAACCACCTCGGACTACGACCGCGAGAAACTGCAAGAGCGCCTGGCCAAGCTGGCCGGCGGCGTCGCCGTGATCAACGTGGGCGCGGCCACCGAAACGGAAATGAAGGAAAAGAAGGCGCGCGTCGAGGATGCCTTGCACGCGACTCGCGCGGCGGTGGAGGAAGGCGTGGTCGCCGGCGGCGGCGTGGCGCTGTTGCGTTGCCAAGGCGCCCTGGAAGATGTTAAAGCCAAAGGCGACGAGTCCATCGGCGTGCAGATCGTCAATCGCGCGCTGGAATCGCCGATTCGTCAACTGGTGGCCAATGCGGGGATTGATTCCTCGATTGTCGTGGCCGAGGTCAAGAAAAGCAAGGGCAGTTACGGCTACAACCTGGCTACGGCCGAATACGCTGACCTGGTCAAGGATGGCGTTATTGATCCTACCAAGGTCACGCGCTTCGCGATCCAGAATGCCGCCAGTATCGCCGGGCTGTTGCTGACCACGGAGTGCATGGTGACCGAGATTCCGGAGAAGGAGAAACCGATGCCGCCTCCTGGTGGTCCGCATGGCGGCGGTATGGAAGACATGTATTAAAACGCTTCTTCAGCTTGAACGGGCGCGGCCGCGCCGGCTTAGCTTGGCGCGGGTCGCCCCGGTCAAGCAGTTTTGCCTGATGCGTTTTTTGGCGGCCGGCAGGGGAATATCTTCCCGCTCCCGGCCGCCTTTTTTTCGCTGTATCCCCTTAGTCTTGTGGGTAGGTTGTGGACATCAACGCTGTCATTCCCGCGAAAGCGGGAATCCAGCATTGGTTTTTCTGGATTCCCGACTCGTGCTTCGTAGCGACTCTTCTACGCCCTGCGTAGCGGCTTCGCAGAGCAGGGAGGCTTTCCGCCAGAAGGCGGATCCGCTATGGCGGAACTTCGCAGAGTAGCATCATGTCGGGAATGACAATCAGCCCTCGAGACTGAGGGGGTCACTTTTTGCTTCACAAAACACTTGCTTGCCGGAGCAGGGCCGCCTATACTACCGCCTTTTTTATGGGGGAAGAATGAATTTGAACAACCTGGACGCGGCAAAGCGGCGTATTCCCAATACTTCCGTGCTGATCAACGTGGTTTCGAAGCGGGTGAAACAGTTGGTGGTTGGCGACCGCCCTCTGGTTAAGGTGACCGACCCCAATGAGGATATCGAAGATATTGTGCTGAGGGAAATAGCCGAGGGTAAGCTTGTGGCTGAAATTGATTTTTCTCAGACGCGTAACTTGCCCAAGGTCTGACCTGCCCCTCGGCGTTCCGCCTTCGCGGCCCGGCAGAGTGCCGCTCTCGCCCCGTGCTTCGTATTCGCGGCGGACACGGAGGTCCGCTCTCCAGGGAGGGCGCGCCTCTGTGCGCGCCGTCCCTGGGCCAGTGCGACGATGGCTGACGGAACCTGTCACGCAGAAAGGGAAGCGCGCTTATGCCGAACTATTTAAGCAATCTGCGACCGGACTTCAGCCCTGCGCTCGTGGAATGCGGCGTGATCCCCTGTTACCAGTTCAAGGGCACGCTTAAGAGCGAACTGGCCGCCGGCAGCTTGCCGCGCGAGCAGGCGCTCGAACTCCTCGAAGACATGCTGACGATCCGCGAGTTCGAGGAAATGATCGTCAAACTCCGTTCGGGCGCTTACGAGCCTCTGCCGGAATTCAATTACCGCGGGCCGACCCATGTATCCATCGGCCAGGAGGCCTGTTCGGCCGGCGCCTGCGCCGGCTTGCAAGGCGCCGATTACATCACCAGCACCCACCGCGGCCACGGCGACAGCATTGCTAAGGGCTGCGTGGCCCTACGCGCGATGGAAGATGCGGCGCTCCGCAGCCGTGTGCCGGATTGTTCCACCACGACGCGCGCGGGCCTCATGGAAGCGGCGCTCGAGGACCATGTTTTCCGCACCGTAGCTGAGCTCTTCGGCAAGGAAAGCGGTTACTGCAAGGGGCGCGGCGGCGGCATGCATATCGCCGACTTTACGCTCCATCACCTTGGGGCCAACGCCATCGTCGGCGGCGGCGTGCCCATTGCCACCGGCGCGGCGGTGGCCTGCCGCTACCTGCGGAACGACCAGGTGGTTTGCTGTTTCGCCGGCGACGGCGCCTTCGGCAACGGCGTGGTCCTGGAGTCGCTGAACTTCGCGGCCATGGGCCAGTTCACCAACGAGCTCGCCAAGCAGCCTTTCGGCCTGCCGATCATTTTCCTGATCCAGAATAATCACTACGGCATGACCGGGCGCGCCCTCGAAGAAGTTAGCGGCGTTGCCACCCTGGCGCGCCGCGCCGTCGGGTTTGCCGACAATAACATGCAGGCCGAAGTGGTTAACGGCATGGATGTGCTCGCGGTGCGCGAGGCCGTGCGGCGCGCCGCCGAGGGCTGCCGGCGGGGCAAGGGTCCTTATCTGATCGAAGTCAACACTTACCGCTATTACGGGCACTCGCTGACTGACCCGCGCACGGAATACCGCACCAAGGACGAGGAAGCCGCTTGGAAAGGCGTTGACCCTATTGCCCTCTTTTCGCGCCAGGCGCTGGAAGCGGGCATCCTGGACCAGGCAGCCTTGGCCGCTCTGGAAAAGAAAGTGCGCGAGCGCAATGCGCGCGCCGCCCAACGGGCGGCGGCCTCGCCCGATCCCGCCCCGGCCGATGTGATTAAATACATGTACACGGATACCACCGGTGAACCCGTGCCGGAGCCGGCGCGCCGGACGAAAATCGTCAAGGAACTGCCGGTCATCAAGCGCGTTAACGGCGAGCTGACCTACAAGGACGCCATCAAGGAAGCGCTGGTCGAGGAGATGCTGCACGACAATCGCGTCATTCATTACGGGGAAGACGTGGCCGATTATGGCGGGGCCTTCAAGGTGACCAAGGGTCTGCTGGAAGCGTTCGGTCGCGAGCGGGTGTTTAACGCCCCGATCTCGGAAGCCGCGATCTGCGGCACCGCGGTTGGCGCCGCCATGGTGGGCTTAAGGCCGGTGGTGGAACTCATGTACATGGATTTTGCCCTGATGGCTTCCGACCAGATCAGCAATCAGGCGGCCAAGTGGCATTACATGTCCGGGGCCAATGTGGAAATTGCGCTGGTCATTCGCGCCTCAGTGGGCGGCGGCAAAGGTTATGGCGGCCAGCATTCCCAGACGCTGGAGTCGGTCTTTGCTCATATTCCCGGGTTATACGTGATCTATCCGGCTACGCCCTACGATGCCAAAGGGCTGCTTAAAGCCGCCATTCGCGATAATAATCCGATCATGTTTGTTGAATCGCAACTGCTTTACGGCCTGAAAGGGCCGGTGCCGGAAACCGAATACTTGGTGCCGCTGGGACAGGCCGATATCAAACGCGAGGGCGCCGATATCAGCTTGGTGGCCTGGGGACCGGCCGTGCAGGATGCCCTTAAGGCCGCTGATATTCTGAACGAAGAACTGCGGATCAGCGCCGAAGTCATTGACCTGCGCAGCCTGGTCCCGCTTGATATGGATACGGTGCTGGCTTCCGTCCGCAAGACCGGCCGCTGTGTGGTCGCCAGTCAGTCGGTCAATATCGGCAGTTTTACCGGTGAAGTTGCCTCGCGGATAATGGAGCAGGCCTTTGACGATCTGGATGCCCCGGTCTTGCGCGTCGGCGCCAAGGACGGCATTGCCCCGCAGTCCCACATTCTGGAAGCGGCCTTTTTGCCCAATGCCCGGGATATTGTCGCGGCGGCCAAGGTGATATTGTAGGATGATGTCTGGGAATTTCAATTCTGGTAGCCGCGCCCGTTAGGGCGTGGATTCTTTCGGTGGCCACGGGCTCACGCCCGCGGCTACATTAGAAAGCAGCCATCATGGTTCAAACCGTCATTATGCCGAAACTGGGCCAGACCGTGGAAGAATCCACGCTGGTCAAGTGGCGCAAATGCGCGGGCGAAGTGGTCGCCAAGGGCGAGATCCTCTTCGAAATCGAAACCGACAAAGCCGTTCTCGAAATCGAAAGCTTCTTCGAGGGCACGCTCCTTAAAATTATCGTAGCCGAAGGCGAGACCGTCCCGGTCATGGCGCCGGTAGCCTTCATTGGCTCTCCCGGCGAGCCAATCCCGGAAGTAAAGCCGGCGCCAGCCCTCCGTAGCGCCTTGGCAAAGGAGGGCCTGCCCGCCATAGCTCCGGGAGCGACGGCGGGTCCGTCGTCCCCGCTTTGCCCTTCGGGCTTCGCAGGGCAAGCCGCCGCCCGTTCTCCCACCGTCGCCAAGCCGTCTGCTGCCATCGTCCCTGCGGCGCCTGTCCTCCGTAGCGCCTTGGCGAAGGAGGATCCGTCGTCCCTGCTTCGCCCTTCGGGCTTCGCAGGGCAAGCCGTCGTCTGTCGTCCGTCATCCGTCCCAATCTCCCCCCGCGCGCGGCGGCTGCTGCGCGAAAGCGCCATTAGCGCTGAGCGTATTACCGGCACCGGTCCGGGTGGACGGATCATTGAAAAAGATGTCCAGGCTTATCTGGAGGCGCAGCGCTACGCCGAGCTTAAAATTACGCCGGCGGCTTTGGCCCTGGCCCGCGAGAACGGCATTGATATTCTGACCGTGCCGCGCGCTGCGGCCCAGGAGCGTATCACGGTTGAAATGATTCACCAGGCGATCGCCGAAAAACCCAAGCCCTTGAGCAAGATGCGGCAGGTTATTGCCCAGCGGTTGACGGCGAGTTTTACCAGCACGCCGCATTTCTACGTGACGGTGGCGGTGGATATGACCGACTTGCTGGCTTGGCGCGGCAAATTGAAAAAAGAAGAGCGGCCCTCGGTAACCGCTTTCATTCTCAAGGCGGTGGCCCTGGCCCTGAAGGAATGGCCGGCCTTGAACAGTTCTACCGATGGCCGGACGGCGCGCTGGCACAGCCGGGTGCACTTAGGTCTGGCCGTGGCGCTGAAGGAAGGCCTGGTGGTTCCGGTCATTCGCGATGCCGAGGACCTTCCCCTCGCCGAACTTAACGCGCGCGCCGATAACCTGGCCGCAAAGGCGCGTGAAGGCAAACTGACACCCGCAGAAATGACCGGCAGCACTTTTACGGTAACCAACATGGGCATGCTCGATGTGGATCACTTCACGGGCATCATCAACCCCGGCGAAAGCGCTATTCTGGCGGTGGCCAGCACGCGCCCCACGCCCGTGGCCAGAGCCGGCATGATCGAAATACGCTCAATGATGAATATGACCCTCTCCGCCGACCATCGTTTGGTGGATGGCGCTTGTGCCGCCGGCTTTGTCAATAGAGTAAAGAGTATTCTCCAGGATCTGGAATTATGGAAAAGTATGATTTGATCGTTATCGGCGCGGGTCCGGGCGGTTACCCGGCCGCGATCCGCGCTGCCCAACTGGGCGCAGCCGTCGCCATCGTGGAACGGGAAGCCCTGGGCGGAACCTGCCTTAACTTTGGCTGTATTCCCACCAAGACCCTGATTGCGGGCGCCGCGCTGTTCCGGCAAATGCGCTCCGCGCCGGCCCTGGGCGTGAGCGTCGAAAAAGCCGCATTCGATTATACCGCCATGCTTGAGCACAAGCGTCAAGTGGTGGAGCAACTGCGCGGCGGCGTTGCGCAATTGCTTAAGGCGCATGGTGTCACCGTCTTTGAAGGAACGGCCTCATTCATGGCCCGCAAGCGCTTGACCATCCAGCGCGGCGGTAAGGAATCAACAGCCCTCGAGGCTTCCCGCATCATTATCGCCTCCGGGTCCACTGCCAGCCTGCCGGCCTTTTTGCCGAAGGCCGCCGCAATTGTGGAAAGCCGTGCGTTCCTGGACTTGCCCCGCTTGCCGGCGCGGCTGATCGTGCTGGGCGGCGGCGTGATTGGCTGCGAGCTGGCCTGCCTGGCCGCCCAGTTAGGCGTGCAGGTGACGATTGTCGAAATCCTTGAAGACATTCTGGCCATGCTGGATGCCGACTTGCGCGCCGAAGCGCGCCGCGCAATGGAAACTCAATTAAAAATCCGCATTCTCACCGGCAAGCCTTTGGAGCAGATTAAAGCTGGCGCGCAGGGTGTTAAGGGCCGGGTAGGGGATGAGCCGGTTGAAGCGGAGCTGCTCTTAGCGGCGGTCGGCCGTCAGCCGGTAACGCAAACCTTAGCCCTTGATAAGACTGAGCTGCGTCCGAACGAAAAGGGCTATATTGATGTAGGTCCTACCGGCCAGACAAAGGTCGCTGGGCTTTATGCGGTTGGCGATGTCACCGGCGGGCCGCAACTGGCGCATGCCGCCACGGCGCAAGGACTTATCGCCGCCGAGCATGCCATTAAGGCGAGCTTACCCCGGCGCAGCCAGGTCGTGCCATCATGCTTTTTCACCGTTCCCGAAATTGCTGCCGTGGGACTTTCCGAACAGGAAGCCCGCCGGCAGAACCGCGCTGTCAAAGTTGGCAAGTTCAACTTTTCAGCATTGGGGCGCGCGGTGGCTTCGGGCGAGACCAAGGGGTTTGTCAAATGGATTGTTGACGCTGCTACCTACCAGCTTCTGGGCGCCTCCGCCATTGGCGCGCATGCCACTGAATTGATTGCTACGGCCGGGACGGCGATCCAGGCCGAGCTGACCGCGGCCGAGTTTGCCCAGACGATTCAGGCCCATCCGACTTTAGCGGAAGCGTGGATGGAGGCCGCCCATGCCGTGCATGGCAAGTGCATTCATGCGCCCCCGCGGCGCGCGCCGCCTGGTAAGTAGTCCGTTGCCGCCAACTTTCTTCAGTCGCTATTTATGGCGCAACGGTGACCGTGGCGCTGTCATACGTTATATCCGGGTCTATGACGCCGTTGAGCGTGTCTATCCCGAAATAGAATGTGTAGGTTCCGGCCGGCAGAGTGGAAATATTCAACACCTCGAACGATTGCACCGCTAACAGGCCGCCCTGATACGCCGGGGCGCTTGTCGTTGTCCAGGCCATGCTGGAGTTCAGGAAGTAGAGGTCGGAGGATGCCAATGCCGCCACCCACCAGTCCTGGGGAGTTCCCGCGGAAGTTGAGGGATTCAGGCTCACGGTAACTGCCAGAGCGCTGCCGCTGCTTATGGTCAGCGGTCCCGCCTCGCCGTTCAGTCGCACATCCGGACCGAGCAGCACCCGGCCCAGGGCGGATGAGCTGAAGACGCTCGTCCCGTTTGAGTTAGTGGTCCTAACCCAGAAGTAATAGTTCGTTCCTACTGTTGCGGTCGTATCGTCGTATTCTGTTCCGGAAATGCCTGTCGCGATGCGCGTTGCCTGGTTGGTATCGTCACTTGCTCCGCGCCAGACCTCGTAACCGGCTGCGCTGTGGGCGGCGTCCCAGGTCACACGCACGCGGTCAACGTAGTAATCATAACTTGCGGCAATTCCGGCAGGTGGCGGTGGTTCCGCAAACACATAGGCCGTCCCGCGGTCACTATCCCCGTCCGTATTGGCCTGATGCACGCCGACCAGGGTCGTGTAGCCATCACCACTCAAGGCCACGGATTGGCCGAACTCATCGTAGGTGGCGCCGTCGGCGGCGGTCAATTTTTGCTGCTGGGTCCAGGTGGCGCCGGAGCGTGTGAACGCATAAGCCGCCCCCTGGTTTGTAATTACGCCCACATCCGCCTGATATGCCCCGGCAATGGCCATATTTCCGTCACTGCTCAAGGATACGGAATGACCCAGATAATCGTTCATGGCGCCGTCGGCGGCGGTCAATTTTTGCTGCTGGGTCCAGTCGGTGCCTGAGCGTGTGAACACATAGGCCGCTCCCTGGTCATCTCCGCCCGCATTCGCCTGATGCGCGCCGGCAATGGCGGTATTGCCGTCACCACTCAAAGCCACGGCATTGCCCAATTCATCACTTGAGGCGCCGTCGGAGGCAATCAATTTTTCCTGCTCCGTCCAGGTAGAGCCTGAGCGCGCGAACACATAAGCCGCCCCGCGGTCATAATTTCCCCCTACATCTGCATGAGACGCGCCGGCAATGGCGGTATTCCCGTCGCTGTTCAAGGCCACGGATGTGCCCAAATAATCATAAGCGGCGCCATCCACCACGGTCAATTTTTGCTGCTGGGTCCAGGTAGAGCCTGAGCGTGTGAACACATAGGCCGCTCCCTGGTCATTATCGCCGGACACATCCGCCTGACTGGCGCCGATAAGGGCGGTATCTCCGTCACCACTCAAGGCCACGGCGCTGCCAAATTCATCATTCGCGTCGCCGTCGGCGGCGGTCAATTTTTCCTGCTGGGTCCAGGTGGTGCCTGAGCGGGTGAACACATAGGCCGCTCCCTGGTCATTTTTCCCGGGCATATTCACGCCATGCGCGCCGACAAGCGCCGTATTCCCGTTACTGCTCAAGGCCACGGCTATGCCCAAATAATCATAAGAGGCGCCATCGGCCACAATCAATTTTTCCTGCTCAGTCCAGGTGGTGCCGGAGCGCGTGAACACATAGGCCGCCCCGCGGTCGCTATCTCCGGCCACATTCGCTCTATACGCGCCGACAATGGCCGTATCCCCGTCAGCGTCTAAGGCCACGGATACGCCCAGATAATCGCCCGCGGCGCCGTCTGTCGCGCTCAGCTTTGCCTGCTGGATAAGCGCATTCAAGTTGTAATTAGCTGGCTGATCGCTGTCCAGCGCTGAGAATAAGTGCTGCGGGCTTGCGCCCAGCGTTGCCGGCGGTTCGGCCAACGCGCTTATAGCCATACTGCTCACCACCACGCATAGCCATGCCGTCAATGATGCTCTATTCATAACGTTCTCCTTGTTAATCGGGGTGCTGAAAAGACTATTGTTTCCCAATCCGCGACAGAAATAGTAATCTATTCCGTGTTTCTTGACAACATTTTTGAAATTTTTTATTCTTGGCTCCATTCCCCCATGAACCATTCACCATCAACCATTCCTCTCACCATGCAAGCCGTGCGGCTGCACGGCGCCGGTGTTGAAAACATTCAGGTTGATACGCTGCCGGTCCCTGAACCGAATGCCAACCAGGTTTTGGCGCGGGTGGATGCCGCCGGCGTCTGTACTTCCATTCTCAAGCTGGTGGAGCAGGGCAGTGCGCATACTTTCATTAATGGCTGGGACCTGGTCAAGCACCCCGTCATTCTCGGCGATGAAGGTTGCGTGACCGTTGTCCAGGCTGGCAAGAATGTTGCCTCCCGCTATCCGGTGGGCCGGCGCTATGCCACCCAGCCGGCGGTGGCGCATCCGCCGATCAATCATCGCGAGCGGTACCGGAACGGCGGCCAAGGCATGGAGAAAGTGGCGATCGGCTATACTTTGCCCGGCCATCTGGCCGAGTACATGCTGGTCACGGAAGAAGCAATCGCCGCCGAGTGCCTCCTGCCGCTGCCATCTGACGATATCCCTTTTTTTGCCGGCGCTTTGTGCGAACCGTTCTCCTGCGTGATTTCGGCCCAGGACCGGCACATCCACATTCAGCAGGAATCGCCCACGGCGCCGCGTGTTCCGCGGCTGGGTCTGTTGCGCGGCGGTGTCACCGTAATCATCGGCGCGGGGCCAATGGGCCGGATGCACGCCGCGGCGGCGCTGCGGTTTTCGCCGCGCCACCTGATCGTGATGGATATTCTCGCGGAACGCCTGGGATGGATCCGCGAGAATCTCTCGGAGAAAGCGCGCAGCGCCGGCACGGAATTGCACACCGTGCTCTCGGCCGAAGGGCCGGACCTTATTAAGAAGGTCAGTAATGGCCACGGCGCTGATGACATCATTGCCGCTGTGGGCCTCCGCAAGGTGCAGCAGGAGAGCCAGCAATGGCTGGCTAAAGGGGGCGTCTTGAACCTCTTTGGCGGGCTGAAGCGTGGCGAACACCTGATTGAGCTTGATACCCTGCGCGTGCATTACGATGAAATCCGGCTATGCGGCTCAAGTGGCGGTAGTCCGGCCGATGTGGCCGAAGCCTTGCGCATGGTGGCCGCGGGCGAGTTCGATCCCGGAAAGCATCTGGACATGGTCGGCAGCCTGGACCAGTTTGCGAAGGCTTTAGAGTTGATCAAGACCCAGACCGTGGAAGGCAAGATCGTGCTCTATCCTCAAATCCGGCCCACCGACCTGGAGCGGGTCAATGCCTGGACCCGCCGCGACGAAGCCGGGTTTATCGAGGCGCGCCGGAAAGCCTGACAGGCCTGCGCTCGGTCCAAAATATCACGGTCGTAATGCATCTCCGTCTTATGGGTAGATTATGACCTTTCCGCCTTAGCGGATCCGCTTGCTGGCGGACAATGCTGTCATTCCCGCGAAGGCGGGAATCCAGATATTGGCTCTTTGCTACTCCTGGATTCCCGACTCGTGCTTCGTAGCGACTCTTCTACGCCCTGCGTAGCGGCTTCGCAGAGCAGGGAGGCTTTCCGCCAGAGGCGGATCCGCTATGGCGGAACTTCGCAGAGTAGCATTAGATCGGGAATGACAATCAACCCCTAATAAGGTTTACCCCCAGTCCAAAAATATTGCTCGCCTCCTCCGCCCGGTTGTGCTATAAACACACAACAAATATGAAACACGATTTAGCAGTTTTAATTGTATTCGGTATTGGTCTATCGCGTTGCGCCGTGAGCGGTGAGGCGGCAGCGCCTGCGGCTGCGCAGGCAGCTAAGCTGACGCCGGTGGTGGTGAGGGCCAGCCGCGTGGGCGAGACGCCGCCGGTGCGCGAATTAACGATTCGGCCGACGCCGCGGCGTTCCGTGGGAGGAGTCCGGGTAGTTCCCATAGGGCGTTTGCCGCAGCGCGAACCGCCCGAAGGATTCCGGGCGCTGGCGCCTGATCCGGTTGTCCAGCGGCATCATCCTTATTTGCAGATGCCTTCGGCGCTGATGACCTTCGAGGGCATTGGCAATCTCGATGGTGTGCTGCCGCCAGATAATAACGGCGACGTGGGCCCCAACCATTATGTGGAAATGGTGAACTTCCATTTCTGCGTCTATGACAAGACCACGGGCACCAATCTCATCACGCCGACCTTAATGAGCGCGCTCTACTATGCGGCTGGTTTCACGGGAGGAATTACCAACACTGACAATGGCGATCCCATTGTGCTCTACGACCATCTGGCCGACCGCTGGCTGATCAGCCAGTTTTTTCTCGATGGCGTCACGCCGGATCATGAGGAAATTGCCATCTCCAAGACCGGTGATCCCACCGGGGCGTGGTGGCTCTACGATTTTACGATGCCTAACACCTTGATGAACGATTATCCCAAGTTCGGCGTCTGGTCGGACGGTTATTACATGAGCGACAACCAGTTTTCAAATGGCTACTGGACGAGCGCCGGGGTGTTTGTTTTCGATCGGGCGCGGATGCTGGTGGGCGACACCAATGCCAGCTACCAGTTTTTCGATTTGGGAAGTGTGAATTCAGATTTTTCCAGTCTACTACCCTCGGACCTGGATGGCACGGCGCCGCCCAGCAACACGCCCAATTACTTCGCCATGATAGACAACTCGGGGATCAATCCGCTCGATGCCATGTATATCTGGGAATTTCACGTTGACTGGTCGAACCCTTCCAACACCACCTTCGGCAATAGCGGCCATCCCAGTTACACCAACGCCGTGGCGTCTTTCGATTCCCCCCAAAACATTCCGCAACCAGACACGGCCGTGCAGCTCGACGTGCTTGGCAACCGGTTGATGCACCGCATGCAGTACCGCTATTGGGGGAGCTATGAAACCCTGGTTGGGTGTCACACGGTGAATGACTATTCCAACTATTACGATCACGCCGGCGTCCGCTATTACCAGATCCGCCGCAGTCTTCCCGGCGGCGTATTTTCGATCTATGATCAGGTGACCTTCGCCCCTGACGCCAACCATCGCTGGATGGGTAGCGCGGCGCTGGACGGCCAGGGGAACTTTGCCATTGGCTACTCCTGCTCGAGCACCAGTCTTTATCCCTCCATTCGCTACGCCGGCCGGCGGGCCTCCGCTCCCACCGGCAGTTTGGCCCAAGGCGAAACCACCATGTACGCGGGCTCCGGCTCGCAAACTTATAGTGCTGCTCCGCGCTGGGGGGATTATACGGCCTTGGTCGTGGACCCGAGCGATGATTTAACCTTCTGGTATGTTAACGAATATTATCCCACGACGGCTTCTTCCGCCTGGCATACCCGCATCGGCAGTTTCCGGTTCAGCACCAATGTGGGTATTATCGGAATCAGCCCCAGCACCTTGAGCTATTCGGCCACCTATGGCGGGACCAATCCGGCGGCCCAAACTTTTGTGCTGACCAACTCGGGCGGAACGGCCTTTAGTTTCACCAATACCATCACCTACGGCGCCGGGGTAAGCGGCTGGCTCACGCTTTCGGCCGTGGCGGGGTCGGTGGCGGGACGCAGTTCCTTGACGATTACCGCCAGCGTCGCCAGCGCCAGCTTGAGCGTCGGCACCTATGTGGCCACCAATGCGGTAACCGCCGCCAACGCCGAGAACAGCCCGCAAACGCTGGTGGTAACCTTGACGGTCAGCGAGGCAGTGGGAACTCCCACGGGTGTCTCGGCCAGTGACGGAACAGTTACCGGCAAGGTGCAAGTGACCTGGAGCGCCGTAACCAATGCCACCGGTTACAGCGTCTGGCGCAGCGGGGCGAATAATACCAACAGCGCCACCTTGCTTTCAGGAGGAATCACGGCAACTGTTTATGACGATACCGCCGCGGTGGCCGGAGAGACCTATTACTATTGGGTCAAGGCTACCAATGCTGCCGGCAGCAGCGCGTTCAGTTCTTCCGATTCCGGCTGGAGCGCCGCACCATTCGGCCCGATGATCAAGGCCAATGGCCAGACTAACAGCGTCACAGTCAGCGCCTCGGAAACGGTAACCGTTTCCGTGTCCCTGGAGGCCGGCGCTTATGAAGGCGAGCAGGTTGACTGGTGGATCGTGGCTAACGCCGGTGCCTTTGGCTGGTTTTACCTGGACAATGCGTTCTTCTGGACTTCATTCAGCGGCGATCCGGCGCAGTGCGGCGCCGTCTATCAGGGAGCGCTGGTTGATGTGCCTTCCACGACGGTATTGCCGGCGATAATCTTGCCGGCCGGCGTATACGACTTCTATTTCGTGGTTGACCATCCCATGGACGGCATCCTGGACGTGAATGGCGCGATTGTTTACGACTGGGTGCGCCTTACCGTGCAGTAGCGTCTGGATCTTGCGTTTATCCACGGAAGGCAATTCACCACTCCGCAGCCTGGATTATGCTTGTAGAGCCGGTTTTACCCCGGCTACTCCGAATGTAGGGCCGGTTTTATACCGGCTACATTACTGTGCAGAATGTAGAGCCGGTTTTACCCCGGCTACGTTACGATAGCCGACCTAAAGTCGGCTCTACCCTGAATTGCAAGTCCTGTCGAAAATGGTCTCAGGGCAGGCGAGAGATAAACTCATCCACGTCGAAGACGAAGCCGAAGGCTAACGATACGCGCCACAGGCCGATTTCCTTGCAGAGCTCCCGACGGGCGGTTTCGCGGTTTTCCACGGCGGTCACCGCCTGACGGAAGGCCGAACACATTACCCCGTGCCGTTTCATGTCCAGCATGCCGCCCGGCGACATCAGCAGGCACCAGTCAATGGCAAAGCCGGCATAGATCAGATGATTTACTTTTGTCTCCTTGCAGACGCCGACCAACTGCTGGGCATTTTCCGCTACCGGTTCCTCGCCTTCGGGAAAGGCGTGGGAATCGAAATTGATTTTCTGAAAGCCTTTATCTACGTCCGCCGTGTTATGCTTGCCGACGAAAACATGATCGGCCCGGAATTGCTGTAATTTGGCCAGGATCGGATCGGACTCGATCCACGGCGCCGGTAGCGCGGGTGCAGCCAGCTTCTGTGCCTTGGCGTACCCGGGATATTTCTGGTAGTAATTGCCGCCGCCCACCACGTGAAACAGCTTGAGGCCGTGCGACCGCACGGCGCCGAGCAGCTTGGGAAACACCGTGCGGGCGATTTCCTGTGCGCGGGGGATGTAATCCACCGCGCGATACCAGCCGGGGAATTCCTCGCGCGTGCCGCAATCCCAGGCGTGCATCACTACCACGGCGGTGTGGTCAAGGTCCAGCTCGATCTCCGCCTTTTTCCAGCCGCCATATCCTTCGCCGGGCACGCTTAAGCGCCAGTCGGCATCAAACTGCTGATAATAATTCGCCGGCACTTTCATCAGTTTCATTGTCAGCGCCTTTCAGTTCTGTGAAACACCGTGAGCTCTACCACGTTACCACTATAATTGCAAACAGATTTAGCCGAGGCGTTACCCGGCATGCACCTCTTAATTGAGTGCCTGCGAAATCCAGCACTTCTTAAACGTACGCAACAAATGTTCCGGCAATTGTTGTTGAAAAAATACGGAACACAATCTTTCGTCTTTTCTGCTTTGTTTTGCCGCTCGTTTTTTGTTACCTTTGCGTTCAGCCATTTGGGCTGCCCAGGGGAAACGAACGCGTCAGACCCAGGCGAAGAGCGTGGCAAGCGCAAGGCGTCTTGATGCAACATTAGTACCTGATATATATGAACAACCGCTATGAACGACAAGAATATTAACTACGAAATACACGAAACGACACGAAAACAAGAACAGGGCTTATGCTTGGGGATATTTCGCGCCTTTCGCGTGTTTCGTAGTGAAAAATCTTTGGGTTGCGGGCGTTAGCCCGCGTTAGGATGAACGCATGAAATCCAGCTTCGGCTGTGCCAAGCCGTTGTTCGACGGCAAGATTCACCCGCGGTTGTTCTGCGGGCCTCAGGATCTTCTCCGGCTGCGAAAACAAATTCGGACGGGCTACGGGCTAAAATTGATGAACGCGTTGCGCAAGAAAGTGCGCCCGCTGCTCGATGTGATTGAAACCGCCGACTCTCTTCCGCTGCTGATCGCGCATCATACCGTGCGCAAGCATCCCCGCGGCGGCAGCGTCCTGGCGGCCCTGGCCGACATCGCGTTTGTCGGCGTGCTCGATGACAATGCGCGCGCCGTGGAAGCCGCGCAACGCGTTCTGCTGGCCGTCCCGGAAGCGTTGGCGATTGGACCGCGGAACACCTATGACCTGAGCTATGGCGTCATCGGCGAATTGCAGTTGACTTACGATTTTCTGCGCGCGCGCTTATCGCCGGAAGCATGTGCGCTTTACACCCGTTGGGCGGTGAAGACCGCTATCCGGGAAACGCTGCGCACGATCCGCGCGGGGCATTTTCTGCGCAGCGCGGGAGCGAATATCCCCATGGTCGGCATGATGTCGGCCCTGATGACGCTCCTTGCCGTCAAAGGCGATCCGGGCGTGCCTGATCTGGCGGAGGAGGAGGGCGAGTTGGTGCGCATGTTTGAAGCCGCCCTCTTTTGCGGGATCGGTTCCAACGGCTACCCCGCGGAGGATATTGCCTATGGGTCCGGCATGGTCTCCTTCATGGCGCGTCTGGTGGAGCCCTTGCGGCGCGCCGGCCTTTACGACGCCTATGCGCTGCCGCGCTACCGCCGCTTCGGCCGGGCGATGTTGCACTTCGTCCAGCCGTGGGGAAAATTCCTGTCCAACACCGGCGATTATGGGGCCGATTTCGGCTGGCGCAGCCCGGTCTTCCCCCGCCTGGCCACGGAGACCCGCGATCCGACGCTTCTCTGGCTGCATGGCACCCTCTCGTATCCCATCGCCTGTGCAGGTCCCATGGATATGAAGACGCGGCGCGTGGATTTTCCGGAACTGAAACTCGCGCCCGGCTTCCAGGCGCCCGTGGACCTTTATTCTCTGCTCACGCTGAGCGACCTGCGCAAACCGGTGCATCCATCGAAAACGCGCATTCCCACCCAGTTCATGGATTCCGATCGGGGCATTGTGACCTTCCGCAGTTCATGGAAGCCGGATGCGACCTTTGTGGTCTTTGACGGAGCGCAGCGCCCGTCATCCGCTCAGGGCCATGCGCATGACAGCGGCGGCCATTTCAGCCTTTCCGCGCTGGGCGAATATTTCGCCATTGACACCGGCCGCTACAACATCGAGCAGGACCAGCACAACGTCGTGCTCGTGGACGGCAAGAGCGGGCAATCCACCAAGGGTCAGTGGCGCGCGAGCTGGTATCAGGCGGTCCTGACAAGCTACCGGCCAGGCCCCTGGGTGGATACCGCCAGCGTCAATAATTCACAAATGGCCGACTGCTATTGGTCCAAGCGCACGCTGGGCCTGGTCAAGGAAACCGCCGGGGCCGGTGCGCCGGCTTATGTCTGGACGGTGGAGGACATCAACAAGGCGAACGACTACCGGGAATTCTGGTGGACGATGAATGTTCATCCCGACCACCGCATCACGTGTTTTTCCGATCATGCCACGATCATCGGAAGCGACCACGGCAACTTCCTGGATGTGCATTTTGCGCTGCCGGATCCCGCGGCCTATCCCAAGCCGCACTGTCTGAAGCTTGCTCAGGATCATCAACAATACGGTTCTTACGCTTACCCCATGGGGCAGGGCAACGATCCGCAAGCGTTGGCGCGGGAATATCGCCGGACGGTCGGTCATCTCGAGTATGGCCCGGTTTTTTATCGCCCGCGCCTGATTGCCAAAGTCGCCGGCTACAACGGGCGCTTCATGGCCGTCATGCTGCCGCGGCGCGCGAACGAACCGCGGGCGAAGGTCGAGTCCATGCCGACGCTTGATAACGGGCTGGCGCTGCGCCTGACGTTCGATAAGGTCGTGGATACGGTCCTCTGGGCCTATGATCATCATTTACTGGAAGCCGATGGAATCAAGGCCCGCGCCCAGTGGTGCGTGGTGCGACGCCAGCGCAAGACCGGCCGGGTGCTGTATTTCGCCCTCGGCGACGGTTACACCCTGGCGATTAATGGAAAACGCTACGTATAAAGTCATGTTGGTTGCGGCGCGGTGCAGGTAGGGCCGGTTGGCGGATGGGCGAGCGGGAAGACGAGCGGGAAGACTTGACTTCGCCAGGCGCATCGGCATGACTGAGTGAGTACAACACCATGCAACCACACCCTTCGATCCGCGTGTATCGCGAACTTTACTATCCCGCGCCTGGGCCGGGCGTGGCGATCTGGCTGACCCCGGCCTACGTAGGGCAAGGCTTGACGCGCGCCGAACTCATATCGGCGAGCGCCGCTGACGATGCCTATGTGGATTGGCAGCACCGGCAATCGGCTGACAACGGCCGCACCTGGTCGTCGCCGAAGCTGCTTCCCGGGGTGGTACAGGAGACGCCGGCCGGCGGCATCGTCATTTACCCATCGCATCCGATCTATGATCCCCGGAGTGGACGGAGTTACCGCTTCAACATGATGCGGCAATGGCCGGGCCAGCCGTGTTATACTTATAATTTTGCGACGGGAAAGCACCGCTGCTTCGATCATGTCTTTGTGACCGAAAATGACGGGCCCATGCGATTGTTGCGATATGAGGAAGGGGCGGATTACCAGCCTGACAATCCGTTTGATCCGACGTACCTGCATACCAATCAGGCATATTTCGGTAATGCCCCGGCGTTTGGCGCTAACGGGACGATCTACTACCCGATCTGCCTGGTTGGGCACGGCAAAGACGGGGTCTATCTTTTCCGTCGCGAGCCGGCAAGCGGGGAATGGGTTCCGTCGAACCGTTGCGGAATCTCGCCAGAGTTATCTTCCCGGGGGCTGCTCGAACCGGAGGCGGCGGTAATCCGCGACGGTCGCATCCTCATCGTGTGCCGCGGGTCGAATACCGTTAAGACGCCTGGTCGCAAGTGGCGCATCCTCTCGCAGGACGGTGGGAAGACCCTCGGCCCGGTTGAGGAGTTTCGTTACGACGATGGCGAACAATTCTACTCGCCATCCAGCATCCACCATTTCATCCGCTCCAGTCGCAGCGGTAAATTGTATTGGTTCGCCAACATTGTGCCGGAGCCGCCGCAAGGCAACAGCCCGCGCTATCCGCTCTGCATCGCGGAGATAGACGAGGAGCGCGCCGCGGTTCGCAAGAACAGCCTGATCGAACTCGATACGCGCCGGGCCGGTGAACCGGAGGCGCTGCAATTTTCCAACTTCGCCGTGCTGGAAGACCGGCAGACCGGCGCCATCGAAATCTATATTACCCTCCTCGGTTTGAACCCGTCTGATTTTTGGCGGTCGGATGTTTACCGCTATGTGTTCACGCCTTCCGCGTGAGCCCCCTGCCTGCCTGTTGAATTCACTGGCTTTTTCGCTTGCAACTCCCTGCTGAACTGCTATTTTTACCTGGTTTTACGGCTCTTTTTCCGCCATAGGCGGATTTGCTGTTGCAACAAAGCCCGTCGGCCGGTTGCCGGCGGGTTCGGCTTATCGGGAAACAATTGAAATGAAAACCCTGGGCATCGGCTTGCTGGGATTCGGCACTGTGGGGACCGGCGTGGTGCTCGGACTGCAAAAAAACCAGGCGCTGCTGGAAAACCGCACCGGACTCAAGTTGGAACTGCGGCGGGTGGCCGATCTTGACCTGGAGCGCGACCGCGGCGTCAGCTTGCCGGAGGGGGTCTTGACCCGCGACGCCGCCGCCGTGGTGGCCAGCCCGGAAGTTGATATTGTCGTTGAACTCATCGGCGGCCGGAATGCCGCCCGGGACTTGATCACCCAGGCGCTGCAGCGGGGCAAGCCGGTCGTAACGGCCAATAAGGCGCTACTGGCCGAGCACGGCGCCGAGTTGTTTGCGCTCGCCGCTGAAAAGGGCGCGGATATTTTTTTCGAGGCCAGCGTGGGCGCGGGCATTCCCCTGATCCGCGCCCTGCGCGAGGGTCTGGTCTCCAACCAGATCCGCAGCATTTATGGTATCTTGAACGGCACCTGCAACTACATCCTGACCCGCATGGAGCAGAAGGGGTTGTCGTTTGCCACGGCCTTGAAAGAGGCCCAGAAAGCCGGTTATACCGAGGCCGATCCCGCCCTGGATATTGACGGGATTGACACGGCGCACAAGGCCGTTATTCTGGCTTCGCTGGCTTACGGCTTTAACGTGCCCATGCGCTCCGTGGCAGTGGAAGGTATCCAGGGACTGGATGCTCTCGATCTGCGCTATGCCGCGGAGCTCGGCTATCGCATCAAGATGCTGGCGGTCATCGAGCAGGAGAATGGCGAGGTGGCCGTGCGGGTGTGCCCGACGCTCGTGCCGGTCGCCCATATCCTGGCTTCGGTGAGCGGCGAATTCAACGCCGTGTTGATCAAGGGCGATGAGGTTGGCGACGTCCTCTGTTACGGCAAGGGCGCCGGGCGCGATCCGACCGCCAGCGCGGTGCTGAGCGACGTGGTTGATGCGGCGCGCAATCTTGTTTTTCATGCCGCGCGGCGCGCGCCGGGTTTCGTCGGCTATAATGCCCAGGGCAAGTTGAAGGCTGTCGGCGAGAGCGATGTGCGCTATTATCTGCGGCTGACACTGCTGGACAAGCCCGGCGTATTTGGCCAGATAGCGACCATCCTCGGGCAGCACGATATCGGGCTGGCCTCGGTCTTGCAGAAGGAGAAGTCGGCCGGCCGGCAGGTTCCGGTGGTTATCATTACTCATCATGGCAAGGAAAAAGAATTCCAGGCGGCCCTGGACGAGCTGGATAAACTGCCGGTAATCGGCGCGCGGACGGTACGGTTCCGCATTGAAGATTTTTGAAATGCTGGGGTTGCCTGCCTGCCGGCAGCAGGCAGATGCTGGAGAATTACCGACCCCAACGGGGGCGAACATCATAGCCCAGCGAGTATCGCTGGGATCAGGGAATGTCCGAATTAGTATGGCATTAATCGTCCAGAAATTTGGCGGATCTTCGGTGGCGGACGCGGTCTGTATCCGGCGCGTGGCCGCGCGGGTTCTGGAAACGCGCCGCCGCGGCCATCAAGTGGTGGTGATTGTCAGCGCCATGGGGGATACGACTGATGATTTAATTGCGCTGGCCCGTCAGATTACGGCAATGCCCAGCGACCGCGAAATGGATATGCTCATGGCCACGGGCGAGCAGGTCTCCGTGGCAATGCTGGCCATGGCGCTGCACGCCTTGGGGGCGGAAGCGGTTTCGCTGACCGGTCCGCAGGCCGGGATTTTCACCGACGGCATGCACCGCAAGGCCAAGATTATGGGAATCAAACCCCAGCGGATCTGGAAGCATGTCAAGGCCGGCCAGATCGTAATCGTGGCCGGTTTTCAGGGGCAGACGCCGACCAATGATATTGCCACTTTGGGGCGCGGCGGCTCCGATACCACGGCGGTAGCCTTGGCGGCCGCGCTGAAAGCCGATCGCTGCCAGATTTTTACCGATGTGGAAGGCGTCTATTCGGCTGATCCGCGGATTGTCAGGAATGCCCGCAAGCTGGATGAAATCGCCTACGATGAGATGCTCGAGCTGGCCAGCCTGGGCGCCAAGGTGCTCATGGCGCGCTCGGTCGAGTTTGCCAAGAAATACGGCGTGGAGCTGGAGGTCCTGTCCAGTTTTTCCAAAGCGCCGGGAACGATCGTAAAAGAAGAGGTTAAGAGTATGGAAGATATAGTTGTCCGAGGTGTGTCGGCGGATAAGGATCAGGCCAAGATTACCCTGGGAGGCGTGCCGGACCGTCCGGGCGTAGCTGCGCGGCTCTTCAAGGATCTGGCCGGGGCCGGCCTCAACATTGATATGATTGTGCAGAACATCAGCGCCCGGGGGATGGCGGATATTTCCTTCACGGTGAGCGAGGACGATCTGGCCAAGGCCCGGCGGGTGATCCAGTCCGCCGCCCGCGGCGTGCAAGCCCGCGCCGTGAACGTGGATACCGATATTGCCAAGGTCAGTATCGTCGGCGTGGGCATGCGCGGTCATTCGGGCGTGGCCTTCCTGATGTTCAAGACGCTGGCTGAGCGAGGCATCAATATCCTGATGATTTCAACCTCGGAGATTAAAATTTCGGTAATTGTCCGCAAGCGGCTGGCCAATAAGGCCATGATTGCCCTGCACAAAGCCTTTTGCCTGGACAAGCCGGGCAGTACCCGCACAACGCCGCCCAACAGGCTGGTCAGACGGCCAAGGTAGGCAAGATAAAAGATTGTAGCCATGAATGCGTTAACGGTGCAAATCTATGACACCACCCTGCGCGACGGCATGCAGGGCGAGGGCGTTTCGCTTTCCTTAGCCGGTAAAATCAGCATCGCCCGGCGGCTGGATGAGTTCGGCGTTGATTATATCGAGGGCGGTTATGCCGCCTCCAATCCCAAGGATATGGAGTTTTTCCGGGAAATCCGGCGGAAGAATTTGAAACGTGCCCGGGTGGCTGCCTTTGGCAGCACGCGCCGCGCGCATACGCGCGTTGGCGAGGACCACGGCACTAAGCAATTACTCGCGGCCCAGACCGCGGTAGTCACCATTTTCGGCAAGTCCTGGCGCCTGCACGTGCGCGATGTCCTGCGCACAACCGAGAATGAAAACCTGGCCATGATCCGGGATACCGTGGCCTACCTCAAGCAGCGCGGCCGGCAGGTGATTTATGATGCCGAACATTTCTTTGACGGCTATAAGGACAGTCCTGCTTATGCCATGGCCACGCTGCGTTCCGCCCTGGAAGCAGGCGCGGATTGCCTGGTGCTCTGCGATACCCGCGGCGGCGGCTTGCCCCATGAAATTGCCGACATAACCCGTGCCGTGGTTAAGGCCTTAGCGGCGCCGGTTGGTATTCACTGTCACAATGACGGCGAGCTGGCCGTGGCTAATTCCCTGGAGGCCGTGCGCGCCGGCGCCCGGCAGGTGCAAGGCACGATCAACGGCTACGGCGAGCGCTGCGGCAACGCCAGCTTGTGCGCCATTATCCCAAACCTGGTCTTGAAGCTGTCGCGCGCCTGCCGTTGCCAGGACAATCTGAAAGAATTGATGGACCTCTCGCGGTTCGTGGATGATGCCCTCAATTTGCCGCATGGCCGCCAGGCCGCCTATGTGGGCGAAAGCGCGTTTGCCCATAAGGCGGGTATGCACGCCAACGCCGTTGAAAAAAACCCGCGCAGTTTTGAGCATGTGCCGCCGGAAACCGTCGGTAACGAACGCCGGATCCTGATTTCGGAACTTTCGGGCAGCAGCAACATCCTGCTCAAAGCCATTGAAATGGGCGAAACCCTGAGTAAATCATCCCCCGAAATCCGGGATGTGCTCAACAAGCTCGAGCAACTGGAGAAGAAGGGCTACCAGTTTGAGTCGGCCGATGCCTCGTTCAAAATCATGATCCAGAAAATCCTGAAGCGGCATAAACCCTTCTTTGGTCTGGAAGGCTACCGCGTGATTGTCGAAAAGCGCGGCAAGCACGAACCCTGTTTGGCGGAAGCGACCATCAAAGTGAAAGTTGGCCATGAGATCGAACATACCGCCGCGGAAGGCGATGGACCCATCAATGCCCTGGACAATGCCTTGCGCCGGGCCTTGACCCGGTTCTACCCGGCGATTGCCAAAGTGGTGCTTACGGATTTCCGCGTGCGCATCCTTGATCCTGAGGAGGCCACCGCCGCGAAGACGCGGGTGATCATCGAATCCAGCGACGGCAAGGATACCTGGGGCACCGTGGGCGTCTCCGGAAATATCATCGAAGCCTGCTGGGAAGCCCTGGTGGACAGCGTGGAATACAAACTCTTCAAGGACGAACAGCCTGCGGCCAAACCGAAGCTGCTTAAACGGCCTGCGAAGCGGCGAGCGTAGCGTAAGGCTTCGCCCTGCCATACGCCGCGGGTAGGGACCGCTCGCCGAGCGGTCCGAATGGTAGGATCACCTTGCCGAAATGACGGCGGTTTCGGCGAAACCGCCCTACCAGGGAAGCAGGCCGAGCCGGAAAAAATCTTCGCAGAATGTTAACGAGCCAGCCCGTAAGGAGCGTTCATGCCGGCCCTTGATAAAACCTACGACGCCCAGAAGGTGGAAGACTTTTGGTATACCCGCTGGCTGGAGCAGCAGGCCTTTCGTGCCGAGGCCGGCCGGGGTGGCGCGCCTTATACCATCGTCATCCCGCCGCCCAATGTGACCGGCATCCTGCACATGGGCCATGCCCTGAACGTAACGATCCAGGATATTCTCATCCGCTGGCGCCGGATGCAGGGCCGTAACACGCTCTGGTTGCCCGGCACGGACCACGCTGGCATCGCCACCCAGAACGTGGTCGAAACCGCCTTGCGCAAGGAGGGCAAAACCCGCGCCGACCTGGGCCGCGCCGAGTTCGTCAAACGGGTCTGGGAATGGCGCGCGCAATATGGCTCCACTATTATCCAGCAGTTAAAGAAGCTGGGGGCTTCCTGCGACTGGGCGCGCGAGCGCTTTACCATGGATGAGGGCTTGAGCGCGGCCGTGGCGGAAGTCTTTGTGCGCTTGTATAACAAGAAACTCATTTACCGCGGCAACTATATCATTAACTGGTGCCCGCGCTGCCATACCGCGCTGTCCGATGAGGAAAGCGTGCATGTCACCACGAACGGCAATCTGTATTACCTGCGTTATCCGCTGAAAAAAGGACAGAAAAAAAACGCGCTCGTCGTTGCCACTACCCGCCCGGAGACGCTCCTGGGCGACGTGGCCGTGGCGGTCAATCCGCGCGATGAACGCTTTGCCCAGCTCAAGGGCCAGCAGTTTTTCCTGCCGGTGCTGGACCGGCCGCTGAAAGTTGTTGAAGATGATTTCGTGGACCCCAAGTTCGGCACGGGCGCGGTTAAAGTGACGCCGGCCCATGACGCTAACGATTTTGAAATCGGCCAGCGGCATGGGCTTACTCCCGTTAACGTCATGAACCCGGATGGCACGATGAATGAGAATGCCGGCCCCTACCGCGGGCTGGACCGCTTCGAATGCCGCCGGCGCATCGTGGAAGATTTGAAAAAACAGCTCTTGGTTGAAAAAATCGAGCCGTATACCCATGCCGTTGGCCAATGTTACCGGTGCCACACGGTGATTGAGCCGCGGCTCTCGCTGCAGTGGTTTGTGCGCATGAAACCCTTGGCGCGCCCGGCCATTGAGGCGGTCAAGGCCGGCCAGATTCAATTCGTGCCCGAGCGCTGGACCAAGGTCTACTTAGACTGGATGGAAAACATCCGCGACTGGTGCATTTCGCGCCAGATCTGGTGGGGCCACCGCATCCCGGTCTATTACTGCCAGGCCGGCGGCCACGAGTGGGCCCAGCAAGACCAGCCGGTCGCCTGCCCGCAATGTGGCTCCAAAAATTTTCAGCAGGACGAGGATGTGCTGGACACCTGGTTTTCTTCGTGGCTCTGGCCATTCAGCACCCTGGGCTGGCCCACGGCCAACAATGATCTGGCCTTCTATTATCCCACCGCCACCCTGGTTACCGCCCCGGAAATAATTTTCTTCTGGGTGGCGCGCATGATCATGGCCGGCCTGGAATTCATGGGGGCGGTTCCCTTCCGCACCGTCTATATTCATGGCACGGTGCGCGATGATGTCGGCCGCAAGATGAGCAAAAGTCTGGGCAACATCATTGACCCGCTGACCGTGATCAAGGATTTCAGCGCCGATGCCTTGCGCTTCAGCCTGATCATGGTTACGGCCGTGGGCCAGGATATCTACCTGGCCAGGGAACACTTCGAAGTTGGCCGTAATTTTCTGACCAAGCTGTGGAATGCCGCGCGATTTCTGCAGGGGCATGCGCAAGGCGCCCCCGGCTGGCCGGCGGCAACGAGTTTCCGGTCCGATCTGCTTACGCCCGACGATCAGCATATCCTGGCCCGCCTGCACGAGGCCATCGCGCAATGCACGGAAAATCTGGAGCGCTGCCGGTTTAACGACCTGGCTAAGAACCTCTATGAGTTTGTCTGGCGCCAGTTCTGCGACTGGTATCTTGAATCGGCCAAGATCGCGCTCAATGGGGCCGACCAGGCGCGGCGGGCGCAAACTCTCTTAGTTATGCATTATGTCTTCGGCCATGCCCTGATTCTACTGCATCCCATTATCCCTTTCATCACCGAAGAGCTCTGGCACGCCCTGGGTTACGGCGAGCAAGCCGATTCCATCATGACGGTTCCCTGGCCCAAAGCTCTTGACCTGGACGAACTGGGTAAGTGGGGGATTAACGGCCGCCTGGTGGCCTATGTGGAAGACAAGCACGATCTGATTCGCGTGGGACGGACCCTGCGCGCCGATTACGGCATTTCCCCGGCCTTGAAAATCCATTACGTTATCCGGCCGGAAAGCGCCGGCATAGCCAGGCTCCTGCAGGAAGATGCCGCCGCAATTGGCTTTCTCTTGCGGGCCGAATCGCTGACGATTGATCCGGATTTCCAGCCGGTTCGCATGATCAATGGCCTAAGCAAGCTTGGCGCGGTTTTTATTCCCATTCAGGGATTGATTGACGTGCCGGCCGAGAGCAAAAGACTTAACGCGCAGTTGGCCAAAGCCTGCGCCGAGCTCGCCGCCGTCACCCGCAAACTGGAAAGCGTCGGCTTTGTGCGCAAAGCCCCGCCGGAAGTCGTTGAACAACAACGCGAGCGCAAGCGGGAGATCCAGGCCAAGTGCGAAAAACTGCGCCGCCTGATCGAGGTCCTGCCCGTTGAAGGCAAGTGAGTGACACTGGTTCTAAACACCATAGTCACTCAACCACGAGGAACGGCTATGAAATACAAGAATATTTCCGCCCGCTCAGGCGGAAAGAATCTTTGGGTTGCGGGCATAGCCCCGCTTTAGCATTGAGGGAGGCTGAACATGAACGAAACGGTCTGCAAGGGTTCCCACCAGGGACATCTGTGTGTATTAGCCAGTGACAAACGATTCGAAGAGATTAAAGAGTTAACCGACCGGCCGGAATTCATTTGCTTCAATTGTGGCCGGGTGGCCAATTCCCGGGATAATCTCTGCAACCCCATGCCGCTGGCCGAAAAGAAATGATTTATCTGTTTTTCAGGTTGATAGGCAGTCCCCTGTATTATAAAAAAGCCGTTTTCGAGCAGAAACGGCTAGAATTTGCCTGGGGGTGGCTGGTCCTTGTTCTGGCATTTGCTTTTTTTCAAGGAACTACTTGCGCCTATGGTGAATTGCCCTGGTCCATTGCCGATCAGCATGACGTTGTAGAATCTTTCGATTTGCGGCCTTCCCATCCGGCGAAACTGTCGGTGTCCAGCGCGGACAGCATGGCCGAAACAGTGTGTTTTATGTTTCTCAAACTATACCAGGACGGACTGTCTTCCCTGGGGACCGTAAAGTGTCCAATGCACCCCTCCTGCTCGAATTATTGCATCCAGACCATCCGCAAGCATGGCGCGCCGATCGGGATCATGATGACGGCCGAGCGGCTTATCCATGAAGCCGACGAAAAAAAGCATGCGCCAATGATCCGCGCCTATGGGAAACTCAGGTTTTTCGATCCGGTTGCAGCGAACGATTTTTGGTGGGCGCAAAGCGAAAAATAAAATGAGATATTTTATCGCTACGGTTTGCGCATGGGCCATAGCCGCATGCGCCTATGGCCAAACAGCGCCAAACGAGGCGGAGAAGATATTAGGTTTTGCCGACTCGCTTTACAAGCGTCAGGACTACTATCGAGCCATCACCGAATACGAGCGTTTCGTTTTTTTATTTCCCCGGCACTCCGCTACCCCAAAAACACAACTGCAGATCGGCATCGCCTATCTCAAAGGGCAAAAGCCGGAACTTGCGGCCCGCCGTTTCCAGGATTTAAGCGAACGTTTTCAGGGCCAGGCTGTGGCCGACCAAGCCAGCTTATTGTTGGCGGAAACTTTTTATTCGATGGAGCAATACGCGCGGGCCATCGAGGTTTTGAATCAATATCTGCGGGCTAACACGAATGCGAACGTTGATGCAGCCCGGACATTGCAGGGGCTATGTTATCTGCGAGAGGGCCGGCCCCATGATGTCCCAATTGCCCTGCAACCCATCAAGCAGAACTCGACAATGAAAACGTCCGCCGAGGCCATTGAACACGCCTTGTCCGTCTATGACCAGATTCCGCGAAAATCGCCATGGGTGGCCGGTGGACTATCAGCCCTGTTGCCGGGCGCTGGGCAGCTATACAACCATCGTCCTCGTGACGCCGCGCTGGCCTTTCTTTTAACCGGTTTATTCGGGTGGGCCACCTACGAAGCATACGAAAGAAATGAAGTTGTGACCGGTACGGGCTTGGCGGTGTTGACCTTCGCCTGGTATTCCGGCAACGTCTATAATGCGTGCAATGGCGCCAATAAGTATAATCGCGAACAACAGCGCCTTTTCTTCGATAACTTGCAAGTGCGCTGCGGCTATCCGTTATTTTCCGGATCGGAATCGTGGGGCGTTGGTGTTGGTTTCCGTTTTTGATAAAAACAAGCCCGCCGGACAAGGAGAGGCGCCCATAAATGAATCGCATTTGTTGCGTTCTTTTCATCGGCCTGGTTGGCGGTTTGCTGTGCCCGCTGAGCTGCGTTTTTGGCGCAGGTACTAATGGCTCGCAGACCGCGAGCGAGATATTCCAAAGCGTTGAGTCGGGGTTCGACGGCGTCATTTCCATGCAATACACCGCCGAGCGCACGGTCAAGACCGACCGAATGTCCATTCAGGAGCGCTGGCGATTTCGATGGCAATCGCCCGGCTGTTTCCGCATTGATTGTCAAGCGCCGGTCGAACGCCTGATTGTCGTCAACGAAACCGGCCTATGGGAATACCTGCCGTCAAAAAAGCAAGCGGCGCACACGGATTTCGCGGGCATGTTGCCTGCAGAGCGCGAGCGAAGAATTGCCGGCGTTTGCGCGCCGGTTTCGATTGACGGCATTCGTCTTGGCCAGTACGTGGAAATGGCGAAGCGTGCCATTAAAGTCGTTCCCGAAGGACCGGAGACGGATGGACTTCTGCGGATCGAGGGCAAAAATCCACGCTACGTCATTGTGGTTGATAGCAAAAGACGTGTTGTCATCAAAACGGAAATTTACGATGGGGATGGGACCGTTAAACTGCGGACGTTCGCCGCCGATTTTCTCGAAGTTCAACCGGCGCTCTGGTATCCAAGTCGAGTTGAAGCGACGTATCGCCGTGATAACGGCTATGTGACAACAGAAACGGTCTTGGGCGATATAGCGGTCAATTTGCCAATTCCCACGGGTTTCTTTGAGTTCAAGCCACCCGCGGGAATTGGTGTCATTGAGAGAGGGGGCGCCGACCGGGAAAAATAATTCGTTATTATATGTGTAAGTCATTTAAGGACAAGGTATTGCTTTGAATATAGAGGCGCCCTGTGTTTTTTGCCGTTTTTGTTAAGCCCGCAAGCATTATTTATTGGTTGATAATATATTACGTTAATTACGACGAAAAAGAGCCTTACTTTAAGCCCGGAACGCCTAAATAAAAAAAATAAAAAAAGTTGACGTTTAACTGACAGTCACGTAAGTTTATGCACATTTATTAAACGCTTGCAGTTTATAGAAAGGAGGAGTGCAAGTATGCGTGGTAAAATTCTCGTTGGCGCAGTGGTGGCGTTGCTGGTTGTTGTGTTGTCCGCGCAATCGGTGAAGGCGGCGAAAGACCCGGGTGCAGCCGGTTTGCTGTCAATGGCTCTGCCTGGAGTTGGTGAATGGTATAATAACGATTGGAAAGGAACGTTCCCCTGGGGCGAATGCGTTATTGGCCATCTCTGTTGCCTTGTTCAGTTGTCATCGGTTCTTGATGCTGTTGCGGCCAAAACCGACAGTGCAATGCGTCTTGATTTTTGGTCGGCCCCGTAAAGATCGAACATGTTTTCGTGTTGATGAACAGGGTTCCAGGCTTCTGGTCTGGGACCCTGTTTCTTTTTGGCTCGGAAGCCCAAGGATTGCATGGATTCGCGTAGATTCGCGCGCGTCTTGCTGTCGCGGGTTTACGAGGAGAAAGCGGCTCCGGATCTCGAATCGTCCGCGCTGCTATTGCGCGTTTGCCACCGACTGCGTATTCTCACCAAAGTGAACACCTGTTCTCATCCGAAAGTGAACGGTATTCGGAGCGTAGCGACGCTGTGTTTTGATTGATAACACTTGAGCCGGTACAGCTCAAGCATTCCTTTCGTTTTCCGATCGGAGTCCCGCT
>JACPGM010000153.1 GCA_016188985.1 Lentisphaerota bacterium | reverse complement strand
GGTCATCATGGAATATCACCTTGCGGTTATCTCCCCGCGACGCCACGTGATAGATGCCGTCCTCCACATTTATCCTGATAGCCCTGCTCATGCCGGCATCTTTACAACCAAATCCATCCTCCCGTCAAGAACTATTTGTGAATTGTGAAGATATGACCCTTATTCGAAACGGACGCTGGCGGTTGACCGCGCGCGGCCGCAACCTGGCCGATTACGTGGCGGTGGAATTGATCAGGTAGGAAGGATAGGCGCCGGCGATTCGGCGGATTTCTTTGGCGATATCCGGGGCCAACGGCGCCGGCTGATGCTCCGCCAGGATAGAGTGCGCCGCGGCGGCGGCGCGTTCCACCAGCGTAGGTTTCCCCTGGCGTTGAGAGTCCGCAAACGACTCATAAGCAAACAGACTGCTTCTCCATTCCAGCGCCGGCCAATGTTTTGCCGTATGGGGCTGGGCCGCGAATTTGAGACCGGAGAGCGCGGGATCGCTCACCGTCTCGTGAATAGTGTCCAGCGCCAAGGCTTCGTCCGACAGATCCAGCGGGCGATGGGCCGCTAACAAGTATCCGATAATTTCGTTGTCAATCACGGCTTGAACAAAACTGGCCAGCATCATCTGGTCCATCATGGCCGTCGGCCCCTGGATCAGACTGGCGCCGGCTTCCATTCCGGCCAGAAAAATTGCCGCCCTTTCACAGGCCGCCTGCGCGTCGGGCGTTTTCGCGTCGGTTGGCGCGGCGCCAACGACGGGCAAGCCGCAGGCGCGCCCCAGGGCCGCAGCGGTCCGCAAGAGCATGAGCGCGGCAGGGTTAGCCGTGATCGGGTTCAAGGTGCGCCGATCGGCGCTGCCGGAGCCGGCGCAATAATAAAACGGCGCGCCCGGCCGGGCCAGTTGTGAAAGGATCAGCGCCGTAAGTTGAACGGCATGGCGTTGCGCCACCGCGCCGGCCACTGTCGCCGGCGCGGTAATGCCCATCATCACATAATCGCCAACCCCGCACGGGATGGCCGCGCGACTGGCCGCCATCAGAATACCGGCGGCATGTTCCGGAATGCAGAGGGGCGGTTCGGCGTTCGAGCCGGTCATAAAGACCGGCTTCTCGGCCAGCGCCTGGCGCGAACCGCGCAGGACTGCGCCCAATTCAACCAGTACTTCAACATCCGCGCCATCGGCCGCCTGCAGGCAGCATGGTTTTGGGCTGCCCGTCAGCATCTCCGCCGCGATCCGCGTGTAATAACCTTCCGGCCGGCTATCTTGCGGATCAACCTGGTTGAGAAGCATGTGAACATTCGGCAAGGCATCCAGCAGAATGTTGAATTGGCACAGGTGCTCCCAGCAGGCAGTTTCATAATGCCCATCCAAGGTGAGCACCCGCAGCGCGGCGCCGCCGGAGAGGACATAGGTGCTGTCGCCACCCAGGACCAGCGGCGCTTCCGTCCGCCGGCCGTAGGCCGCAAAGGCGCGCGGCGCCGTCCGCAACGCCTGGTCCACCTCGGCCGCATCGGGGAAAATCCGGCGGGCGGCGAAGTCAACGCGCACGCCGTGCGCCGCTGAAAGGTCAAGGGCATCCTTGGATTCGACGCGCACGCCGGTGCGCTCCAGCAAAGTCAGGGTCGCATCATGCAGTTTCTGTTGAGCGGAAGTCATTGGCCGTTTTTCCAGCGGATACTGTTTAAGGCGGGCTTATACCCGCAACCCAAGCAAGCCAAACAAAACAAGCCTTACCACGGAGACACGGAGAGAGGAATTCCCCTCCCAGGTTCTCTTTCAACCAATCGTTGCGCGCATTTGCGCAGGGCGCTGCGCCCTACGCCAAATACGCGCAACACTCTTGTGGGGAGCGGGAAGAGATTAAGAAGGCGGAGTCATACTCCGTGCCTCCGTGTCTCCGTGGTGAATCCCATATTGCTTTTCATGCCAGAGGCAGATCCGCCTCTGGCGGAAACAACATCTTGTTTGTTATCATACACGCAAAAACGTGTGTATCTTTACGGGATAGCGTCTAAGTCTTCGAGGCGTTTTTCAGATTTCCACGCAGTCCATATCCAGAATGCCGGCGAGAGAGCGCAGCTCGGCGCGGATATCCGCATGGGTTATTACCCAGTGCTGGGTGATGCCGGTCTTGATCGCCTGCCGGAAAAAATCGGTCACGGGGGTGTCCAGTTTTACGAAGATGTGGGCAAACCCCTGCAGGCGCGGAGCGCCCCGCAGCGAGCGTCCTGCCGCAATCACGATCTTGAAGCGCTCCACGTCGCTGAAGAAACTGGCCAAGGTCACGCGGCCGGGTTTGGCCCGGAACTCAAGCCAGGCGCCTTCCAGGGGATTTGCTTCGCAGTATTCATAGTCCGGCGTAATGCGAATGCCGCGCGCGGATTCCGCCAGACTCAGATCATGCATGCCGGCATGGCCGGCCAGCACGCCGTTACGTCTGGTATCGAAGGTGAAAATTTCCGTGTACATGGGCGCCTCCTCGCTCAAGCCGCGCGCGATGAGCAAGCCCATGGTGGTGGTTACATCCCCTTCCAGCCCCATTACGCGCCCCTGCGCGAAAAATTCTGGAACCGCCAGAAACGGGCGCACGCCCACCAAGCGGTGCAATTCGCCCGCCAGATCATTGAGCGCAATCGCATCAAGCCGGCGCGTTTCCGCGAGGCGCGCGATTCCCAGAGAGGCGCGCGCGGCTTGGAAGAGACTCCGCTCGCTTACACCGACTACCGGGTAGCGTTTCCTTAAGCTGCAAGCAAAGGCAGCGGCTTCTTTCCTGGGGACCTTGGCCACAAAGGCGGCATATTCCGCGACGGAAATTCTTTTGACCACCGGCCCGATGAGTTTTTTAAGTCGCGCGGCATTGGTAAACGTGCCGGTCATGGCTTCGCAATGGCCGGGCAAGAGGCCGATTGTCACGCGCTTGAGGGACCTGGCCACGCGGGCGGCGGCGGCGTACGCGCGGATAGTCCGGCCAACCGCGGGATCGCCCGGCGCGCCGCAGACGAACCCGAAGGTCCGGCCCATGCGTTTCAAGACGGCGCTGTGCTGAGCCGTGCCTACCGCGCCGCTGCGGCGGAAAAGCTCCACCACGGAGACGCGCTTGGGCAACGTTGCCGAGGGCGCGAAGCACCAGACCAGCAGCGGCACATCCGGCAGTTCCTCAAGCACCTGGATCAGCGGCTGATCTTCGCTCCAGATGATGCTGGAAACCAGCAGGAGATCGAGTCGGGCGGCGCGGAACTTCCTGGCGGCATCCTTGGCCTGGCTGATATTATGGACCAGACCGGTCCGGACCAGCTCCAAGTCACGGGCAAGCGCGCTGGTGAGCGCGGCCATATCCGCTTCTACCAGATGCGGAACGCGCCGATACCTCCCGCCGTCGCTCTGGGAGCTATGGCGGGCAGGCCCGCCGGCGCCCTGAATGTTCATTTGCCAGAACCAATCGGCGGCTAGCAGAAGCAAACCAACTTTGGGCTTGTGGTTGTCAGGCTTTTGCATGCAGAGTTTGTTTTAGCCCTCGCCGAACAGCATTATCACTGATTTCCGAGCGTAGGCAACTTGGATAAAACGAATGCCCTGATCTTGCCGGCCTGCCGCGCGGCTTCCCGCGCGGTGTTCAGAGCGGGCCAGAAGTCCTCGTCGTAACGCGCGCCAACCGCGAATGGGGTCAAGCGCTGCGCCGTTTCTCTGATTTCGCCAAAGGTCTCGTCGTGATCCGCACAGATATCTACTAACTGTTCCAGATTGTGGACGAACGGGAAATGAACATCGAACGCCGTTAAGTAAGCTTTGAGTAATTTCTCGGCGGCCTGTTGGGCATGAAAACAAACCGCATCCAGTGCGCCTGCATCCAGGCATGATCACATGGCCGTCAAATCGCTTTCGGCCTTACGCACCAGACCGCGCACGGCGTCAACTTTTGTCTTCATACAACACCTTGCCTTCCCGCAGCGCCGTGGTGACAAACGCTGATTCCACTTGACGCCATTCCGCCACCTCCTCCGGCGTATAAACCAGTATATCCACCGGCTGCCGTAAATCACTGAGCGCGCTATAGAGCGGCGGCGAGCGCTCGTAGCGCGGTTTGGTCGAGTCGGCAATTACCAGGATGTCCCAGTCGCTGCCGGGACGCCCTTGCCCCCGGATGCGGCTGCCAAATAACACAACTTTGCGCGGATGCGCAACCTGCACAATCCGCCGGGTGATTTCCTGGACATCAATTTCCGGTTTGCTCATACTGCAATCTCCTATGCATCTTTGCGTGTTGGTAATAACTTTTCGGCAAAAAGCATTCGCAGTTATCCAAGGCATACGGCCAGGTCGCCATTGAATAACAGTTTTTTACCAGATCAGAAGGGTGAAGGCAAGAAGCTCCTGCCAGTAATTTTTACCTCAAACTTTTCGTTAGACAAATTCCAGATGGCGATTACAATTGCCCAAAAAAAGTGTAGCGAGCAGATCAGGCATTATCATTAGAAGGAGGTCTTATTATGGCGCGGGCATTGAGCAAAATATCGGCGGACTGGTGGGATTACACGACGCTCCCGGAAGACCTGTTGCGGGACGCGGCCAAGCTGAAGGAGAAGGATCTCCTCCAACTGGCCCGGCCGGGTTTCAAGGTCGTCTTCTACGAAACCCTGGAAGAGTTCTATGCCGCCGAGGCTCTGGAATACATTACCGCCTGGCGGCAATCGTCGGCGGACAACCCGACCGGCATCTGCGGGCCCATCGGCCCGACCGAGCAATTGCCGATTGTGGCCCGGATGGTCAATGAGCTCAACTTGAATCTGAAGGAGGCCGTGTTCTGGGCCATGGACGAGTGGTTTGAAGACAGCAAGGAAGTCCCGGTTACGCATCCGCTCTCTTTCAAACGCGCGGACCTGGAACTCTGTTTCAACCGGATTCGCCGGGAACTGCGGCCCCGGCCGGAGAACCTGCATTTCCCCACGCGCGATGTCAAAGCCTATAGCGCAACTTATGATAGGGCCCGCTGCCTGATCATGCAGGGCGGCCAGGGCGAGGTGAAGCATTGGGCTTTTAACGATCCGCCCAAACGCGCCGGCAGATATAAAACCCGCCCGCCCTCGCCGGAAGAATACCGCCAATTAGCCACGCGGGTTGTGGACTTGCATCCCATGACGCTCATCCAGAACGCGCGCACCTCCGGCGGCGGCCAGGTCTTCCTGGTGCCGCGCCAGGCGCTCTCCGTCGGCCCGCGGGAGACTTGGAAGGCCGAGAAAGTCTCGATCTGGCATCCGGGCACACATGACAATCCATACGGCATGCGCCTGACGACCTTGATGATTTCCAAGCGCGTGCCGGATGCGGCCGTGCCGATGTCGCTGCTGGCGGATCACCATAACGTTCAGTTCAATTTCTATCGTCCGGCCATCGGCACCTGCGCGGCCGAGATGCACTGACCCTGCTTCGTCCCGATGCGCCTCGCGATCGGGACTACGCAGGGCAAGTGTTGGGGCGGTGGACGGAAGGCAGACGACGGACCCCGCGCAACGCGGGATGACAGACGCCGGACCGGAGACCCCCGGAGGGCGGAGCAGGAAAGCAAACGTCCAACATCGAACGCCCAACGTCGAATGGAAGATGGCGGAAGACGGAGCAGGAAAAACAACATTCAACATCCAACGCCCAACGCTCAACTTCCAATGGAAGACAACGGATGACGGAAGACTGTAAACTGTGAACCGAGGACGAAGTCAACCAGGGAATGCAAACAGCCGGCGGGGCTCGGCCAGTTGGCCGGCTTGGAAGCGGACACCCTCCTTTGCCAGGAGTTTCAGTTTGCGGCGCATGGCCGGCGGATCGCGCCGGCCCATAAAGCCGCCGGGAGCCAAATCGGAGGCAATCACCCGGTGGCAGGGCACTTTGGGCGCATAGGGATTGCGTTTCAAAGCCTGGCCCACGGCGCGGGCTGAGCGGCAACCAACCCGATGGGCCAATGCCCCGTAAGTCGTAACCCGTCCGCGCGGAACGCGCTTTAGCGCCGCATAGACCGCATTCTGGAATGGCGTCGGCATGGTTGCTCCGCGGTAGGGACGGCTCGCCGAGCCGTCCGCGGCGCTCTCGGCGAGAGCGCCCTACCAAAATTTCAAATATGTTTGGTTAGATTTCGCCAGCGGCTTTAAACTCCTTGTACAATCGGGCATAAACGCCGCCCAGGCGTAGAAGCTGGCGGTGATTACCCCGCTCGATGATGCGGCCCTTCTCAATCACCAGCACCAGATCGGCCTTGCGGACAGTGCTTAAGCGGTGGGCAATGACAAAACTGGTGCGATGGCTCAGCAATTGGGCCAGAGCCTGCTGCAGGCGCTCTTCGGTAACGGCATCCACCGAACTGGTGGCCTCGTCCAGAATCAGAATCTTCGGGTCGGCCAGCATGGCGCGGCTTAGACAGATGATCTGGCGCTGGCCGAGCGAGAGACCCACGCCGTTTTCCGTTACCGCCGTCTGGAACCCGTCCGGCAGGGCCTCGATCAAATCCAGGCAGTTGATTTTGCTCGTCGCCTCCCGCGCTTCTTCCTCGGTAGCGCCGGGTTTGCCCACCAGGATGTTGCTCATCACCGTGCCGGTGAACAGAAAATTGGACTGGCCGACAACGCCTAAGTGACGGCGCAGACTTTGCTGCTTGATCTCCAGAATATTGCGGCCGTCAATCAGGATCTCGCCGGCATTGGGCAGATAAAACTTGGCGATCAGGTTAGTCAGGGTGGTTTTGCCGCCGCCAGTGGGGCCAACCAAGGCAATGGTCTGGCCCGGCGTGGCGGCAAAAGTAATGTCCTCGAGCACGGGCCGATCGGGTTTATAGCTAAAAGAGACTTTCCGGAATTCGACCTGGCCGGTCGGGCCGGCCCAAGCAACGGCTTGCGGAGCATCCTGAGAGTCCGGCGAGCGGTCGAGGAACTGGAAAAGCCGTTCGGCGCCGGCTATGGCCGCGAGCGCCTGTTGGTATTGTCCGGCCAGGCCGGTGATGGGGCTGAAGAAATGGCCGGACAAGAAAAAGAACAATATAAAACTTTCCAGACTCATATCATGATGCAGCAAGCGGGCGCCGCCGAACAGCAATAGCGCCGAGAGGAAGAACTGGCTGTTCACTTCCAGCAGCGGCATAAACGAAGCCTCCAGACGGGCCACCACCACATTATAAGTTGAGTGGTCGTAGACCAGTTCACGGAACAGCTCGGCGTTGAGTTCCTGCCGGGAATAACTCTGAATGATTTTTATGCCTTTGATGGATTCCGCGACGGTGGTCGTTACCCGGCTGAAGCTTTCCTGGATAGCCCGGTAGGCGTTAATCAGCTTAACCCGGAAATAACGGTTGATGAGCCAGACAACGGGGCCGATGGCCAGGACCACCAGGAACATCTGCCAGTCGGCATAGAGCATCACGGCGGCGGCCGTCAGCATGCTCCCGATCTGGGCCAGCGCGGCGAAAACCACATTTTGAATGCCGCTGCGCACGGCTTCGGCATCGGAGGAAAAAAGGCTGATGAATCGGCCCAGCCGGGTCTGAGTGAAGAAGGCCAGCGGCATGGCCAGCATTTTTTGGAACATGGCCCCGCGCAAGTCATGCACCACGGCCTCGCCCAGTTCCCAGGCCAGGCGCTGGCGGAAATGGACGGTAGCTTCGGTGAAGATCATTAAAAGGAGCAGCGCGGCTACCGCCCACAGAGCGGCGTGGACGTCGCCGGCGGCAATCGGCCCGTTAATAATGGCGCTCATCGCCCAAGCCACGGCGGTCGTCTGGAGCGTGCGCAGGAATACCAGCACGAAAAGAACGTTGCGCTTGGCGCGGTAGGGCCGGGTATAGGCAAAGACCCGCCGGAATATACCATAATTGAGCGGCTTGCTGTCGGCGCTGCCGCCCAAGGCCGGTGACTTTAAAGATGGATTAAATGGTTTCATGGGGTTGCCAGGGCTCCGGCGGCGGCCGGCATATCTTCTTCCTCCCATTGCAGCAGCGCCACCCGGCGGTAATAACCTTTGATCTTAAGCAACTCCGCCGGAGTGCCCCGCTGGATAATCCGGCCGCGATGCATGACCAGGACATAATCGGCGCGCCGCAGGACATTGATCCTTTGCGTTACCATGAAAGTGGTGCGGTCTTGCATGGCGCCGGCGATGCCCTGGAAAATCTCAGCTTCCGTTTCGGCATCCACGGCGGCGGTCGGATCGTCCAACAGCAGGATCGGCGGCTCAAGCAAAACGGCGCGCGCCAGCGCCAGGCGCTGCCGCTGGCCGCCGGAGAGGTCGCAACCGGCCTCGCCAATGACGCTATCGTAGCCCTGGGGCAAGGTTTCAATGAACTCATCGGCGGCGGCGATTTTGGCGGCGCGGATGATGGCCGCGCGCGCGGCGGCGGGATGCCCGAAGGAGATATTGGCGGCGATCGTGCTGCTGAAAAGGAAACTTTCCTGGAAGACCAGGCCGATCTGGCGGCGCAAATCGGCCAGATCGTATTTGCGGACATCCTGGCCGTCGAGGAGCACCGCGCCCATCTTGGCGTCATAGAAGCGGGGAATCAGGCTGAGCAGCGTGCTTTTACCAGAGGCCGTGGTGCCCAGGATGCCGATAAACTCTCCGGGTTTGACCTCGAAATCAATGTTGTCCAGCACACGTTCCCCCGGGAGATATTCAAAGGAAACATTCTTGAAGGCCACGCTGCCGCGGGCCTTGCTGAGCCGGAGGGCCTGGGGCGGACTGCGGATTTCCACAGGCGCGTCCAGGATTTCAAAGACCCGCTGGGCCGCGGCGGCGCTCTGCTGCAGATTATCCAGGATGCCCGCCAGGGTGCTGACCTGATTGGAAAAGCGCCAGAGCAGGCCGTGAAACACAATCAGGCCCGTGCCCAGCGGGAATTGCCCGCTGATCACCAGATAGCCGCCGTAGGCCAGCAGAATGATAATGTTGGTGTTCGTCAACATCGCAATCAACGGATGGAACAAGCTGACCAGCCGGAAAATTACCTGCTTCTGGTCTTGCACCGCGCGGTTATCGCGCTGCAATAGCCGCAATTCCGGTTCTTCGCGGGCAAAACCCTTAACTACTTGAATGCCCTGGACCCGTTCGGCCATGTCAAAAATCATTTTGTCGAAATTATCGCGGTCGCGGCGGTAAGCTACTTTAAGCTTCTTCGTGAAATAGACCGCCACCGCCCACATCAGCGGCATGGTCAACAGGCAGGCCAGCGTAAGCGGCACATGCAGCGCGAACATGTAGACGCAATACAGCAGCAGCGAAAGGAGAATGGTCGTCCCCTGGATAATTACGCCGTCAATAAACAGCCGCACGGATTGCACGTCGCCCGTGACCCGGTTAATCAGCGTGCCGCTGGTGTTGGAATCAAAGAAGCGGAAGGAAAGTTGCTGCAATTTTTCATAAATCCGGGCGCGGAGGTCCACCACAATGCCCTGCTGCAGCAGCCGCACAATGGCCAGGCTGTAGCCGTAGGAGACGCAATAGCGCACGCCGGCAATGCCAATATTGGCCAGCGCGATTAAGCCCAGGATGCCCAGCAACCCCCAGCCCTCCGGCGGCTGCAGTCCCAGGGGCCAGCGCGGCGGTGGAGTTTCCGGCTCGAGGAAATGCCGCAAACAATCTATGCCGAGGCCCATGAGCGTCAAGGCGGCAATGGTGCTGACGATCAGCAGCAACTGCAGGGTTATGGCCCGGGCACAGCCGAAACGGTACCGCCAGCTCAGCTTCAGGAGCCGGACAAATATTTTTTTATCCACCCGTTCGTGGTTGTTAGGGTCAGAAGACATGAGCTTCAAGGGTTGGTGTCGGTTAGTCGTTCCCATGCACGGCTACGACGGAGCGTAGGCGGCAAAACGGCGGATCACAGGCAAGCCCACGCTGCGGGTTATGCGCAGCCGGGCCCTGGCTGCTTCCTGCGCTCCAAAGCGCGCGATCCGTTTATGGCCGATGGAAGCGCCGCGACAGACCTCTTTCCAGGATCCATCCGGGGAGAGCACTTCGATCACGAATTCCCGGATGCGTTCTCCCTGAGAAATGTTCTCCATGATAACGAATTTGTCAAACCGCCCCAATCCCGCAAGCGCAAGCTCGACAACCGGGCCGGTTGCCGAGGTTTCCGCCAACACGCGCTTGAATTGCTCGCCGATGATCCGGCCAAATTGCCGGCAGACCGCCATATCGGCCTCCGGCACAAGGCCCTGCTGATCGGGCATCAGGCCGATAACGAGATTGGCGTTGCGCCCAACCGACGCGAAATACATGGCCGCCAGGTCATCGGGTGAATACAGCAGGCGTTCCTCGTTCTTGCGCCAGAACCAGGCATGGTTGCGAATAGGCGCATCGGCCATGGCCGGAACCCAATCTTTCCCGTCCGGATCACCATGACGCAGAAGCGTGCGTCTTTGCTCGGGATCACGGTGCGCTTCATACTGCGCCATCACGTCCGTCATGGTAGCCCAGCAGGGATCGCCGCCAGTCCCGTCTTCGGCGCCCGCCCAGCGGTGATCAGCGCGTTGCCGGCTGTGATAGAACACGCCGTGGGGCTGAAACTTTTCAAAAATGGGCAACACGTCCGGCCCGCCGGATTCCGGCGACATTACCCCGCCGTCAAACCATAGTTCGATGAGTTCCCCATAACGCGAACACAGTTCGGCAACCATCTCTTCACAAGAGCGCAGGTAGGCTTGATAAGCGGCGGTGGCGGCCTGATTTCCGTAGAGCATACCGTGTGGTCCGAAGAGCGGCAGCTCGTGGTGGGTGTGCCACCAGGCATTATAGCGCACACTGATAAACACTCCGGGGAGGATCTTGTATCGGCGACATGAGGCAATGAAATCGCGGACGATGTCAGCCTGTCCTTTCCTCCAGCGCGCCTGGCGCAGTCCATAAGGCCAGTTCTCGCTTTGCCATTGCCTGAACCCGGCCATATGGGTGGCGGTGAAAACCGCATAACGCGCCCCCAAAGCCCGCGCCGCTTCGAGCCACTGGTCCGTATCAAGCTTTTCGGGAGAATAGGCGTCAACATCCACACACCTCTCGGCGGCCTCATAGCTCCAGCCTTTCTCCAGATAAATGGGGATGTCGAAGCTGATCAAGGCGCAGAGCTCGGCATCCTGCCAGCGTTGCTGGGCGGCCGTGGGCCGCGGCAATTGGGCCGCATCTGCCCGTCTGGATTTAATAATAGTCTTGTTCACGTTGAGCTGCGTGTAATCCGCGCTGTCCTCCTATTGTTTGCCGGACCGCTTGAACTGCCGGAAGCGGATGCCGGCGGTTTTGAATAAGCGCGCGGCTTGAACATTGAACTGGTAGGGCGCTTCATAGACCACTTCCTTGATTCCGGCGCTCACGATCATTTTGGCGCAGAGCAGACAGGGGCTATCCGTGCAGTACAAGGAGGCGTTCTTCAAAGCCACGCCGTAGCAGGCGGCCTGGATAATGGCATTCTCCTCGGCGTGAGAGCAGATGCACTCCCCCAGGTTTTCGCCGGGGAACGTCGCGCGGGCACAGCGCGGACAACCGCCGGCGAAACAGTTGCGGATGCCGCTGGGCGTCCCGTTGTAGCCGGTGGAGATGATGCGCCGGTCCTTGACAATGAGGGCGGCCACGTCGCGCCGCAGGCAGTTGCTGCGGCGCTTAACCACCTGGGCGATATCCATGAAATAAGTGTCCCAATCCGGGCGAATCTTGGCATTTTTCTTCATGTTCCGGCCTTTCCAGGAAAGCAGAGCGGGCTAAGGGCCTGTAAAGAAATTAAATGAACAATGACGCTGGAAATTTCGCCGTCTCCGTAAGGCGCGCGCGAAGGTGCAATACCTGGAAGGTATTGCCCTTCGTGCGGAACGCCACGGAACGGCAAAATAGCCTGCGCCCCTCTGGGTTGCGTCCGTTTTCGCCCGGGGCGGTGTTGCCGCAAGCGGCACGGACCTTTCAGGTACGCCTCCGCTTGCGGTGCCTTGCCCGTGGCGAAAACCGGCGCAATCATTGTGCATTTAATTTCTTTACAGACCCTAATTGCAAGCCGGCAACGTATTATTCATGAAAACAGAAAGGATGCAATCATTGGCTGGCCGCGCCGGCATGCCGACCAAAGACCATGCTCCCATTGACGCACGCCTCGCATTTCCAGCCTTGACAAACCAGGCCAAAAAAAGACAATTTGTTCAGCTATGGAAATCAAGCCGCACAATTTCTGGTATGCGGTGAACAACACCGAAGTGGTGGTAATGCCGAGCAGCTACCTGGAGACGTTCGGGATCACGCGGCTGCACTACCATCTGGTGAGCGAGCTGATGGATTCGGTTAATCGCATCCGCGTGCGGGAGGGAACCATTCAGTCGCGCCAGCCGCAGATCGTTATGCCGAGCTCCTACGAACGCGACATCCTGGAGGGGTTTGGCGATCAGGCCAACCAGTATCTCGACTGGCTGCGGGAGCACGCCAAGGACCTGCGCATCCTGGAGTATGGCTTCAAGGTCCAGAAAACCGAGATCAGCGAACAGGTGATCAGCGGCCATGTTAAGGACATCCTGGACCGGGTAAAGAAGAGCGCCCAGGAAAAGAATGATCCGCTGACGGGCGTTATTCTCGGGGTGGACGATCCCTGGGACGTCTGTGTGCTGAAGTTTATGGTGGACGTTATCCGCCAATCGGCGCCGCGCAATATTCAGGACCTCAACCGCCGGCGGCTCTGGGAGGATGTCAACGGGGTGCCGCGTGGCGTGCGCGCCGATATTGAGAAGTTTTTCCTGATGGCCAGGGGCCATCCGGAGCTGGTCAAGGAGTTGGGCCTCAGACTGCGCCGCTACGGCTTGTTCGAAGAATACGAAGACCGCTTTTTTGCGCTCGTCCGGCAGCAGGCCAACTAAGTGTTCAAAGGCATAAATACGCTCACGTTAGTGGGAGCGCCGGGCCTTCACTGCGAGTGGCTGCTGCGCGCGGCCATCATCATGGCCAACATGAACAGCACCACCACCATGATGCCGAACACAATGTAGCTGGCCAGGAAAAGGTAATAGACCCGCGCATCGCCCGAGAAGTACTGCTCGCCGAAAAGCAGGCCCCAGTGATACGCGAAGATATAGGCGGTCACCAGCCCGGTCCGGTTGAGATGGAACAGCAGGCAGATGGTCAGCAGGACCAGCACCACCAGCATCTCAATGGCCGGGATGGAGACCAGGGTCTGGCTTAATCGGCTGGCTTGAAAACAAACCCACCATTGATGGATCATGTAAGGCCCTCCTCCTTTTGCGGCGGGGGCACAACCGCCCCGTCAATTTCTATTTTCCGCCATAGGCGGATCCGCCTTCGGCGGACAACCCGAACATCCGTTCCTTGAGGTCAAGGTAGTAGAGATAATCTTCCGGCTTGACGTTGGGCGGGCAGCGGTGGTCGCAGAAAGGAATGTAACCGCCCCGCGCCACCAGTGGCGCCAGAGTCTCCAAGTAGGCCTTGATAGCCTTGGGGCCCTTGGCCAGCTCGATTTTATCCACGCCGCCCATAATGCGCAGATCCTTGCCGTATTGCTTGAACAGTTCCGCCGGATGCGCGCAGCCGTTGACCTCGAACGGGAACAGGCAATTGATCCCGCCTTCCAGAAAGTACGGCAAAATCGGCCGGGTATCGCCATCGCAGTCACTGTACCAGATATCAATGCCGGCGGCACACAGTTTTTTGCTGATTCTTTTATAGCGCGGCATCACCACGTTTTTGAAGAAATCAACGGACACAATCGGCCCGTTCTTAAAGCAAATATCCTCCCAGTTCGAGGCGTAATCAAAGACGACCTCCGGCAGGACCTGGTCGAGAAAATCTTCCGCCAGCACGCAGGCGGTTTCGACCATATCCTCGACCATTTCCGGGAAATCATACATGGCGTAAGCCAAACCTTCGAAGGTCAACATGTCGCGGACGCGGCCGATCATCGAGCCGCAATAGACGCCCAACGGATAATCGTGGTCGGGCGGAAACAATTGCTTGAGCCGCGCGATATCCACCAAGCGAGCCGGATCGTCCCGGCGCAGGCGCTCGGCCTTGCAGCGCCGCCAGTCATCGGGAGTAACAACCGAAGCTTTGATATAGCGGGGAATCGTGTCATGCCCATCTTTGGGCACCTCGATATAGAGTCCATTATCGTTGATCATAATCCGCGTAGTCGCAGTCTCCGAAACTACGCTCCAGGCAAAGGCCGGACTGAGCCAGATATTGCCGGCCACGGTCTTGATGGGATCAAAATTGAAAAAGATATCGGCCTCATGGTTGTTGGTAATGTGGTTCTCCACGAAGATCGGCCACTGCCGGAAGTTTTCATCCCAATAGCCGAACTCCATGTTGAAGCAACGATCAACGCTCTGATAATGCATCTGGCGGTTAAACCGCTCGCGGGCACTCATCGTTCCTTTCCAGGGCGGGCGGCAGGGCTTGATGGGCATGATGATCCTCCTAATCAATCTTCAGCCGCTTGAACTGAGGCAGGTGGGCTTTGTTCTTATTCAGCATGGTCTGGACCATGCGCTTGATCTCGTTTAAGGACAGCACCGCCGCGGAGAGCGGGTCGTAGGCGATGGCGTGGAACACCTTGCGCGGATCGCCGGTAAGGGCCGCCGCCACCGCCATTTCCTCTACGGCGATGCTGGCATTGTTCAAGGCCGCCAGTTGCGGCGGTAAGGCGCCGACATAAACCGGGCGGAACCCCTGGCGGTCCGCAAAAACAGGCACTTCCACGCAGCAGCCCGCCGGCAGGTTCGGGATAATCCCGGTATTGGGCACATTGCCGTTAAATTCTAAAGTCTCGCCGCCCATCCGGGCGTTGATAATGGAAGTGGCGTATTCGTGCCCACGCTTAAGGTCCAGCGGCTTGGGATCGTCCAGCCACCGGCGGATCACCTTGCGCCAGGTTGATTTGCGGCGCTGATAGTCCGTCAGAATGTAGGCATAGCGCCCGGGGTTCCAGTTGGTGCCGTGCGTGCAGTATTTTTCAATCAGGTCCGGCCGCTTGCGAAACCACCAGTTATATTCAGAATTGTGCCCGCTCGATTCCGTCACGTAATAGTCCAGATGCAGAAACATCTCGTTGCGGACTTGCTCCGCATTGCGGATCTTCTTGTTCGCCAGAATGGCCTTGCGGATCCGGGGATAGGCGTCGCGGCCGCGCCACTCGAATTTCAGGAACCAGGCCTGGTGATTGATCCCGGCGCACACGTAGTCAACCTGATCGGCCTTGGCGCCGATCCAGCCGGCCAACATGCCGGCCGTGCCCTGGACGCTGTGACAGAGACCGGTAACTTGCGCCTTGGTCTGACTCTGCATCGCCCGGCAGAGCATGGCCATGGGATTAGTGTAGTTGAGCAGGATCGCCCGCGGGCAGAGACGTTCGATGTCGCGGCAGATGGCCAGCATGACCGGGATGGTGCGCAGCGCCCGGAACACGCCGGAGACGCTGCGCGTGTCGCCAATGTTGATATCAACACCGAAGCGTTTGGGAATAGTGATGTCATATTGCCACGCATCCACGTCGCCGGCCAGGATGGTGCAAATGACCGCGTCCGCCCCTTCGAGCGCCTGCTGCCGACTCAGCGTGGCCATAACCCGGGCGGGATACTTGCCCTCGCGGATAATCCGCTCCACGGCCTGCTTGATGTAGAACAAGCGTTCACGGTCAATATCCATAAGCGCCACCGTGGCGTCCCGCAAGCGCGGGAAAGTGAGCAGGTCATTCACCAGGGCGCGCGTGAACAAAAAACTGCCGGCGCCGATAAATGCAATTTTGGCCATGGTCCCTGGTCCTTTTGATAATATTTCGACACTACTCAGCTATCTGAGAAAACAATTTCCGCCTTTGCGGATCCGCCTCAGGTGGAAACTACGAAATGCGCGTCATGCCTGAGGCAGATCCGCCTCTGGCGGAAAATACACGAAATTTGAATACAAAGTCCATTCCCATTTTCGCGCCTTTCGCGTGTTTTTGTAGTTTCATTTCTTGATGTCTGAGCAGCTACCACTGAACACCAAACACCTCCCAAATAGTCACTGGACCAACAACCGATTGATTGCCGCCGCGGCCCGGCGGCCTTCGCCCATGGCCAGAATAACCGTGGCCGCGCCCAACACGATGTCGCCCCCGGCATAGACGCGAGGCAAAGAAGTTTTGCCGTTCTCGTCCACAATGATGCGGCCCCAGCGATCGGTGTCAAGGCCAATGGTGGTCTGCTTGATCAGCGGGTTGGATTCATTGCCGATAGCCACGATTACCGTATCTAAGGGCATAACCAGCTCGCTGCCGGGAATCTCCACCGGCCGGCGCCGGCCCGACTCGTCCGGCTCGCCCAGCCGGTATTTCAGGCATTCCAAACCGGTTACCCGGCCCTCGGCGTTGCCCAGGACGCGCTTGGCGTTCTGCAACAGGTGAAAAATTATTCCTTCTTCCCTGGCATGCGCCACCTCTTCCACCCGCGCCGGCATTTCCACTTCCGTCCGCCGGTAGACAATATGAACCTCTTCCGCTCCCAGGCGCACGGCCATGCGCGCGGCATCCATGGCGACGTTGCCGCCGCCCAGCACGGCCACCTTATGCGACCGGAAAATCGGCGTATGCGCTTTGCCCAGATCATAGGCCCGCATCAGGTTGGCGCGGGTGAGATACTCATTGGCCGAGAACACGCCCACCAGGTTTTCCCCCTCGATATTCATGAACTTCGGCAGGCCCGCCCCCGTGCCGATGAACACGGCGTCAAAACCGTCCTTGTCCAGCAGGTCATGCAGCGCGCGCGTGCGGCCGACGACGAAATTGGCGACCAGTTCGACGCCCATGGCCTTAAGCGTATCAACTTCCTTTTGCACAATGAGCTTGGGCAGCCGGAACTCCGGAATGCCATAGACCATAACACCGCCCGGCTTATGGAAGGCTTCAAAGATGGTGACGGCGTGGCCTTCACGCCGGACATCGGCGGCCACAGTAATGCCGGCCGGGCCGCTGCCAATGACCGCCACTTTTTTGCCGGTAGCTGGTTTGACCGGCGGCGCTTTCGTCCGGTGTTCGGCCTGTTCCCAGTCGGCGGCGAAGCGCTCCAAGCGGCCAATGGATACGGCCAGGCCGACATCTTTCAATGTCCGGCCGACCGTGCACGGCGCCTGGCATTGCACTTCCTGCGGGCAGACTCTCCCGCACACGGCGGGCAAGAGGCTGGTGCGTTTAATAATGGCAATGGCTTCGGCATTATTGCCTTCAATAATCGCCTTGATGAATGCCGGAATGTTGATGCGCACCGGACAGCCCGCGATACAAGGCGCATTCTTGCATTGGAGACAGCGCAAGGCTTCCAGGCGGGCCTGCTCCGGCGAGTAGCCCAAGGCAACTTCGGATATGTTGCGGCGGCGCACGGAGGGATCCTGCGCCGGCATCGCCTGCAAAGGAATTTTCAGACGTTCCTTGGGCTTGAGCGGCTTGCTGCTGGCCTCGATCTCCCGCAGGCGCTGCTCGGCTTCCGCGGCCAATGAGTCTTTGGTCGGATGCGCATTCATAGAAGAATGGTTTCCGCCAGAGGCAGATCCGCCTTCGGCGGAAATGGTGGATGGTGAATGGTCAATGGTGGTAAGGCCTCAGTTATTTTGGGGTGTAGCGGCGGTTCGAGCTTGTCCCGCGCTGCGCAGGAAGAACCGCAACGTCATGCCGTTCTACCAGTGGCCGACCCGAGCGTCGGCTCGGGCAGGCGAACGGCCCCTACACCTATAAAATCCTGATTTGTTCTCATCGTTCTGTGTTGAACGTTCAATGTTGGATGTTTGCTTTTCCGCTCCGTCGTCTGTCGTCCCGCGCAACGCGGATAATTTTATCACTGGCCTGGCGTCCCGCGTGGTCTATTATCCGCACGGCGGACACGGAGGTCCGCCCTCCCGGGAGGGCGCGGCTCTGTCCGCGCCGTCTTCTCCTGTCCGTCGTCTGCCATCCGTCGTCTGGCGTCCGTCCTCCGTCATTCGACGTTGGACGTTGAGCGTTGGATGTTTGCTTATCTTCTTATCTCGCCGCGTCGTCCGTCTTCTGCTCCAGCCGGCATTGCGCGCGCCCCTCGTCCTCCTGCTTTTTATAAGCTTGCAGGCGCTGCATCATGTTGTCGAAATCCACTTGATGACCGTCAAATTCCGGGCCGTCCACGCAGACAAACCGCGCTTGGCCGCCGACCGTGACCCGGCAACCGCCGCACATGCCGGTGCCATCCACCATGATCGTGTTGAGCGATACCACCGTGGGAATACCATAGGGCCGCGTGGTTTCCGCGCAGAACTTCATCATGATGGGCGGGCCGACCGCCACGGCCAGGTCCGGCTTAGGGTTAAGCGCGCAGACTTCCTTGAGCGGCGCCGTCACCAGCGCCTTGCGGCCATAGGAGCCGTCATCGGTGCAGATAATCAAATCGTCGGCCAGCGCGCGCATTTGCCTCTCCAGAATCAGCAGTTTCTGGGTGCGCGCGCCGAGAATGATAATGAGTTTGTTGCCGGCGCGGCGCATGCCCTGGGCGATGCCGTGCAAGGGCGCCACACCGATTCCGCCACCGACGCAAACAACCGTTCCAAACTTCTCGATATGCGTTGGGCGTCCCAGCGGCCCCACCAGGTTCTCGATGTTATCGCCGGCGCGCAAAGCAGCCAGGTCGCGCGTCGTGCGGCCGACCACCTGGAAAATAATGGTGATCGAGCCCTCCAAAGGGTCGGCATCGGCAATGGTCAGCGGGATGCGCTCGCCGTAGGTGCTGTCCAACTGCAAAATTACAAACTGACCCGGCTTGCGCTCCTGGGCGATCAAGGGCGCCTCCAGACGCATGAGCACGACATCGTCGGCAAGTTGCTCTCTATGAAGAATCGCTGGCATTGGATCCTTTTGTTTGCATTGCCGGGCGCGGCGGAAGCGAGGGCATTGAATTACACAAAAGCGCCCTTGTCAACGCGAAACGCTATTGGTGGGCCGAGGAACAGCTCCTGTAGCCGCGAGACGACCCGCCGGCAACACTTCGCGTAGCGATGCGGGCAGACAGGCTCGCGCTTGCCCCGCGCCGCGCAGGGTCCTGTTATGTAGCCGCGCTACGAAAGGGGCGCGTTTTTCCGCCAGAGGCGGATCCGCCTTCGGTGGACCGGAGCGTCGGCCTTCGTCCGACGGCTACAATGCTAAGTGCGAAAGAAAATGAGTATTCCTTTTCCAGTTGTCGGTCGGGCATTAAGTCCGGAAAAAGACGAGCGTTTGCAGGATGAGAACCGGTATGAGAATGGCGATTGACCAGAGCATATAACCGCCGAAGGAAGGCATTTTAACGCGGGCATGTTCGGCGATGGCCTTTACCATGAAATTGGGGCCGTTGCCGATATAGGTCATGGCGCCCATGAATACCGTGCCGCAGGAAATCGCCGCCAGAAGCGCTGGGAATTGACTGGCCAGCGCGCCCAAATGGCTGGCGGATAAATTGTTCTGGCTGGCAGCCAGCGTGGTATAAACCAGGTAGGTCGGGGCATTATCCAGGAAACCGCTCAGCGTGCCGCTCAGCCAGAAATAATGCCACGGTTTTTGCAAGCCCAGCAGCGCGCACTTGGCTTCCAGCAATGCCAAGGCCGGAATCATGGCGCCGAAGATGCCGAAAAACAGGATCGCCACCTCCCGGATCGGGGCAAAGTTGAATTCATTCTCGTGATGGATTCTTGCCGGCGTTAGACGATAAGACCCGTAAGCCAAGAGGCCCATCAGGATAATCTGGATAAGCTTTGAGCCGATCTCGGCGGCCAGTTCGCCCCGCCCGCGGGCCAGCGCCGGGTAGATAAAATAGCCCGAAGCCAGGATGACGCTCATCATTAAGAGCAAGAACAGCACATTGCGCCAGCCCTGGATATGGATTTTCCGCTTGGCCTGCTTGATTTCGTTGGTAAGCGTGGCAGGCATATGGTCTTCTTCCCGGCGGAAATACCAGGCATCCAGAATGTAAAAAACAAGCAACAGTAGAAAATTGACCAGCAGCCATTGGGGCGTCAGGCGCAGCGTCCAGTCGAAGGGCACCCCGCGCAGGAACCCCAGATAAAGGGGCGGATCGCCCAGGGGGGTCAACAAGCCGCCGCAGTTGCTGACCGTGAAGATGAAAAAGATGACGATATGGGCTTTATGCCGGCGCTGGCGGTTGGAGCGCAGCAGCGGCCGGATCATGACCATACTTGCCCCGGTCGTGCCCAACAGACTGGCCAGCGCCGCACCTATCGCCAGAAAGGCCGTATTGCTTCTGGGAAATCCTGCAAAGGCGCCGCTGATGTGAATCCCGCCGGAGATGACAAACAGCGCCAAGAGCATGACGATGAAAGCCGCGTATTCCAGGTAGGTAATCCCGATTCTCTCCCAGTCGCCGGTGGGAATGAAATACGCCAGGATGCCGAGCAAGGCGCACACCAGAGCCAGCTTGAATTTATTGCGGTGCTGCTCCCACCAGGCAGAGGCACCCGGAAAGAAAGGCAGAACCGCGATCAACAGAATCAGTCCGGCGAAAGGCAGCGCGCTCAACAGCGCCGGCGCCGCGCCCAGATTCTGCCAGTAATGGGAAGTTTCCATGCGTAGTTCCCGAATCTGAAAATAATTTCAAAATTGCCACAAAGATGCACAAAATTCACAAAATATGCAAGATTTTCAGCGGTCATTTCACGCTTGGCTTAAGGCGTGAATCTGGTAGCGTTCTTTTCCTCTCTTTCCCACCGTAACAATATTTTGGACTATGCGGCCTAAGGAGGTAAAAATGCTCATTGATATGCCATTGGCGAAACTGAAACGTTACCAGGGCCGGAACCCCAAGCCGGCCGATTTCGAGCGCTACTGGGAGCGCGCTTTGAAGGAAATGCGCGCCGTGGACCCGCAGGTCAAGCTCGTGAAAAGCAAGTTCCAGGCGCAGGGCGCCGAATGTTTCGACTTGTATTGGACCGGCGTGCGCCAGGCCCGGATTCACGCCAAATACATCCGGCCGCGGAATGGTAAAAAGCCGCACCCGGCCGTCTTGCAGTTTCACGGCTACAGCGGTTCGTCCGGCGAATGGAGCGACAAGCTGAATTACGTTTCCCAGGGCTTTTCCGTGGCGGCCCTCGATTGCCGCGGACAAGGCGGACAATCCCAGGATGCCGGCAACATTACGGGCAATACCCTCCGCGGCCATATTATCCGCGGCCTCGATGACGGCCCGGAGCAGCTCCTTTTCCGGCAAATTTTTCTGGACACAGCCCAACTGGCCGCCATTGTCATGAACATGCCGGAAGTGGATGAGCATCGCGTGGGGGCCATGGGCATATCGCAGGGCGGCGGATTGACCTTAGCCTGTGCCGCGCTGGAGCCGCGCATTAAGCGCTCCGCGCCGCTCGTGCCATTCCTGTGCGATTACCAGCGGGTATGGGAAATGGACCTTGCCAAGGATGCCTACGATGAGTTGAAGACCTATTTTCGTCTCTTCGATCCACGGCACGAGCGCGCAGCCGATATTTTCAATCGGCTGGGCTACATTGACGTTCAGCACTTAGCCCCGCGCATCCGCGCCCGGGTACTGATGGGCACAGGGCTGATGGACACCATTTGCCCGCCCTCTACCCAGTTTGCCGCCTACAACAAGATCCGCGCGCCCAAAACCATGCTGCTCTACCCCGACTTCGCCCATGAAGCCGCCATGCCCGGTTATTACGACCAGGTCTTCCAGTTCATGGCCGAACTGTAAATCAAAATACATGTGGACGTATGACTCGCCGCGAACGTCTGATGGCATCCCTGCGCGGAGAGCCGGTGGATCGCCCGCCGGTCAGTTTCTACGAAATTGACGGCTCCCAGAATCCGCAGGACCCCGATCCCTTCAACATTTATTCCGACCCCTCCTGGCGGCCGCTCATCGAACTGGCGCGCGAACGGACCGATCGCATCGTCAGACACTGGGTCCCGTTCAAAAACCAGCCCGCCGATCTGGCCGGTCTTTGTGAGTGGGATACGCGCGAGGACGCTCAGGGCAACCGGTTCGTAACGCAGACGGTGCGCTCCGGCAATCGCGTTCTAACGCGCCGCACCCGGCGGGATCGGGACGTCAATACGGTCTGGACGCTGGAACACCTGCTCAAAGATCTCGACGATCTCAAGTTTTTTTTGGAGCTGCCGGAAACGCCACTCGGGTCGGAGCCGGACGTGAGCGAGGTATTAGCCACGGAGGCCCGCCTGGGCGCAAGCGGCATCGTCATGATTGATACCGGCGACCCCCTCTGCGGGGCGGCTGATTTGTTTGAGATGGGACTCTTTACCGTGGTGGCCCTGACCGAGCCGGCCTTGTTTCATCGTCTGTTGGAGCGTTTTGCGCGCTTTCTCCAGCTGCGTACGGAAGCCATCGCGCGGGCGCTGCCGGGCCGCTTATGGCGCATTTATGGACCAGAATACGCCTCGCCGCCGCATCTGCCGCCGAATCTTTTCAAGGAATACGTGGTGCCGTATGACAAGCCCATGGTGGACTCCATCCAGAAATACGGCGGGTTTGCGCGCATCCACGCGCATGGCCGGCTGAAAGATGTGTTGGAACATATAGCCGCCACGGGGTGCATGGCGCTTGATCCGATTGAGCCGCCGCCGCAGGGCGATGTGGAATTGGCTTACGTCCGGGAAAAAGTGGGCAAGCAGATGACGCTCTTCGGCAACCTGGAAGCCAGCGACATCGAAAATCTGCCGACGCCGCAATTTGAAAAAAAGATTGTCAAAGCCATCCGCGAAGGCACGACCGGGCCGGGCCGCAGTTTTGTCCTGATGCCCTCGGCCTGTCCTTACGGCCGGGTGCTGTCGCCCCTGGCCCTGGCCAATTACCGCAAGATGATCGCAGTTGTGGAGGCGGCGTGAACGGCGGACTTCTGTGCTTGCCACGCTTTCAGCGTGGTCCGCCGTGTATAATTGTAGCCGCGGCACTCAGTTGCCGCGTCTTAGCTCAGGATACACTCACGGCTCTATCCGCACCCAATGGATTCCAGTATGGTCGGATTCCGAACCGGCATAATAAACAACCAACACATCGCCGGTCGGCAAAAGCGCGCTCGCCGGAAGCCCCACGCTGAATTTGCCCATTTCCGTCCAAGCGTCCCGCATGCCGCGTTTCGAGAACTGCTGCTTGCGAGTTAAAGTATCGTCCAGCATAACCTCGCTTTCCGCAGGCCATGATCTTCCGCCGTCTTCACTGCAGCGTAATTTTATTACCGTCGGGCCCTCCCTATCCACATAGGGCATGGCAAGACGGCCATCGGCCAAACTAAGGCAGGGGCCCGGCTGTCCTGATAATCCAGTATCCCACAATGCAGGCCAGGTTCGTCCATTATTCCGTGAAAGACGCGCGTGGATATTCAGATAAATCGCTCTTTTTCGATCGAAAGTCCAGAATACATCCATCACGGAGCCGTCGCGACAAACACTGGGACGCTGATCCCAGTAGAAAATACGCGCATCGGGGTCAGCGGCAACTTGGACATACTCCGGCCAGGTCTGGCCTTGATCCCTGGAAAACATCATAACCGAAGCATGGCGCCACATGGACCTGTCGTAATACGGCTTGTTGGTTTCAAACTGCAACGCCCATTCGCCATTGGGCATTAATAGTATCGGCCCAGTGATGGCCACGGGCATGTTGAAAGGCGCAGTGTCTATAAATTGCGGCTCTGACCATGTTGCGCCATTGTCATTAGAGAGCGCAAGGAATATACGCGAGTCAAGCAATCCTTCCGTCGTTTCGTTAAAGAAAGGAAGGGCTGGGTTCGATTCATCCACCCAATATAGAACGGCCAGGGCTCGGGCGCCGCCCAGAGGCGTTGTATGGCCTGCCCGCCAACCGCCCGGCACTCCATTTAAAACCTTGCGCCGGAACGGCTCGATCGGCTTCACCCAAGTCCGGCCATCATCATCGCTCCACGTTACCAGCAGTCGCTGCGGCAATGCGTCTTTCTTCCGGCGTGCGGCGCGAAACCATACCAGCCAACGCCCCGTCGGCAACGCACAAACGCCCGGAAACGCAGAGCTGGAATACTCGCTGCCCGCCTCCCCAAAAAATACTGTGCCGCGATCCACAATCTTCATTGTATTTAAAGTGCGCCGGAAGATATCGCAATCAAACTCACCCACTATTGCTCGGCCGGTCGCGGTGAAATCGCCGGGCATGCACCAAGCCTGCATTAAAGCGCAATAACCCCTTCTTGACAACATTCCAACATTCTGCAGAATGTTGGAATGTTGTTTCAGGCTAATTCATGCACCATGCCCATTCCAACCCCCGGGAAGCCCAAGGCAAGACACTTCGATCAGCGCCGGCGTGGGGATTGGCATACTACGGGCTCGTCGCACTTGTCGCCCTATTGCTTCAAGGCCCTGCGGAATTCTTGCGGGACGCAACCAGTCTCTTGCGTCCCCTTTTCACTCGAAGATGAAGGAGGGGCCGACCAGCGCATTGAGGCTACTCGGCTGCTGGGGCGGCAGCCTTGTGCCTCATGCGTGACGTTGAGACTGTCGAAAAAGCCTTTATAGTATTGAAGTCACCCGCCGAAGTGTTAGACTCCCAGGCATAAACTTAAGGAGACTAACGCATGCCACACTATAAGGCTTACGACTACGATCAATTGAT
>JACPGM010000142.1 GCA_016188985.1 Lentisphaerota bacterium | reverse complement strand
GATTCGAATGATGGCTCATTGACGAGTCCGTGGGCCACACTGGGCTTTGGTTCGCGGCAGTTACAACCAGGCGATACGTTGATACTGTTGCCAGGTGAGTATTCCGAGGAGGTGCGCTTGGAAGGAATCAGCGGCGAAGCGGGACGTCCGATTCGTCTCAAGGGATCGGGTGGGGGGCTCTTCGGGCGGCTTGCACTGCGCGGCGGTTTGTTTGCTACTTGCACCATAACGGCAACCTGAACGTGGATGAGATGACCGGCGGCTATGGCATTTATGTCAACGGCGACGGCCTTGTCATCGAGAATAACACCGTGACGCATAACGGCGCATTGCCCAGCGGCGGCGGTGGCGGCGGCATCGAAGGATACGGCATGATTAACACGTTGATCCGCAGCAATGAGTGCAGTTTTAATTTTGGAAATGGCATTCTAATCGAGGACTCGGTGGCTACCGTTGCGGAATATAACACCGCCAATTCCAATGACTGCCGCGCACCCGACGGCACCTGGTTTGCGGCCGCGTTGTGGCTCGACGGCGGCCATCATGTGACCGTGCGCCGGAATCGCTTTGACCACAATCTGGGGCCGGGCATTGAGATCAGCGATGAGGAGTCCGCCGCTCCCTATGCTTACGAGGTGAGCAGCAACAACGCCAACAGCAACTATTGGGGAATCTATCTGTGGGGTTTCACGCGTCCTGCGGCTGAGCCGATCAACATTACCGGCAACACACTGTCGGACAACTCGGGCGGCGCGATGCGTATTGAGGACTTGGCGGCTTCACCCGAGGATCTCAATATCCATATTGAGTGAGGACGTGTGGCTATCGCGACGTCCTGCGCGTTCAGCTTCGCGATTCGGGCGCCCCGCTACGCGGGGCCATTCCTCGCGCCGCCCCCGGCGCTCGTAAACGAACCTGCAGTTCTCGTCTTGCGTAGCCCCTCAGTCTTGTGAGGGGGCAAGAGGTAGGGCGCGTTCGTCCAGCCTTCGTAGCCAGGAGGCTTAATACGGCGGAGTAGGCCCGAACGCGCCGCGGACGGTCCCGCCAAGGCGGGATAAACTCGGCGCTTGCCCCGCCCTGTGGCGGGGAGCCGTCCCCACCTTCACGCGACCACCTCATGACTGACGCATTACAGTCCTGCCGGGAAAAAGCTTGCCCCCAGTAGTCAGCCGCTACGGGACGAAGGGGCGCGCGCCCGGCAGGACCCTTGCCCCGTTTTACGGTTTGTTTAATCAGGAGAACCGTGTCAGTCACTTGGAAGACCCTGGCTCCGTGTTTCGTTATGTCATCATTCATGTATTTGCTCCTTTGACCTGCCCCACGTCCCTTTCATGCAACTTGCTTTATACCCTTGCACTTCGGGTATGCACTGCAACCCCAGAACTGACTGCCATCCTTTCGCCTTGTGCGGAGCACCATGACCTCTCCGCAGCGCGGGCAGACCGGAGTACCCGCATTGGCGGCGACTGGAGCCTTGTTCTGGCGCAGGGGATTTTGGAACTGCTCTTTGCGGTGGTATATGGCCTGCGTCCACTTTGCCTCGCGCTCGTCCCCGTAGATCCAACCCTTATATGTTTTGGTTTCTATCACGAAGATACCGTACATGGACACAATGACGTGATCAATCTGCGTCGTCCCGTCAGGTGTCGTAAGCATGACATTCGGGATCAGGTGGTAAACGGTCTGGTCGAGCAATCGTTGAGTTCGGAAGTTAATACTGGCTTCGCCGAGCCGCCCCTTGAGCCGGGGAAGGAAAAATATGCGAAAAACTGTGATCAGAATAGAAACAAGACCAACAAGCAATATCCAAGGGAGTATTGCCAAAAATACCTGGTTAGCAATATTGGCCGGCATGAACCTGCCCTCAAACCCGTTTCTTATTTCTCACATGGCAGGGATTTGGTCCCCATCGAAAGTGGCAAAACCTCTCCCGGGAGCCCTTCTCTTATTGCTGTCTGTCATGCCGCCACCGTCTGTTGATAAAGATACTTCTGGAAACCCGCGAAGAGCGTCCCAATGTCTTCCGGCCTGCCAAGATCGGCCACGGCGTCGGCGATGGAGTTGTGATACTTGAGCCGCAATAGGGGCGTGAGCTTTTCCTGGTCAAGTTCCTCTACGCCGACCGCCACGTAATGTGACAGCACAAAATCGAGAAACACCAGCTGTTTGGCGCTGAAACGGGTGTTGATAAACACCTTGGCATTGGCGGCCCGCACCTCGCGGGTAACCGGCGGGAGGGCGTAGGCCACATGGGCCAGCACATCAAAAAGGTCGCTCTTCTCGGCTTCAATGATCTTTTGCATCTCGGCCAGTTGATCGCCGCCAAAACCTTTATCGGCGAGACCCTGTAAGAGCTTCTTGCGCGTATCCGGGGCGCTCCACAAGGCGCGCAGTTCGGCCTCGTCCTTGAAAAATTCAGGCAATTTGCCGAAGAGCATTTCCATGAATTGCTGTGCTGACATTGGCGTGCCGTCGGTATGCCAGAAGGTCGTCGCCATCATGTGCTGGATGTTGCGCTCCTTGCCGTCGGCTAATTTGACCTTGGCCTTGGTCCTCTTCTTGCAGATGCAGGGACGCTGACCGCACACCGGGCACGGGCACTTACATGGACACTTGCCGCATACGGGGCAAGGCTGGGGCGGCAGCTTCTCGCACTCGCAAGGGCGTTTACCGCATTTCGGACACGGCTTTGGTTCCTCCGGTTCGATCGGTTCCCCGTCCCATTCCGGATCGCTGAAATGATGATGCGCCTTCACAAAGTCATAGATCGTGAAGTAGTCCTTCCCATCGTACAGTCGCGTGCCGCGCCCGATGATCTGCTTGAACTCGATGATGGAGTTGATTGGGCGCATCAGGACGATGTTGCGGATGTTGCGGGCGTCCACGCCAGTGGCGAGTTTCTGCGACGTGGTTAGGATCGTCGGGATGGTTTTCTCGTTGTCCTGGAAGTCCCGCAGGTGTTGCTCCCCAAGTGCACCGTCGTTGGCCGTAACCCGCTGGCAGTAGTTCGGGTCTTTGCTGGTCTTCATCTGGTTGATGAGGTCGCGCACGGCCAACGCGTGGTCCTGGGTGGCGCAGAATACCAGCGTCTTCTCATTCTGGTTGATCTGCTCCATGAATAGTTTCACCCGGTGGGCCTCGCGTTCCTTGATCTCGATGATCTTGTTGAAGTCGGTCTCCGTGTAGAGCTTCCCAGTCTCAATTTCCCCCTCGATCAGCGTATCGTCTGGCGTATAGACATACTCATCAAGCGTCGTGGAAATCTGTTTCACCTTGAACGGCGTGAGGAACCCGTCGTTGATGCCTTCCTTGAGCGAGTAAACATAGACCGGCTCGCCGAAATACCTGTAGGTGTCCGCATTATCCCTGCGCTTGGGCGTGGCGGTCAAGCCAAGCTGCACTGCCGGGGCGAAATAGTCCATGATGCCACGCCAGTTGCTTTCGTCGTTTGCGCCGCCGCGATGGCACTCGTCAATGACGATGAAATCGAAGAAGTCCGGCGGGTATTCGCCGAAATAGGGCGACGGCTTGCCATTCTTCGGCGGACCGCTCATGAACGTCTGGAAGATTGTGAAGAACAGGCTGCCGTTGGTAGGCACACGCCCCTTCTGCCGAATACTATCGGGATCGATCCGCACCAGCGCATCCTCGGGAAAGGAGGAGAAAACGTTGTATGCCTGGTTGGCGAGGATGTTGCGGTCGGCGAGGAAAAGGATGCGCGGACGACGCGCGGGCTCGCGACTCAAGTTCCAGCGGCTGTGGAACAGCTTCCAAGCAATTTGAAACGCGATGAACGTCTTGCCCGTGCCGGTAGCGAGCGTGATCAAGATGCGCGGGCGGTTCTGCGCAATGGCCTCCATCACCCGCTCAACGGCAATGTCCTGGTAGTATCGGCTGGGATGCGATCCGCCTTTATCCTCAAACGGCACTGCGGCGAAACGGTCGCGCCAGGCGTCCTGCTTGGCGAAGGTCCGTTTCCACAGCTCTTCCGGCGTCGGATAGCACTGCACCTTGTGCTCCCGGCCAGTCTCCATATCTATCTCGTAGATGCCTTGTCCGTTGGTGGCATAGGCAAAGCGGACGGCCATCTTGCCCGCGTAGTTCTTCGCCTGCCCGACGCCTTCGGTCAGTTCTTCGTCCCATGCCTTCGCCTCGTTCACCGCCAGCTTGCGATTGCGATAGACAAGCACGTAGTCAGCGATGAGCGGCTTGCCACGCCGGCCGTGGCCCTCGATACGGCCCAGGGTGATGGGATATTCGCGCAGGATCTTACTGCCCTCGACGACACCCCAGCCGGCCGCCTTCAGCGCGGGGTCAATATGTTCGGCTCTGGTCTCGGCTTCGTTCATGGTTTTTCCCTGCCGTCCTTTAATAGTTTCCGGATATGGCGGTCGAAGTCGGACTCGAACAACCGATCCTGCACAATGCGGTATTTCTCATACTCGCTTTCAGCAAAGGTTTTGGCGACCGCCTGGCTGACCTTACCCGGATGATCGAGAATATCCCGTTCATTGAATTGCAGGAAGGCGTTGAGTTTCGCCGCCCAGTCTTTCATGGTCATGGGCATCCCGCGCTCGGCCTGGCTTTCGGCATAATCGAGATACATTGTCACGAATCGGTCCAGCGATTTGATCTCTTTTTCGGTCAGATAGTTCTTCGCCACTACCACATCCGGCTTCAGGATTTTACCCTTCGGCGCATTCTGCCAGGTGGTCAACCCCATTCGCTCCTTCCGGCTGTTCGCCCGCGCGACGATCACCTCGGCGGCGGTGTGGCCGTGGATGACAAAATGGAGCTTGTTCTGCACCGTGGCGAAAAAGACCTGCGTGGTCTCCGCATCCGCCCGGTAATCCATGGCGGTGCCGTAAATGTCGGTGATCTTCTGATAGAAATTTCGTTCGCTGGCGCGGATTTCCCGGATTTCCGCCAGCAGGTTCTCGAAATAAGCCTTGTTGAAGAATGCGCCGTTCTTTAACCGCTCCTTGTCCAGCACGTAGCCGCGAATGGCATAATCCCGTAACACCCCGGCCGCCCACTGGCGGAATTGAATGGCGCGTGCGGAGTTCACCCGGAAGCCCACGGCGATGATGGCATCGAGATTGTAGTGCTCGACCTCGCGGGCGACCTCGCGAGTGCCTTCCGATTGAACTATCCGGAATTTCCGGATAGATGCCTCCGGGCGTTGCTCGCCCACATCATAGAGGTTACCCAGATGTTCGTTGATGGTGCGAACATCCACCTCGAACAGCGCCGCCATCAGTTTCTGCGTCAGCCAGACCGTTTCGTCCTCGACACGCACCTCGATGCCGCCCTCGCCCGCCTGCCGGGTAAAGACCAGAAACTCGGCGGTGCTATTGCGAATCTGGAGTTTGTTTTTATTCTTCATGGTGTATCCCTAAAGTTTTCCGGTAAACGCCTGGTGCAGCAGCGACTTTTTCAACGTCTCCAGCGCGGCGAGTTTCTGCTGATAAAGAGATTCGAGGCGTTGGGTTTCGGCGCGGAGGGCATCTATTGCTTCCACTGTGTCTATTTGAACCCTGAGCGATGGAATGCTAATGGACGTAGATTTAAAATTCTCGTGCCCCATGTGTGGATTTGCTGTTCCCTTAAGAATCTTCTTCTGATGATCCTTAAACAATGAAGATGTAACAAAGTAATAAAGAAAGTCGCCATTAACTTGGTCAGGGTTCAATGTCACTTTAAATAGATTATTACTGAGTACCCCGTCAATCCCGCGGAAAATCTTCCCTGCCGTCGCGCCAGTGTTCACGACGATTAAATCGTTTTTAGTAACTATTTTGTTCGGGTAAATATCCTCTACATATTTTAAGTTTTCATCATGGTCGAAGTCTGAAATATATAAGTAGCGCCGACGATTTTCGCCGGGAGATTTGAATTGCAAGTTTTTCGGTATCTGGACTCCCTGAGTTGTTTCGCACACATCGCCAAGTGTCTTCTCCACCCATCCCTCGCCGCGCTGGGTGAACACGGCTTGGAGGTGGCTTTCGAAGAGGGCGCGGGCGTTTTGGAGGTTCTTTTCTGCGTTGGCTTTGGCGGTGGCAATGCCCTCAAACGCTTCGTCGAGGATGCCAACGATCCGCTGCTGTTCGGGGAGAGGGGGTACGGGAATATCCTTATATAACTTCCTGATGACGCTTGGGTGCGCCTTCTTCACCCAGTCGAACGTGATTTCTGAATGGCGAAGCGAGAGAACGTAATAAAGATATTTGTAGTCCAGAACGTTTCTGTCTCGAACACGAGGGACACCGCCAACATTCGTGACCGAGAACTTGTGCCTTGGTCGGTGGAAGAGTCTGCCACCACCGTCTACTGACCACGTGATTAATTCTTCATCAAACATGAAGCGCCCATATTCGCCAAACTTTCCGTCGTTGCCCTTCGCCGAGGAATAGACGGGAAAGTTTCCCGGACATGCCGTCATGTCTTTCTTGGAAATGATTTTCCCTCGCGTGAGTTGAATCACGCCATTCTCAACAAGCTCGTCAAGAGTTTTCACTGGGGGAGCTTTCATAGCAGTGCCTTGATGTTCCCCAGCACTTCCGCGCTCTCGGCATCCAGCGCGGCGATTTCGTCCATAATCTTCTGCGGGCTGAGGTGCTGAATCTCCTTGCTTCCGTTGGGGTTCTTCACGGAGAGGTCGAAGGTCGTCTGGTCAATGGTCTTGGCATCCACGCTCCAGCTCTTGGGCGAGTCGGCGAAGGTCTTTTGCAGCTCAACGAACTCAGCCAGGTCGGCGTCGTTGAGCGGGTTGGTCTTTCCGAGGTTGCGACCGGGATCGAGCTGGTAGTACCAGATTTTGCGCGCCTGCCCTGAGCCATGTCGAAGGGTCGGCGCTCCTTTCTCGAAGAACAGCACCACGGTCTTCACGCCTGCGCCCTGGAACGTGCCGCCGGGGCAGTCCAGCACCGTATGCAGGTTGCAGCTTTCCAAAAGGAGCTTACGCAGACTGACCGAAGCGTTGTCGGTGTTGGAGAGGAAGGTGTTTTTGATGACCACGCCAGCGCGCCCGCCGGCCTTGAGCATTTTAATGAAGTGCTGGAGGAAGAGGAAGGCGGTCTCGCCGGTGCGGATGGGAAAATTCTGCTGAACCTCCTTACGCTCTTTGCCACCAAATGGTGGATTGGCGAGGATCACGTCGTAGCGGTCCTTTTCCTGAATGTCGGCGAGGTTCTCCGTGAGCGTGTTGGTGTGCAGGATGTGCGGCGCCTCGATGCCGTGCAGGATCATGTTCATGATCGCGATGACGTAGGCGAGGGACTTCTTCTCCTTGCCGTAAAAAGTGCGTGTCTGAAGCGTGGTGAGATCCTTGGTTGTGAGGCCCTGCCGTGAGCTTGACTGTCCTGAGCCCGTCGAAGGGGCCGAACGGTTGCCCTTCGCCTTCAGATACTCGAACGATTCGCATAGGAAGCCCGCCGAGCCGACTGCGCCGTCGTATATTGTTTCACCGATCTTGGGTTGAACCACCTGCACGATGGCGCGGATGAGCGGGCGCGGGGTGTAATACTCGCCGCCGTTCCTGCCCGCGTTGCCCATGTTCTTGATCTTGGCTTCGTAGAGGTGCGACAGCTCGAACTTCTCGGATTGCGAGCGGAAGCGGAGTTCATCAATGTGGTTGATGATCTCACGTAGATTATAGCCGCTGGAAATTTTGTTTTTAATCTCTCCGAATATCTGCCCGATTTTGTATTCGATGGTGTCCGGCCCGGTGGCCCGCTGCGTAAAGCCGTGAAGGTAGGGGAAGAGCTTCTGGTTGACGAAATCCCGCAGATCGTCGCCGGTCAGGGCGGCGTTGTGGTCGAGCTTGCCGTCCTTGCCCTTTGGTGCGGCCCAGGTGTCCCAGCGATAGGGTTTGTCGAGGATGTAGGTGTATTTCTTGCGATCCAACGCGGCCTCATCGGCGCGGTCCTGCTCAAAACCATCGAGGTATTTCAGGAAAAGGAGCCAGGAGGTTTGCTCCGTATAGTCCAGTTCGGTCGTGCATCCGGCCTCTTTCCAGAGAACGTCATCAATGTTTTTGAAGGCTTGTTCAAACATAGGTGCCTTTACTTATAGAACCCTTTGTCTTCGCGCCGGGCAGGCTTTCCATACGCCGCCTGATCCCGCAATCGTGGGTTGTGCCGGGGATTCCCCCGCTTTCACGTTTACAGCGTTTGAATGTAGCAGGGCGTATCCCCAAAAGCCAGATGAAATCCTCCTTCGTTCCTTAACGGCTGACTACGGAGGACGAGACGGAGGGGGGAAGACCAACGCCGGACGACAGACCCCAGACAGGAGATGACGGAAGACAGTGGTGGACCTGCCAGACTGATCTTACGACGGCTACGGCCCCACGCCTACGGGCTCGCAGGCGTTCTCGACAGCGGGTTCGGTGGATGCGTCTTCCGGGCCGGAAGTAATGCTGATGGGGCCGCCAGTCTGCGGCAACTTGCCATAACTGTCACGGAAGCGAAGCACGAAGTTGAACAGCACCTCACCATAGAACTGCTTGATTTTGGTGGTGATTTCCTCGCCTTCTCCCATTTTATGAGCCAAGGTCCGCAGTTGTTCCAAGAGTGCGTGCACGGTCAGGACATGATGCTTGATCCGTTCAGCCGCCGGCAGGCTCGGATCGTCAACCAGAACCGACAGTTTGACGCCCAAAGCGCCAATGTACTTGATTACATCGCCCCAGTGCAGTTGATCGTCGTTGCCCGCCTCCATGCGACAGACCTTACTGGCATGGACGCCCATCTTGGCGGCGATCTGCCGCTGTGTCAGTTTTTTAGCAATTCGCAGTCCGATTAACATTCGGATTAGCCGCGTACCCATGGCATGCACGCGGACGCGCTTGGTTGCCTCCGCATCTTCCGCCAAGCCCGCCGCCAGTTTGGCCATATTGTCCAGTGTGTTCATGGTTATCTCCTGCTTTTAAGACTTCTTGCCCATTGATGGCAGCGCCGAATATCGTTGCCTTGCCTGTCCTTGTCTCCGATAGTTATAACGCGCACAGCCCGGAAGGGCTCGTCAATGAATATGTAGAGCCGCGTCTCCCGAGCGTGTTTTACACCCGTCTGCCCGATCCGATAGACGCCTTGTCCCTCCGGCCTCAGAAAACCGACCTGAAAGTTCTTGATCCCGCCAAACTGCTGTAGAAGCTGGACTAGGTGCGAAAGGTTCGAGAAACAGGCCGCATATTCCCGCGGGTGCTTCCGGTTGTACTCCTTGAATCGACTACGCTCCGATAGATCGTCAAGTACTGTCCAGTTTGTTGTGGATTCTGGCAATATATAACCCTTTTCTGTGCTAAATCTGCAAGGATGGTATGAGCCTGATGCGAAAAGGTCAACAAGTAATTTCAACTATTTTTGGACCACCTTTGACTGCGCTCAGGGCTAGTGCCTCCGTTTTTATGGTTCTCTTGACATTGTTATCAATACCATGCCATAAAAAACGGGGTTTGCAAGAAAAAAGTGTAGTAATTATTATTGTAAATCGGTTTTTGGCGGGGAGGTAAAACAGCGTTTGAGCCTTTGTTATCAGGCGCGCGCCCGGCAGGACTCGAACCTGCAACCCTCTGATCCGAAGTCAGATGCTCTATCCAATTGAGCTACGGGCGCGGAGATGAAGAATGGTTGATGGTTGATTTTCCGTCATTCGGCGTTGGGCGTTGGATGTTGGACGTTTGCTTCATCTGCCTGCCGTTGTCTGTCATCCGGCGTCTGCTTTCTCCGGTCCGTCATCTGGCGTCCCTGCTTCGCCCTTCGGGCTTCGGGCTTCGCAGGGCAGGCTGTCGTCCGTCATCTGTTGTTCGTCCTCGGGCGTCTATTCTTCCGGACCTGGCTCGCGGCGCTGCGCCTTTTTTATGGCGTGCCGGCGCTTTTCGGCCAGCAGGCGTTCCTTCTGCCGCCGCGAACGACGGCGTTTCTGGCGGCGGATTTTGGCGATTAGCTGCTGCTGGGCGCTATCTTGGCCGCGCTGCCGCGCTTCCAGGCGGTCGCAGAGCTCGCGCCGGGCCAGGAAGCGGTTCAACTCGCGCGAGCGGGTGCGGCCGCATTTGACGGCCAGGCCAGTCGGACGGTGGCACAAATAAACGCAGGACGAGGTTTTATTCACCTTCTGGCCACCCTTGCCCGATCCCAGGATGAACTGTTCTTCCAGTTCCGCCTCACGGATGCCGAGGCCCAGCATGCGCACCGCGAGAGCCTCCTTTTTTGTTTGACGGACTGGCGCTTCGTTCATAACTTGCCCATTTCAACACGACGCCCGGCCATAATAAAGCGTGAATTTTCTCAGGGCGCCTTAAAAATAATCAAAGTGCAACCGCAGGATATCTCCACTGCCCGGAAAATCCGGGCTTTTCCCTGGTTCTACACGGGCGAGGCGGCCAATAGTGTTTTCTGCATTCTGAGTTGGTTCGGTCCGGTGCTGCCGCTGTTCCTTAATGCTTTGGGCCTGACCAAAACCCGGATCGGGTTGATTCTCGCTATACCGTTTTTGTGCATGCCATTTTCGCTGTTGGTGTCGCGCTGGGTGCTGCGCTGGGGGGTAAAGAAGACGTTTCTATGGGGTTTCGCGGTGCGCGCGTTTGTTACCGCCGGGCTTTGTGCCACGCCGCTGATGCTTCAGGGGTTTGAAGGATTAACCGCGTTTGGCTGGGTTATGGCCATTACCGTGGTATTCTCATTATGCCGGGCCATTGGCGAGACCGGCTTCTTTCCGTGGTATCGCGAGTTTCTTCCCATCCATCTGCGGGGCAAGACGGTGGCGACCTGTGTCAGTATTGCCGGTCTGGCCAGCTTGCTGATCTCACTCCTGGCGGCAGCGGTTTTGAAGCATATTACCGGCCTTGGCGGTTACAGTCTCCTGGTGTTGTTGAGTCTGCCGTTCGGGATTGCTTCGGTTTTCTTCTATGGGCTGATCCCAGGCGGCCAGCCGGTCCAAGCCGCGGCGGAGCCGCAGCGTTTGCTGCCGGACTATTTCCAGGTATTGAAAGACCGCAATTTTGTGACTTACGAGTGCGGCCAGTGCCTGCTGACTTTGGCCATGGCGATGCTTGCCTTTCTGCCGTTATTTCTGGAAGGACCGGTTAACTTGGGGGCGGATAAAATTTTCATCTTGAGCGCCTGTTCATTGGTCGGGCTGCTGGCCTCCGCTTTTCTGTGGGGGTGGAGCGCCGACCGTTTTGGCGGCAAACCGGTTTTGTTGACCAGCTTGCTGTTAATGATTTTTTTGCCGCTCATGTTTTTTGCGCTGCCGCGGGGAAGTGCCTGGACCATGAGTGCGGCGATCATGACCTACCTCTTTTTAGGGGTGGCCAGCAACGGGCTCACTGTCGGCGGTAACCGGTATTTTTATGCAGGGGTTATACCGGTCAATGAGCGCAGTCAGGCGTACTATTCCGTCCATTATACCTGGCTGGGCTTAGCCGCGGGCCTGGGGCCGCCGCTGGCCGGCGCCGTGCTCGACTGGTCCCAGGGACTTGAGCGCGTCGCGCGCTGGCCGCACGTGGATCAGTTTGCGCCGCTATTTGCGCTGAGCCTGGTAATGCTGCTGGCGGCGTTTCCCGTTTTGAGCCGCGTGCGCAAGGATGGGGCGGTCCGCCTGGGTGAATACATGTCCATGTTTATCCATGGCAACCCCTTGCTCGCTTTTAATTCCATGATTCGTTATCGGTTTGCCACCGATGAGGATGAGCGGCTCGCCACCACGCGCCGCCTGGGCGACGCCCAAAATCTCTTGAGCGTGGCTGAGCTTCTGGAAGCCGTCAGCGATCCCAGTTTCAACGTGCGCTACGAGGCCATAGTGGCCATGGCGCGCATGCCGCCCCATCCCGAATTGACCAAAGCCCTCATTGCCGTTCTCGACAGCAAAGAGCCCGACCTCAGCGTTACCGCCGGCTGGGCCTTGGGGCGCATTGGCGACAAGCAGGCGATCCCCGCCCTGCGCCGGGCGCTGATTTCCGAGTACGCGCTCTTGCGTTCGCGCAGCGCGCGGTCGCTGGCCATTCTGAGTGATGCCGAGGCCGTGCCCATACTGTTCGACTTGTTTAACAGTGAAAAGCAGGATAGCATTCGCGTGGCGTATGCCTCGGCTTTAGGAGTCTTACACGCGGCCCGGGCGCTTGACGATCTGCTGGCGCTGTTATGCCGGCTGACCAACGCCAATCTCCGCGGCGAGGTGGCTCTGGCGATTGCGCGCATTATAGGCGCTGAGCATCATTTTGTCCGCCTGTGGCGCGCCACGCGCTCGGATTTTGGCACCGGAGTGGCCACAGCCATCGCGCTCCAGCGCAAGCGCGTGGGGGCTGACCGGTCGGCGCCTTCAGGCGTTGCGGCGGCATTGGCGGCTCTTGAGCAAATGATGGCTGCGCAAGATATTAACGGCGGCGCGGCTGCCTTGAGCCGACTTATTCAACAGTTGCCGCTTGAGCGGCTGGAAGGCATGCTGCGGAAGGTCTTGGAGGAGTGCGCGCGACGGTTAACAGCCCCGGAGGATGCCCAGCGCCATGATTATGTAATTTTGGCGCTGAGTGGTTTGGCCCTGGCCTTGCGTCGGACGGGGGCTGCGGTTACCGTGAATCTTTGATCTCAAGATTGGAGAGGTAATCCCTCGGTCTTGTGGGGGGCAACAGGTAGGGCGCGTTCGGCGAACGCGCCCTACCTCTGGCCACCTTAAGACTCATGGAGTTCCGAAAATCATGGCGGACTGGACGTTTATTCATGTGAGCGATATTCACCTCGGGTCGCCGCGGTCGTTCCGCTTTCAGCCTTCCTGGAACGAGAATTGGGCCACGGCCCGCCGGCAGATCCTGGCGCTTAAGCCCGATCTCTTGCTGGTGGGCGGCGACGTGACGCGCGACGGCAGTTTTCATCGTTACGAACTGGAGGCCGCAAAGGCCGAGCTGGATACTTTGCCATTGCCCGTCCACGTCGTAGCCGGCAACATGGATACGGGCAACAAACATGCCACGACCCAGGGCTATTATAAGGAACAAGATAGTTGCGAGCTCAATATCCGGCCGGAACAGCTCCGTAATTTTGAGCAAGTCTTCGGTCCAGCGCAGTGGACTTTCCTGTATAAAGGCGTGCGCTTTTCCGGCTTCTGCGACATGTTGGTCAATTCGGGGTTGCCGGCGGAAGCGGCGCTCTGGGAGTGGCTGGAAGCGCAAACGCGTTTGCCAAAGGCAGAGCATCACATCTGGATGACCCATTATGCCGTCTTTATTGATGATCCTGCTGAGCCCAATTTCCGGATCAGCGGCTCGGAAGACGAATATCTCTCCTGGTACTTTGGCCTGGACAATCCCGGCCGCAGCCGCCTGCTGAAAATTTTTAAAGCCACGGGCGCCACGCATGTCCTCAGCGGTCATGTCCATTGCCGGCATACTCAACTCTCCGCCGGGATCGAGTTCAATATTTGTCCTTCCACGGCCTTCGGGCAGTTCGGCGACCACTGGCCGACGGGTGATGCGGCCCTCGGCTTCATGAAATACGATGTGACCCCGACCGGAATAAAAAGCAGTTTTATTCCTTTGAAGCAAGTTTCCACGAAAGCCGGCTATGGCCCTGGTGGCCACGTGGCGCCGGAACAGCGCGATTACCGCTTGGCCTGGGAAAAGTGAAAGGAAGAACCTTATGTCCCTGCCGAAAATGACCAGCCGGGAACGCGTGCTGGCAGCCCTGCAACGCCGCGAAGTTGACTATGTGCCCTGCTGCGCCTGTTTCAATCCCCTGACCGCGCCGCAGCGCAAGGGCTATGAATGGCAGTTCCCGTGGCCGGCTGACTCAGAGCTGGCAACCGAATTAGACTATCAGGTGAATATGCTTGGCCTGGACCAGCTTGTGCCGGCGGGCATTGAGCTCTGCCGGCCGGCCAAGAGCGTAACGTCGAAAACTTGGCTGGAGCAACAAATCCTGCACAAGGTTTTTACCACTCCGGCGGGCGAGTTGCATGCCTCGGTTCACTACAACGAGCTTTGGCCGCACGGCGAGGATATTCCCTTTTATTCCGATTTTAATATCGGCCACTTTGTTGAACCCTGGATCAAGAACGAAGCCGACCTGGCCTGCCTCAAGCATGTTGTCAGGTTTGACGACACGCGCGCCGCGCTCGCTGATGCCCGGTCGGCCTTTGCCAGGACCAGGGCCTTGGCTGACCGTTATCAACTGGCAACGGCAGCCGAGGTCGGCATGGGCCTGACCGGCGCCCAGCATCTGTTCGGTGTAACCGGCTTATGCACCCTGGTGATTGAGCAGCCGGCCCTGGTCCATGCTTATCTTGAATATGAACACCAGCTCAACTTGCGTGTCATCGAAGCCCTGGGCGAGTGGGGTGTGGATGTTATCAGCCGCAACGGATTCTATGAAACGGCCGACTTCTATTCGCCGGAAATGTTGAATGAATTTGTCGGTGAGCGGATTCGCCGGGAGGCCGCGGCGGTCAAATCCGCCGGAATGCTTTCTTCCTATACCGTCCACACCGGCATCATGCCTATTCTTGATTACCTGGCGACCCTGACCGTGGATTCATTTTTCGGTATTGATATCGCTTTCCGCAGTGTGGATCTTGGGCTTGTCCGCGCCAAACTTTCTTGTGACAAAAGTTTGCGGCTCGGGCCCAGCAGCACGTTCCATTTATGGAAGGGGCCGGAGGCTACCCGCGCCGCCGTGCGGCAGGTTTTTGAAGTTTTCGGGAAGACCGGCTTGATCTTAAGCCCGTGCGTCTCGGCCCACAGCATTATGCCCTGGGAGAGCACGCTGGCCATGATTGCTGAATGGAAAAAGTTGCGATAACTTGAAATTCAATCTTGCCACAAAGAGGCACAAGAAACACAAAAAAATCATCCGCTTATTCATCTTGTGAATCTTGTGCTTTTTTGTGGCTAATCACTTGGTCAAAGCTGCGGCTTTGCCGCCTAATTCAATGCCTAGGAATTTTCCGCCAGAGGCGGATCCGCCTACGGAGGACAAAGTTACTCCCTCTCCCTTGTGGGAGAGGGAATAACAGTTGCCCCGCTGCGGGGCCTAATTCAAAATTTCTAAGGAAGCGCGCTAAGATGCGGAGCGACAAGCAAATTGCCGGGCTCTTTCAAACCGAGGGCAGTCCCTATCGCCAGACCTTTGCCTTTGAAGGCCGGCCGCTTAAGCCCGAAGAATTGTTTCTGGTTCTTAATTGGCAACAGCCTGGGTTGGCAGCGGTGCGCGCGGCATTCAATACCGGCGGCTTTGACGCGGCGGCCACGGCCCTTCTGGCTTATTTCCGCAACCGCGCCCAGGTGGCCTGGCCCGCCTGGCCGGCGCTGGATAATCATACCAACTCCGATGATCCCCGCGAATCACTGCCGGCGGATGAACCGCCGCCCGGACTGGCCAAGGCGTCGGCTCTGCCGCCGCTTTCACTTGCCGATAAGGACCGCACTATCGCCACCAATGCGCTCCGGCATATTTTTCAAACTCATTCTTCGCGCGCGCCGCATAACTATGGACCCGACATCAACTGGGATGAAGACCCTTATAATGCCATCGAGTGGACATCCGGCATGCACCGCATGACGAGTTGGGACCTGGCGGTGGCGCGCTGTTACAATGCGACTAAAGAGCCGACTTATGCCGGGCTCTGGATTAATCTTATCCGCGACTGGATCAGGAAAAATCCAGTCACCAAAGAACGCTGCTATTTTCCCAAAAGCTGGGATTCCATTCAGGTGGGCTTTCGCGCCCGGCGCTGGTGCGGGTTGCTGCCCTACTTCCTGGATGCGACCGACTGTACGCCGGACTTCCTGGTCGAGTTCCTGGCCGCGCTCTACAACCACGCGCGCCGGATCGTGGTCCTGCCTTACCCAAATCCCGACAATTTTCTGATCATTGAGTCGGCCGGTCTGGCCGATATAGCCCTCACCTTCCCGGAATTTTTTGACGCCGATGAATGGCGCCAGAAAGCTTTTGAGCGCCTGGCCGAAACACTCAGCAGCCAGGTGCTCCCCGATGGTGTTCATCACGAGCTCGCGCCCGGTTACCATCTCTATTGCGCGCTGCTGTTCCTGGATGTCATTGATTTAGCCCGGCGCAACGGATTCAAGCCGCCCTTCCGGGAAATGGTCGAAAGCATGGCCCAGGCCGTCTTCGGCTGGGCAAGCCCCATGCGCTTGGCCCCGGTCGTCGGCGATACGCTCAGAACCGATGCCCGCCGCGTGCTGATGCGCGCCGCGCATGTTTTCGGCCGCAGCGACTTTCTGGCGGGGGCCACCGATGGCGCTAAAGGGAGTTGGCCGGCGCAACGTAACTTCGCCTTTCGGTCCGGGGGATTTTATGCCTTCCGCTCGGACTGGACCAAGGATGCCGTCTGGTTGGCCCTGCATTGCGGCCCGCGCTCGGGCGACCCCACCGAATGCCATGCCCAGCTAGACAATGGCACATTCGAGCTGGCCGCCTTCGGGCGTTACCTGATGCGTGATCCCGGAGTCTACTCCTACAACTGGAACCATCCGGAGGAACGCGCGCCTTTCCGCTCTACCGCCTGGCACCAGACGCTGACGCTCGATGGCGCGAATAGCGCGCGCGCCGGCCGTTGTCGTGACTGGGTGGCAGATGACGGCCATGGCAATGCCAGCGTGACGGTTGAGAACGCCGCTTACCCCGGCCTGACCCACCGCCGCACCGTGTTCTTTGTGGCGCAGCGTTTTTTTGTGCTGGTGGATGAAGCCCTGGGCGACGCCGGCGGCGCGCTCGACTTGCATTTTAACTTGACGCCGGGTCCGGCGCAAATTGAACGTGCGATTAAATGCGCCTGGACCAATTTTCCCGCGGGCGGCAATGTCCTCGTCTGGGTCGAGCCAACCGCGCCGGTCATTTTGCGAGAGGAGCAGGTCTGGTTCTCGCCCTGGTTTGGCCAGAAGGAGCCGTTGCCGGCTTTCGCTTATCGCCATGCCGAAAAAGCGCCAGCCAGGTTTCTGACCTTGCTGGTTCCCTTCCAGGGTTTGGCTAAGCCGGAAGTAGCGGCGCGCATCGTGGCTGGCGCGGTTGGCGCGGAAACGCTCTCAGTGGAAGGCAGTGTCGCCGGCGCGGCCTTCCGCGTGCAGCGCGTTATGGCCTGATGCTAATCCTGTAGGCAAAGCCTAACAATTAGAGGAACAAATAAGAAAGCAAGAGTAAGAGTAGTGTCACCCATGAAAGAAGAAATGAATAAATATATATGGCTGGTTGGGGTGATGATGTTGGGCATGGTGCTCCGCGGCGCGGAGGTCCCCGCGAAGGCGGCCGCCACGAATGCGGCGGGAACCCCGGCCATGGCCGGACTGCTGCCGCAGGATCATGATTATCAGAAGGTTCTGCGGACCTTTATGGCCACGCTGACCGAACAGGACTTCGCGCACGGCGTGACCAACGATCTGACCGCGCTGTCGGCCATCGAGGATTCGGAGGTCCGGTACCGGACTTATATCTACACCCTCATGCCGCAGCCGCTGGTGGGGACCAAGCGCGGAGTGCCTGCCATCAACGCCCCGGCGGCGCTATTTACCCTGGCCGCCATCGAGACTACGAACGGCGTCATGCGGGCTCCGGTGTATCCCGAGGCCTTGATCTCGTTTGTCCTGTGGGATTATCCGGGCAATCCCTACCGCAACAGTCGCGCGCTCAAGCTCCGGGCTTTTGTCGCCGCCGCCGTCAACCTGATGATGCTGGACAAGACGGGCGGGCCGGGCCGCTCCGACTGGATGGGCTACCAACTGGTCTGCTCCGCGGCGCCTTATCCGGGATTCAAAGATGTCCTGTTGCCTGAGGTTCGTAAGGCCTATGAGGACGGCCTGAAAAAACTGGGCGGCCGCCTGATCGGGTGGGGGCCGCGCGGAGAGGAGGCCAATCTGGACATGATCGTCCCGTTGGGGCTGTGGTATGCCGGCCAGGTGTGCAACGATCCGGCGTTCACTCGGGAAGCCGAGGCCTATGCCCGTAAAATGCTGGCCGATCCGCGCTACTTCCATCCCGCCGGCTATTGCATCGAACGCGGCGGGCTGGATATCGGGTTCCAGGGCATGGCGAACTATTTTGCCGTCGGTCTGGCGTTGGGCAGCGACTGGCCTTTTGCGCAAGAAGCCGTGGAGCGCATCTACCGCCTGCGCGCCCATTTGCTCCTGCCCGAACCTGACGGCAAGCTGACCGGCCCGACCCACTTCAACACGCGCACGGGCAGCGACGCCATGAAAGACCAATGGGACTATGCGCCCCGCGACATCGGGGCGGCCATGATCACCGACGAAGCCGCCCGCTTTGTGACTGCCCCCACTACCGATCAGTTAGCCGCCGCCGCCGGCGCGCGCGCCGGCGCCTTCAACAGGCAGATCCACGAGAATCCCAAGGGGGCCGACGGAAAGTTCATGCCCAACGATGCGATCGCCAACACGCCGTGGAAGTTCACCATGTGGCCGTCATGGGACTTTCCGGCCGCCATCAACTTCGCCTGCGAGTTCTACAGGAAGGGCTCTTACGCCCACCGCCTCGACCTGGAACAGAAGAATTCGCCATTCCTGAAATCGCCCTTCCTGGGCGCGGGAGCGTTTGTCACAAACTTCGCGGATGCCTTTGTGGTAAGTCGGCAGAAGACCTATGCCGCGATCCTGCATACCGGTCCTGTCGGCGCCCAAGATCCGGAGGATGGCTTGTTCCAATTCAGCGGGCCGTTGGGCTTCGGCGGCGGCCAGCTTTCCGCCTTCTGGACGCCTGAGACGGGCTCCGTCATTCTGGGGCGCCGCCGCGGCCAGCACTGGGAGCAGTCTTTCGACACCAACGAGGTCTGGCGCACCTGGCCGATCCACGCGGTATCGGGGTGTACGGCAGAAGGGAAGGTATTCACCTCGGCGCGGATCCTGCGGCCGGAAGCGACCCATTCGGCTTCGAAGGCAGGATTCACCATCCGGGTCGGAGGTCTTATCGCCGGCGATCAACTGGCCCAGACAAACGTTCTGCAGGGAACGATCGAGTACGCGCGGACCTTCAAGGTCGGCGACAAGGGCCTCGTCATTGAGACGCGTGTGAAAGGCGACGGCAAGGATATGCTGGCCGAGCTGGTCGAAACTTTTCCTGTCTTTCTGTATGACAAGAACCTGAACACAAACGCGACGGTCGCCATCGAAGTCCAGTCGGGAAGAAAATGGATCCCCGCGACACCGGAATACCAGGACAAGGTGACGGCAGTGAAACTGACGCGGTATAGCGGCGCGGTGCTGATCGTTTTCGACAGGCCGCAGCGGGTGAAACTATCTCCGTCGGACTGGAAGGACACTTTCCTGACGAGAGCCGTGTGCCGCAATCTCATGGTTGACCTGCTGGGGAGCGGTGACAAATCGGACCCGCTCGCCGGTGAAAAAGCGGTGAGCTACGAAATCCGCGCGGTGGCGAAATAGACGCAAAACAGGGACCAGCCCTTAGAGACGAAATACTCATTAACGGGGTACTCATGGTCCTCAAATAGTGACTGCTCAGGTAAGCAAGAAATGGAACTACGTCGTGCCAGAGGCAGATCCGCCTAACTCTGGCGGAAAACACGCGAAAGGCGCTAAAATGGGAATGGAAATTGTATTCAAATTTAGTGTATTTTCCGCCAGAGGCGGATCTGCCTCAGGCATGACGTGCATTTCGTAGTTTTCACCTGAGGTGGATCCGCCAACGGCGTAAATTGTTTTCTCAGATAGCTGAGTAGTTACGTCCTTTTAAGTAAAGCCCGGACAAGAGAAGAATGATTATGCCCAAAAAGCATTCATGCAGAGCCCCGGTTAAGTACTGGACCGAGAAGGCGGGGGTCGTCTATGGGGCCAAGCCCGATGAGACGGGCCCGATCGGCGGGGGCGCCGGCTATAAACGCGTCGTGACCAAAGGCGACTATCATGTGCGCACCATGGAAGAACTGCTCGCTGCAGTCGCGCGGGCGAAATCGAGCGAGATCATTTTCATTGAGCACGGGGTCGAATTGGATTTCACCAATCGCGTAATCACGGATAAACTGGCGCTGCAAATCCCCGCCGGCGTTACCCTGGCCGGCGATCGCGGCCATGACGGCTCGGCGGGCGCGCTGCTCTATAGCGACGCGTTTGACACTCCCGGCCTGATCGGAACCGCGGGAGCTAATGTGCGGATAACCGGGTTGCGGTTGCGCGGGCCGGATCCGAAGAGAAGATTGGACTATCATGATCGGGTCTACTTTCAGCCGTTGCCCGGTGCAAGCAGTCCGGCTGAACGGAACACGTTTTTCTATCGCTTCCCTAATTCCAGCGCGATTTGCACGGCGCATGCCCGGCTGGAAGTGGACAATTGCGAAATAAGCGCCTGGAGCGCCGATGGGGTGAGCTTGCGCAGCGGAACCGGCCACCATATCCACCACAATTACATTCACCACTGCCAGCGGATGGGCCTGGGGTATGGGGTGCAGGTGAACAGGGCAACGGACGTATTGATCGAATACAACCTTTTCCAGGACAACAAACATCATATTGCCGCCAGCGGTTGGCCGGGCACGGGCTACGAGGCCGGCCACAATGTGGTCTTGCCCTACACCGAAAGCCACGCGCATCCGCGAACCGGGCAACCCTACGGCCAGGATCATCTGTTCGACGCGCATGGCGGTAGCGACCGAACGGACGGCACGAACATTGCGTGTAAATGGCTCAAGATTCATCACAACACTTTTGTTTCGGATTATGTGGCCGTAAATATTCGCGGCATCCCGGAGGACTATGCCGAAATTCACCACAACTGGTTCAGGCAGCCGCTGACGGGCGAGGCGACCGTGATTTCCGACGGCCGTACGCGCGTATGGGATAATCTCTACGGATGGCCGGCAGGCCAACTGAAGCCGCTGCGGGGCGCGCTCGAGTTGGTTGCGCCGATTGAATTGGGCGGCGGCGCGCATCCGGGCGTCGTGCGCTTGCATGTTCGCAATACCTCCCATATAGACTTTGCCGGCAAAGTCTATCCGGCGCTGCTGCCGCCGTGGAGCGGTTCGGTCCAAGACAACAAAGGCACACTGGTAAAACTCTCCGCGGGTGACAAGGCGGCCTATGATCTGACGGTTGCTTATCATGAAGACGAGAGACCTTGCGGACAGGTTAAGATCGTGATGCGGCCGGACAGGGGCGAGCCTGTTTTGACCGCGGATGGATTGTCGTTTCCCGAAGTGAATGTGCCGATTAGGGGACGGGTGATTGAGGCCGTGCCGCGGCATGGTCTTGACGCCGTTAAGGAACGCTCCGCATTACGCGCCAAGCTGCCGTTTCTCTTGCAGTCCGACGAAAAGATGGACGCAAAAAAAATAGCGCGCTCCATGTTATGGATCGCCGGCGATTCCCTGGCCCTGGCGGCTGAGGTCTATGATTCCGAAATCTGCCGTGACCCGGTGGTCTGGAAAACGTCTTGTGTGGAAGTGTTCGGTTCCCGGCCCGGCGCCGACACGTTAGTCCAGCTTTTCCTGGCGCCGGCGTTGGATAACAGGACGGCCGAGGCCTTTCTTCCGAAAGATGGTGGCTTCGAGTCGGTTCCGGAAGTCGAGGTGCGGAGCGAAACGAGCGCTGCGGGCAATTGTTACCGGCTTTATGCGTTGGTCCCCTTGAAGGTTTTAGGCTTGAGTGCAGGACTTAAGGATCTGCTGCTTGAGATTCAGGCCAACGCTGTTGTGATGAGCGGGCAAACGCGCGCTTTTGCCAGGCTGTTTGGCGCGGAGGTGCCATACGAATCGAATAAAGGCTACGGCCACTTGACTATTGTCCATAGACCCGCCGGGTGATGGACATTACTTTAAAAAAAGGATTTTTTGTTTGACGGCCGATACGGGCCTTCTTAACAATAGGTCTCATGCAACACCATCATCATATCCTGCGGGTTGGACTGGCCGGACTCCTGCTGGGTGTGCTGGTCAGCGCGGCCTTGACGGCGGAAGACAAAAAGGAAGCAACCCGGCCGGCCCGCCACCGCCTGCACTGGTGGGAGCGCTATCGGCCGGCGGCGCCGACGCCGGAATCGCAGTTGGCCTGGGCCAATGCGCTCAAGGAGGCGGGTCACACCATGCGGGCTTCCAAAGCCTGCCTGGCGCTGGTCAACGCCTGGCCGGAATCGCCGCAGGCGCCCGTGGCGCAATTGATTTATTGCCGGTTGCTGGAACAGCGCGGCAAGCCGACCAAAGCCTTCGAGGAATATCAGTTTCTGGTGGAGGCTTACGCCGGGTTTTTCCCTTATGATGAGGTCATGGAGCGGATGTATGGGATTGCCGATTTCATCGCCACCCGCAACCGGCACTTTCTGTTTATCCCCTACCGGACGCCGGAAGAAGCGATTCCCTTGTTTGAGAAGCTGATCCAGAACGGCGAGCAATGGAAGCGCTCGGCGGAAATGCAGTTCCGTATTGCGCGGATTTATGAAAAGGCCCGCAACTACGATCTGGCCGGCGAAGCCTATGCGGCCTACTACGAACGCTATCCCTTGAGCTCCCTGGCCGAGCAGGCCTTGTTTGGCCAGGGGCGCTGCGCTTATCAGTATGCCCGGGCCTATCCCGTGGCCGCAAACTTGCGCGAAAATGCCGTGGCCGCGCTGCAGGGTTTTTTGGATTGGTATCCGGCCGGCGAGATGGCCGGCGAGGCGCGCAGCTACTTGACGGAACTCCAACAAGAGTTGGCCGGCGGCCTGTATGCTCAAGCCGCGTTCTATGATAAAACCGCCCGCCTCACCTGGAACAAGGCCGAACGCCATTCCCACCTGGTCGCGGCCCGGGTCTGCTATGAACGCCTCATTGACGAGTTTCCCCATTCGGCGTGGTCTTCTCCGGCCCAACTGCGCTTGGCGGCGCTCAATAAGCAACTGGCAAAAAATCCATGATTGCCAAATGGTCAATTATACATGGCGACAACAATGCTATGGCATTGTGTGGTAGGGCGCTTTCGCCGAAAGCGCCGCGGACGGCTCAGCGAGCCGTCCCTACCAAGGGATTATGCTGCGTTATTTATGACGCTCTGTATAGACCACTGGGACTTGCGCTCGTCTTGCTGACAGGCTTGTCGGGGTGCGTGGGCTACCGGCTGGGCAGCACCCTGCCGCCTGATGTGAAAAGCATTTACGTGCGCGTCTTCATCAACAAGAGCAACGAACCGCTCGTGGAGATTGACGCTACCAATGCCACCATTGCCGAGTTTCAGAAGGATGGCACTTTGCGCATTGTCTCGGCTGATGATGAGGCCGACCTCCTGCTCGAAACCACATTGGACGGTTTGACGCTGACGCCCCTGCGCTACAGCCAGGCCGACAAGGCCAAGCCGAACGAATACCGGTTGACCCTGCATGCTTCGCTCGTGCTCAAGCGCGCCACGACCAGAGAAATTATGAGTGAAGCCTCAGTGATCGGCGAATCCACCTTTGCCTTCATCGGCAACCTGACCAGTTCCAAGCGCGCCGCTATTCCGTTGGCCTCGGAAGACCTGGCCAAGCGCATTGTCGAAAAAGTCGTGGAAACCTGGTGAAACCCGCTTCGTGGCTGTGTCAAAAAAAGAGCCATTTTTTCCTGATTTTTCCTGATTTTTTTCTTGACCGCTATGGCGAAGGTGATAGAGTGTCGTCATAAATGCAATAAGGGCAGGGGGCTGCCCTGTCCAGGAGATTTTGACGCTGTCTGCCGTCTGCCGTCTGCCGTCTGCCGTCTGCCGTCTGCCGTCTGCCGTCTGCCGTCTGCCGTCTGCCGTCTGCCGTCTGCCGTCTGCCGTCTGCCGTCTGCCGTCTGCCGTCTGCCGTCTGCCGTCTGCCGTCTAATCCGCGCAGACGCTTTTTCCGGAAAAGTCAAGTTTTTTCCGCTTATCGTTCCCGCAAGCATTTTTCTCTGCTTCCCTGGGTTTCCCGTTCCAGTCCCGCGCGGCGCGGGACAAGTCTTTTTCCGCCCGATTTCCATGCTCGAAAAAACGTAGGAGGCTGATGCCATGAATCACATCCGCAATTTGTTTTCTGTTCCGCCGAAGGCGGATCCGCCTATGGTGGAAGCCTCAGCGCTGTGTCGCCGTGTCTTTGCCGTCGCGCGGGGCGTCATGCTCGGCGGTTGTAGCCGCGGCGGTAACGCCGTGGCCGCCATAGTCTTGGCGACGGCGGGTCTGCTGCTGACGCTGGGAATAGTGTCGGTCGCTTGGGCTGAGCCGCAGGCCACTTTGTATGACCAGTGGGCGGCGTATTTCGGATTGAGCGGGAATGACGCCAGGGAAGCAGCCGACCCGGATTTGGACGGCTTGGATAACAGCTTGGAATACTCCCTAAATCTTGATCCGACCTCACAAGATTCTGATGGTGACCTGCTCGGCGACGGGGAAGAGACCAATGGCTTGAGCAGAATCAACCTGAAATTAGGCGACCCGCGTTTTTCGATGGCCGATGGCCAGTTCGTCTATCCTTTTCCGCCGTGGTGTCTGGGCGCGCGCACTGTTGCGGGGGAATTAATTACTAACGCGCCGTTAAACGGTCAATTTACGAACGCCTGGCATGTGGACGCGGCAGCGGGCACGGGCGCGGTGGAAGTGGCAATTGACCGGAGTCTGATCACAACCCAGGAACTGAGGTGCGCCGTGACTTTTTTCGACCACGCCGACTCGCACCTGATTTTGGAGCTGGCCGACCTGAACGGCGCGACCGTGGCTGAAGATCTCTATGGCAACTTAGCCAGCGGTAGCGGCGCCCTGCAGAGCGTCAACGTGAAGGTGCCCCTGAGCGGCAATCCGCAGGCGGCGATCGTGCGACTTAAGCGGCTGAGCGGGGAAGCAACCGTTTTTGCCCTTCAGCTTTACAAAGATTCCGAAAACGATGGACTCGATGACGAGGCGGAATACGAATTTGGCGGCGACCCGTTCGGGAGCGACCGGGACGGAGACGGGCTTTCGGATTTTGACGAAGTGGTGCTGTATAAAACCAATCCGGCGGCGGCGGATTCCGATGGTGACGGGATCGGAGACAAGGAGGAATTGCGGGTGGGCATGGATCCCTTGCAAGACGACAGAAATTTGGACCTTGACGGGGACGGCGTGAATAACTGGAGCGAGTACCTGATGGGAAGGAGCGTAAATGTAGCCGGGGCGGTTTCCGATTCAAGTGCCCAGGTGCGCCTGACGCTGTTCCTGCCACTGGATTAGGAAAAGATTAGCCACAAAAAGGCACAAGGGGAGCACAAGAAAGATTTCGCGCCACGTTAGCAACCAAGTGGCCACTTGCCCCGACTTGTCGGGGCGACGTGGCAGAGGCGCTGAGAGCGCGGAGAA
>JACPGM010000147.1 GCA_016188985.1 Lentisphaerota bacterium | reverse complement strand
TATCCGTTGTTCCTTCTCGTTCAGGGCATGTAGTTTTGGTTTCATGCCCGAAAATATAAGAAAGTTGCCGATCCATGTCCAGTCTATCTTGCATAAATCTTTGTCATCTATTATCTTCAATAGCATTAGGAATTAGCCCTGTACATGCTTTGCCTGCCGACCGAAGAGCAGCTTCGGCTGGAGGTCGAGAAGGAACGGCGGTTGATCGAGGCGGCCAGGGAGGAGCGCAGCCATGAGTAAGGAGTTCTTCCCGCCGCGCCCGGCATCGCGGCCCACGATCTACGCCTACGAGGATACCAACCCGCAGTTCGCGGGTCTGCTCAAGGTCGGCTGCACGACAAATGCGGACAAGCGGCGCGGAGTAGAAGTGCAACCGCCGGCGTTGTGAATGGTAAACCTGGCATCAACGTCCTCGGTCCTGACTACGTAGGTCTGGCGTGGACGGGAGCGACTGCGCAGAATATAGACGAAGTGCATATTATCGGTCCTTGCCTTCCTACGCTATGCGGCAGGAGCCTTGAGCTACGGAGTGCATCCCGATGGCCTGCCATCTCGCTACGCCTGCAAGGCTTCGCAAGACAAGTCCGAAGCTCAAGCCCGAAGGGCGCAGAGCGAAGGATGGCGGAGAGGGCGGGATTTGAACCCGCGGTGCCCTTTTGGGGCACATACGATTTCCAGTCGTACACCTTCGGCCGCTCGGTCACCTCTCCGGTGTTCTTAAAAAATGTATCGTACTATCTGCGTTCCCCGTGCCACGCGGTGTCAACATCGCGGCCTCAGGTGCGCTCCGCGCACGTTGCGGCGGCCGGCACCCTGGCCGGCCTTGCCCCTTGCGGGGGCCCCGCTGAAGCGGGGCCATTTCTCGCGCCGTCCCCGGCGCTCGTAAACGGCCGCTCGGTCACCTCTCCGGTGTATCCAGGTTCACGGTTCACAGTTCAAGGTTCATCGTTCAGGGCTAATAGTTTCCAATGCAATTGACCGTCATTAACTTTACAACAGGCAGTATGAGCGAAATTGGATTTCGGTTGTCCATCGTGAAACAGTTATATTGGCTACCGATTATCAGATCTAGCGGCCCGAGGCAAGCCAATTGTCGCGTGGTGGCGGGTAAAACTTGACCCTGTGGAGCAACGGTTTATGATGGGGCTCTTAAAGGAAATTTAATGAGCCGTATCTCAGGCCTGCCAGCGCGTCCCTTGCGGATCGCTGTGCTCCAGAATAGCGCCGGAGCGGACGCGGAACACAATCTCTCCGTGATCATGCGGCGGCTGTGCCGCGCGCGCTCGTGCGACCTGTTTGCGCTGCCGGAGGTGTTCGCCCTGCGCGGCAACAAGGCCGATTATCGCGCGGCGGCTGAGCGCCTGCCGGGCCCCATCATCCAGCGGCTGATGGCCCTGGCCAGGCATTGCCACGCCTGGGTACTGGCCGGCAGTGTGATTGAGCGAACGCGCGGCAAGTTTTACAATACCAGCGTGCTCATTAACCGCCAGGGGCGGCTGGTCAAGCGCTATCGGAAAATCCACTTGTTCGAGGCTAACTTGGATAGCGGAGAGGTTGTCCGGGAAAGCGACATCTACACTGCAGGCGCTAAACCCGTTATGGCCGAGATCGAAGGCTGGCGTTGCGGCATGGCCATCTGCTACGACCTCCGCTTTCCGGAATTGTTCCGCCATTACTCCCGGCAGCGGGCCGTGCTGTTTTTTGTGCCCTCCAATTTTACGCAGAAAACCGGCAAGGATCACTGGGCAACGCTGGTCAGGGCGCGGGCGATCGAGAATCAGGCGTTTGTGGTGGCGCCTAACCAGTGCGGCATCAACCCGCGCACCGGCATTGCCAGTTATGGCCACAGCCTGGTGGCGGGTCCCTGGGGCGAAGTGCTTGCCCAGGCCGGCAATAGGGAGACTATCCTCACCGTTACGCTCCAGCCTGAAGACTTGCGCCGGACCCGCGCGCGCATTCCGGTCCTGCGGCATCGGCGGCTGGAGTGAGAAGACCGAGGCCAGAGGTCGGAGGCCAGAAATCAGAAGTCCAGCGGACGCGGCCACGGCGTCACCGCCGCGGCTACACGAAGAAGTCAGGCAGACCAGGCTGGCTCACCGCGCCGCTGCGGCGTTCGGTCTGCCTGAAAAGAAGTCGGCGCAAGGCGCTCGCGCAATAGGCTTGTTTTCCGCCCTAATCGGCTATACATTCGGCGCGAAAGAAAAGCGTTTGCACAATGGACTTTCAAGAGAGAAACAGATTATGTCGAAAATCACTCAGATAGTCGGCCGCGAAATTCTGGATTCCCGCGGCAATCCCACGGTGGAAGTGGAAGTGCGGTTGGCCGGTGGGGTCAGCGCGCGCGCGGCGGTGCCCTCGGGCGCTTCCACGGGAGAAAACGAGGCGCTGGAATTGCGCGATGGCGATAAACAGCGTTACGGCGGCAAGGGCGTGCTCAAAGCGGTTAAGAACGTCAATGCGGTCATTGCCCCGCGCGTTAAAGGCTTTGATGCCCTCGACCAACCGGGTCTGGATGAGACCCTGATCAAGCTGGATGGCACACCGGCCAAGAGCAAGCTGGGGGCCAACGCCATCCTGGGCGTATCGCTGGCGGCGGCCAGGGCCGCGGCCGAATTCCGTGGTCTGCCGCTCTATCGTCATCTCGGCGGCGAAAACGCGCGGGTTCTGCCGGTGCCAATGATGAATGTCATCAACGGCGGCGCGCATTCGGATGCTCCGGTGGACTTGCAGGAGTTCATGATTATGCCCAAGGGCGCCGCATCGTTTCGCGAAGCTCTGCGCATGGGCGCCGAGGTGTTTCAAGCGCTCAAATCCATTCTCAAGGAAAATAAGCTCAGCACGGCCGTCGGCGACGAGGGCGGTTTTGCGCCGAACCTGAAGAACAACACCGCGGCCCTGGCCCTGATTATCAGCGCTATTGCCAAGGCCGGCTACAAGCCGGGCAAGGATGTCTGCATTGCGCTCGACCCGGCCGCCAGCGAGTTTTACGATACGGAGCGGAAGCGCTATGTGTTCAAGAAGAGCGACCAGTCGGCACATACCTCCGAAGAAATGATTCAGTTTTATGCGGAGCTCATCAAGAAATACCCGATTATCAGCATTGAAGACGGCTTGGCCGAACAAGATTGGCCGGGCTGGAAGCGCCTGACCGATGTCCTGGGCAAGAAAGTTCAACTGGTGGGCGACGATCTTTTTGTCACCAACACCAAGTTCCTCAAGAAGGGCATTGCAATGGGCGTGGCCAATGCGATCCTGATCAAATTGAACCAGGTCGGCACGCTCACCGAAACACTGAACGCGATCCAAATGGCGCAGCGCGCCGGTTATCGCGTCGTCATTAGCCACCGTTCCGGCGAGACTGAGGACACCACCATCGCCGACTTGACCGTGGCGGTCAACGCCGGCCAGATCAAGACCGGCTCAGTCTGCCGCACCGACCGGGTCTGCAAGTATAACCAGTTGCTGCGGATTGAGGAGCAACTTGGCCCCAAGGCGATTTTCGGCGGCGTGATTTAGACTCTTTCCCGTAAAGATACACGTTTTTTCCGCCTTAGCGGATCCGCAAGGGCGGAGCGTGTATAATAACAAACAAGATGTTGTTTCCGCCAGAGGCGGATCTGCCTCTGGCATGAAAAGCAATATGGTTTAACCACGGAGACACGGAGGCACGGAGTATGATTCCATCTCCTTAATCTCTTCTCGCTTCCCACAGGAGTGTTGCGCGCATTTGGCGTAGGGCGCAGCGCCCTGCGCAAATGCGCGCAACGATTGGTAGGAAGAGAACATGGAGGAGAACCTCTTCCTCAGTGCCTCCGTGTCTTCGTGGTGAGGCTTGTCTTGTTTGGGTTGCGGGCACAAGCCCGCCTTAAACGCTTGCGGGGCTTATAGTTGTTTCCGGGGCTTGGGATGAATATCTGGCTGACGATTTACCGGGTAGCCACAATCGTCTTTGTGGCAATGGTGATTGTGGCCATTATCAGCTTGTTCCTCCCCAAGCTCCGCCAGAACCGGGAACTCCAGCGTAAGCTGGCGGTCATCGAGGAGGAAAATCGCTCCCGGGAAGACCAGGTCAAGCAGTTGCGCGAGCAGCAGGACCAGTTCCTGGCCGATCCCAGCTACGTGGAGCGGATTGCCCGCGAGGAGCTGGGCAAAGCCAGGGAGGGCGAAACCGTTTTCCGATTCAGCGAGCGCAAGACCAATGTGTTTCGCGTCCGGCCCTGATTCCGCAATTTAATATGCGTTTCCTCCCGGGCATTGATGTTCTGCTGAGCCAGCACCGGCACTGGCTGAAGGGCCGGCGCCTCGGCCTGGTAAGTCACCTTGCCGCGGTGGATGCGCGCGGGATGACTGCGGCCGAGCGCTTGTGGCGCGAGCGCGCCTTCAAGTTGACGGCCTTGTTCGGGCCGGAGCACGGCTTCTTTGGCCTGGGCGGCGCCGGCGAGACCCTTGGCCACGGCCGCCATCCTGACTGGAAAATTCCTGTCTATTCGCTGTATGGCCCGACGCGCCGGCCAACGCCGGCCATGTTCAAGAACCTGGATGTGATTGTCGTGGACCTTCAGGACCTCGGTGCCCGCTGTTACACCTACGTTGCCACGCTGCGCTACGTGCTGGAGCTTGCCAACGCGCTGGGGAAGGAAGTTGTGGTGGCCGATCGGCCGATTCCACTGCCGCGGATTGTTGATGGTCCCATGCGCGACAACGCCCTGGAAAGTTTTGTGGCCAGCGTGAATGTGCCCATGCACTACGGCATGACGCCCGGCGAAATGGCGCTCTGGCTCAAGGCCGAGCTGGGCTTGGCGCTACCTGTCCGGGTTGCGCGGATGCAGGGCTATGCGCGCGCCGCGCGGCGCGGCGCGGACTGGCCGCCCTGGATTCCACCTTCGCCGGGCATCCGCACCTGGGAGGCCGGGCAGTGCTACCTGGCCACGGTTTTTTCGGAAGCCTTGAGCGCTTTCGACAATGGGCGCGGAACCAGCCTGGCGTTCCAGGTGATTTCCACGCCGTGGATGAAGAGCGAGCGCGTGGACGAGCGGCTGAACGCGTTGCGCTTGCCGGGCGTGGCGTTTTACGCGCATCGTTACAAAACCGCAGCCGGCGCCGCGCGCGCTGGTGTCCGCCTGGCGGTAACTGATCCCGGTATATTCTCTCCGGTCTACACGGGGATTGCCATCCTGGCCGGCATGCAGGAGCTGTATGGGTTTGAGCGGATATGGCAGGCCAAGGGCAGTCGGCCCGATTTCTTCGACAAGCTTTACGGCACGGCGACTGTCCGCCAGGCGTTGCAGGATGGCGCCGCGCCGGAGCAAATCCGGCGCTCCTGGCTTAAACCGCTCAAGGACTTTGCGCGCTCGCGCGCCGAGAGCCTGCTCTACCCCAACGGATGAGTCTATGAACGTAACAGGGCTGTTACGTGGTGGTCGCGTGAGGGTAAGGACGGCTCGCCGAGCCGTCCGCGGCGCGTTCGGCGAACGCGCCCTACCTCTTGCCCCCTTAAGGCATTACCTATGAACTCGCCTCCTTCATTCCTGGCGCGTGTCCGCGGGTTGAATCCGCAACTGAAGCTGTTCCTTGCCGGGGTTGCGCTCCTGAGCATCACTGGCGGCATCGGCGAAAGCACGTTCAACAATTTCCTGAGCGACACTTTTAACCTGAGCGCCCGCTCTCGCGGCTTTCTCGAATTTCCCCGCGAACTGCCTGGGCTGCTGACGGCGCTGTTCGCCGGGGCGCTCTTTTTTCTCAGCGAGACGCGCCTGGCGGCGTTTGCCGCGCTGTGCGTGGGGGTGGGGATGTTGGGCCTGGCGTTCTGGGGCGCTTCCTGGACAATGATGCTGATCTTCATGATTGTCTGGAGCATTGGGATCCATTTGCTAATTGCGTTGCGCTCGTCCATCGGCATGGCCTTAGCCCACCCCGAGCACAAGGGGCGGCGTCTTGGTCAGATTCAGGGTGTGGGGATTGCCGCCAGCATTGTGGGCTGCGCTATTGTTTGGCTCCTGATGAAATACTTGGAAGCCGGGTATCGCGCCATGTTCTTTATCGGCGGGGTGCTGGCCCTGGCGGCTGCTTTTTTTCTCCTGGCCATGGGGATGCCCAAGGCCCCTGGGCAACGCTCGAAGTTCGTGTTCCGGCCGCAGTACTGGCTTTTCTATTTGCAGGCCTTGCTGTTTGGCGCGCGCAAGCAGATTTTCATCACTTTCGGGCCGTGGGTGCTGATAAAAATCTTCAATCAGCCGGCCTATATTTTTGCCCAGCTCTGGATGGTGGCGGGCGCCCTGGGCGTTATGTTCCAGCCGGCTTTGGGCCGGGCCATTGACCGGTTCGGCGAACGCCGGGTGCTGATGGCGGATGCTGCCCTGATTTTCGGCGTGTGCCTCGGTTACGGCTATGCGCACCTGATTGGCAGCCGCTTCCTGGCGCTGGGCTTGCTCTATGCCTGTTTTGTGGGCGATCTGCTGCTCTTTGGAACCAATATGGCGCGCGACACTTACTTGGCTAAAATCGCGCTCAAACCGGAGGACGTGGCGCCCTCGCTCTCGCTGGGCGTCAGCATCAACCATATCGTTTCCATGTCCGTGCCGGCCCTGGGAGGAATGCTGTGGATGCGCTACGGGCATGCCTCCGTGTTCCTGGCGGCGGCGGGCGTGGCCGTGCTCATGCTCATTTTCAGCAACCTGATTTCCACTGGCAGGGGGAGAAATGGCGCGACGCAAGACTTGCCCGCCTACGGAGTGTCGCGCCCTACGTAGCACTTATGGTTGAGGCATTGTCAAAAATCGTAATCCCTTATTGAGGAGGGATGTAGCCGCGGCACTCTGTTGCCGCGAAAAGACGCCCCAGCGGAGTGGGGCGGCTACAGAATACCCGCGAGACATTACGGCATCTTCACTGCTCAAATGAAAGCGTTAGCGGGACGGGCGCATAACCGGCTGACGATGACATCACGATCCATACGTTGCCGGTATTGCTCTTAACGGCCGGATCGGCCTTGCCGTCGCCGTCGTAGTCGGCCGGAGCGGGAGTCCCGCCCAGTAAGCGCTCCAGTGTCAAGGTAGTCGCATAGCCGCCGCTGGATAGTCTGACCTGCCAGTCGCCGGTGGCTTCGCCATAGACGGCGGGATCGGCAAGCCGATCCCCATCATAATCCGCCGGCACGGCCAAGTAATTTGTCCCGCCCAGGAAGACCGGCGCTTCGATTGAGGCGTAATTTGCCGAGGAACGCCGAACTTGCCAATCACCCTGGTTGCGCTCATAAATCGCGGGGTCGGCTTTGCGGTCGCCATCATAGTCCGCCGGTATGCCGCTATAGCCCAATCCGCCCAATGGCTGGGACATTGTAAAGATGGCATAGTTGGCGCTGGAAATCATAATTTTCCATACCCCGGTAGCTTCCTGATAAACGGCCGGATCGGCCTTGCCGTCGCCGTCATAGTCCGCCGCGATGGAAGCATAGCCCGGTCCGCCCAGCCCGCCCAGGTCGGTGGTAACGAGGCTATAACCGAAGCTCGATAGCCTCACTTTCCAAATTCCCGTAGCCTCGTCATAAGTGCCGGGATCGGCTTTGCCATCGCCGTCATAATCGGCGCAGACCCCGGCTGATACAGCGGCTGGCGTCCATGTCGCCAGACTAAATGCCACGTGATATTCGTCTGGGTCAAGACCAGGATAATAGATATAATACACACCATCTTTCAGGAAATAGCCGCTGCCAATCCCAATGCCGAGTATTTCGCCTTTTCCATAATTGGGCAAAAAAATGGGTTCCTGTTCCTTTGTCCAGGTTGTGCCATTCGTCGAGAAGGCAAATCCTATTCCCGCGGATGTGTCACTTGCGCCAACTTTTACTATTGCCGCGGCATCATAAAACATTTCAAAGCGTCCGTTGTGGAAGAACACACAGGGGCGTCCCACATGGGCTTCCGGACGATTCGTTTCCCAGCTTAAATCGGGCTTAAAAATGTGTCCGTATTTTTCCCAGGTTATGCCGTCTGGGGATGTCGCGTAGCTAATTGTGAGATAGGTCTTTTGCGCCGCTTCATCCCAGGCGAAACTCGTGTACCATATATGATAGATACCGTCTTTCACGAGCACATGGGGATCGGCAACATGAATGTAATCCCACTGACTGCCGCTTGGCTGGGGCGGGTTGGGTTTTAACACAAGCCCGCTCACACCGTATGGCGATTCTGACGCTGGAAGCCGCGTAAAACTTTTCCCATCCGCTGAAAACGCCAAGCCAATCCCGTACCCCATGCCCACTTTGATAATCTCATCGATAGGTAAAGTGTCATCCATGCCAGCGTAATACATCCGGTATTTTCGCGGATGTCCTGCCGGAAGAATTTCATCTTTAATTACCGAGGGCGTTTCGGCATTGGTTCGGTCCCAGTCATTGCTTCCGCCAACATCTAATGCTGACGCGGAAATCACATTCCAACGCATGCCATCATCGGATTCCGCATACGCCGTTCGCACACGGACGCTGTTCGTGTCACTCATGTTATCCAAGCCGCCGTAACCAAACCACATTTTAAATTTTCCATCCTCATACAAAAGGGTGGGGTCGCCCATTACCGGATACAGTGCGCCCGGAGGCGATGGTATCAGATCCCAGGTGATCACCGGATTCCCATTATAGCGTTTCCAGGCGAATTGCCCCTGGGTTTCCGAATAAATTCGCGGGATGACGTCTTTCTGATTAGCACAAGAAAGAATAGGCGTAATTAAAATAGAAATAATTCCAACTAAGACCGGAATCTCAAACCGAATCTTCATGGGTAACCTCCGTTGCGCCTGTTTACTTTAAATGTTAGCGCTATGTTTCCAAAAACTTATTCAAACGAAATCGTCAGCGGCATGGGCGTGTAACCAGCCGTTGAGAACATCACGATCCATTCATTGCTCGTGGTGCTTCTGACGGCCGGATCGGCCTTGCCATCCCCGTCGTAATCGGCCGGAGCGGGAGCATAGCCGGTTCCGCCCAGTGAGCGCCCCAATGTCAATGATAACAAACGATCTTTACTGCACGGCAACACTCACCGAGTCAACCAGAATCATTCCGTTAATGTCCAGAATTCCATCCAGCGGATAATCAACGGCGAACCAGAACGCGCATGAACCATCTGGTAATCCGGCATAGTTCAACACTTCCGTTTCCGGCAGGTCGAACAAGGCGCCCTGATACGCCGGAACACAATTTGAAAGAACGCCGTCAAATTGCGTCCACTGCCTTGAACTATCCAGGTAGAACCAACTTGAATTCGCCCGCGCCACAACCCACCAGTCAACATTAGTGCCGGCATATTCTCCCGGATTTAACTGAACAGTGACTGAGAGATCAGTCCCGCGGTTAATGCTGATA
>JACPGM010000015.1 GCA_016188985.1 Lentisphaerota bacterium | reverse complement strand
TTGGTGGTGTAGCGCGCCACGACAAAATCATTGTAAGAACCGTCACTACCCGCGCCGACCCCGACAATTTTACCGTCCGCCTGAATGGCCAAACCGCGGATCTGGTCGGTCGAGGCGTGAACGTCCGAGTTTGCCTTCCCGTCCTTAAAGTCCAGACGCCCGTCGCTGTGGTAGCGCGCCAGGGCAAAATCGTCGTTGGCGCCATTGTTGGCGCTGCCGGCGGCCACAATTTTGCCGTCGGGCTGAACCACCACGCCATAGGCATAATCAGCTCCAGCGCCAACAGGCGTCATGACCTTTCCACCATAGCCGAAACTGGAATCAAGAACACCGTTGGTGGTATGGCGGAACATGGCAAAGTCAAGATTATCAGGACCTGCGCTGGCCCCGACCGTCACAATTTTTTGATCATCCTGAATGGCGACACCGTAACAATAGGCACTGTTGTTACCAATATCGCCCGTCTGGTCCCACCCGTTACCGCTGAAACTCGTGTCTAAAGCCCCGGCGGTAGTGAAGCGCGCTATAATAAACTCATTATTATTGTAATCGCTCCCCGCCACCACAATTTTGCCGTCGGTCTGAATAGCCACCGCCCGGCCCCAGTCCCGCGTGCCAGAGATGTTCTGGATGAGTTTCCCGTCGCCGCTGAAAGCAGTGTCCAGGGTCCCAGTGGTGGTGTAGCGCGCCAGGGCAAAATCTTCGTAAGTCCCGCCACCACTGTTCCCGCCATAACCAGCGACCACAATTTTGCCGTCGGTCTGGAGCGCTATTGCGAGGCCATAATTATTATAGGCGTCAACGCCGGTGGTAACCTTTCCGTTGGCGCTGGGACCAAAGGTGGTGTCCAGCGCCCCGTTGGTGTCATAGCGCGCCAGGGCAAAGTCGTATTTGTTGGTAGTGCGACTGTCCCCGACCACCACGATCTTGCCGTCCGTTTGAATCGCCACGCCCCCGACAAAGTCATTGCTACTGATGTCGGTAGTCATAATCCCGGTGCCGTTCGTGCCAAAGGCCGTATCCAGCGTTCCGGTCGTAGTATAGCGCGCCAGGCCGAAGTCCCAGTCGGCGCCGTTCCAGGTTTCCCCGACCACGACAATCATTCCATCCGCTTGAATTGCCACACCCCGACCGTAATCATTGCTGCCGCCGATGGGCGTGGTAACTTTGCCGTTGGCGTTGGTGCCAAAGCTGGCGTCTAAGTTCATATTGGTATCATAGCGCACTACGGCAAAGTCATAGTCGGCGCCGATAAAACTGCGCCCGGCCAGCACATACTTGCCGTCAGCCTGGCGGGCAATGGCCCAACACAAGTCATTCGAGCTGCCGATAGCCGTGGTAAAGGCGTGCCCGCCGAAGGTCGTATCCAGGTCGCCGGGCGCGGCATAGGCCAACGAACCAAACAGCCCCGCGCCAAAAAGGGCAATTTCAATAAGTTTAAGTCGCCTACGCATTCCTGACCTCGGTCTTGATCTAACTATTCTTCTGACTTATGTTATACTGCGCTTGCCCGCGAGGCAAGGGAAAAACATGTAAAAATGTAGCCGGTCATTGAGTTTCCGTTCTACGTAGCCGCGCCCGCCCGCCTCGGCGTAGCCTCTGGCGGAGCCTGGGTGAGGGCGTGGATTCTCCCGGCGGCCACGGCGTCACCGCCGCGGCTACCGTAGCCTCGCCCTACCAAAACATACACGCTCCGCCCTTGCGGATCCGCTAAGGCGGAAAAAACGTGTATCTTTACGGGAAAGCGTCTATGGCATGCCAGGGCGTAGTTCGGAGCGCTCGCTCCGAACGAAGCCTGGAGCGGAGGAGATTCGAACTCCCGACCCCCACGTTGCGAACGTGGTGCTCTACCAACTGAGCTACCGCCCCGTTTGGGGATGGTCACTTCAGGGCGTTGGCGGCGGCGCGCGCTCGGCCAGTTTGGCCAGTTGCTTCATCTTCTTCTTCAGCTTCTTTTCCTCGATGGAAAGTTTCGGTTTGTTGGTGCGACCGATATTGCCCTTATCCATGCCTTTGGCCATGACGCGCCTCCTTAATTTACAGCTTTGTTAGGCTTTATTTTGTGGCGGAAATTATCCGTGACAGCAGCGGTTCTGTCAAAGCAAATAGAAGCAAAACTTCAGCGCGCGGATTGATAGGATTTTTCGATCTTGGCGGCAATATCCTTGTAGGCGATATCCACCTGGTAGATTTCCTTGTAATAGTTGGCGGCGGCGGCCGGATTGCCCTGGGCTTCCAGGGTTTCGCCCAGCTCGTAGAAAATATCCTTCTTCAGATCGTCCATTTCGGTCAGTTCGGCGGCGGCTTTTTCCAGTTGCTCGCGCGCCAGATCCAACTGGCCTTTGAGCTTGAAAGTACGCGCAATATAGTAAAGCGCGCGCACGTGGAAGCGCGGGTTGCGCTGGGCAATCTGAAACTGCTGGATGGCTTCGTTCAGCATCCCGCGCTCGTAGAGCAGCACGCCATACTCGTAGCGCAGGGTCAGGTCGTTGGGATAGCGCTCGACGCGGGTCGCCGTGTTCTTGAACAGGAACTCCTGCTTGGCCGTTTCCTTGGCCTTTACTCCAGCGATGTCGCCGTTTTCGCGGCACTGGGCAATCTCAAAATCGAATTGCCGCAAATGCACGGTGGAGAGCAACTGATCCATCTGCGGATCCAGGACGCCGCCCAAGCGCCGGGTTTCCTCAAGCAGGTATTTGGCATCGTCAAAGCGGGTCACCTGCATATACAGGTTGGCCAGCGCGCGGCGGTAATTGACGTTTTCCGGCTCGCGTCGGACGTGTTCCTCCAGGTCATGGATCAGCAATTCGGCGCTCTTGGAATCCTTGACGGCCATGGCCTCCTTTTCCAGCAACTCCGCTTCCTTGACATCCTTGATAATGGCGCGGTAGCCGCCGCCTTTGGCCGCTTCGTCCCAACCGCCTTTGACCATGGTTTCACGGGCCATCGCGTTCTTCAGGGCTTGCAAAGCCGCGACATCATTGGGCTTCAGGTTGACCACCGCCTCGAAACATTCTTTGGCATCGGCGGGCTGGTCCATTTGCATGTACAAGTTGCCCAGCCAGGCAAGAAAGTCGGTGTTCTTTGGAAAATACTCGCGCACCATGGTTAGGATCAGGGCGGCCACTTCGGGCATTTGGGCGGTTTCGGCCGCCTTGCAGATAAAGCGGACAAAGAGCGGGTTTAACGGGTCTTGGCAAAGCAGTTCCTGGCCCAGGCGCATGGCATCCTGCGGTTGGCCGGAGCGCATTTTTAACCAGCTTTTGAGCAACTGCGGACCCGCGCTGATGGTCGCCAGGACCCGCGCCGCCTGGCCACCGCGCCCGGCTTCATGAAACTGCTTCAGCGCGCTTGCCAGCAGAAACTTGCGGGCGCGCAAGAAACGCGGCTCGTTCTCCAACGCCGCCTGGAACATGTCCAGGGCATAGGGCAGGTTGCCGTGCTCGGCGGCAACCAGTCCCTTATCAAATAATTCCCGCGCCTGTTTGCTAACATTGACTTCGGAGAGATCAGCCATGGAAAAAACTCCTGTTTTTTTCCGGTGATTGAGACTACACTGACACGCTTTTGATGTCAACAGTAGCCGACCAAGCGTTATGCAATTACCGTTGCGACAATTGCGGCAACAAATGAATGGCCTTAGCCTGCGCGGCGCCGGCGTGCTCGCCGGCCTCTGGCTGGCCGCGCCAGCGGCGCTGGCCGGGAGCGACAACCTCGGCAATGCCGTGGCGCTCTCTAAACTGTCGAAGAGCCATGGTTTTGTATCCTACAGCACCGAGGGAAAAAACCTGACGCTCAAAACCAAGTTCAGCACCCTCAGCCTGGAAGGCAATACCCGCAAGGCCAAGTTCAATGATACGCTCATCTGGTTGAATGCGCCCGTTTCCCGGCACTGGGGTTCCTGGAGCATCCGCGAGAGCGACGTGACTAAAACCATTTTACCGCTGCTGAATCCCTCCAAGGCGCTGCGGCCGGAAAACGGCCGGCTGGTTGTTCTGGATGCGGGCCATGGGGGCAGCGACCCGGGCGCTTCCGATGCGCGCCGCCGCCTGGAAGAAAAAAACATTACCCTGGAATTGGCCCAAAGCGTCCGCACGATGCTGCAGAAATACAATGTGGAGGCGCGCCTGACCCGCGGTAGCGATCAAACCATCGAGCTGGATGAACGCTGCCAGATGGCTAACCGCTGGGGGGCCGACCTGCTGGTCAGCATTCATCTGAACGCGGCGGCGAACACGGGATCCTCGGGGGTCGAAACCCACATTCTGCCGCCGGCGGGCTGTCCCATTACGGCCAGCACCTTTGTCGGCGACCGGGATCGCGCGGTCTTTCCCGGCAATCGCCATGACGAGGCCAATATGATCCTGGGCTACCAGCTTCAGCGCAGTTTGCTCAAGTTCACCAAAGCGGAAGACCGCGGCGTGCGCCGCTCCCGATTCTACGTAATCCGCAATGTGAACTGTCCCGCCGCGCTGGTGGAATGCGGGTTCATTTCCAGCCGCAGTGAAAATGTTAAAATCATGACGGCGGCCTACCGCGATAATGTTGCCCGCGGCATCGCCGAGGGCATCATGGCTTACCTCAACCTGGTCAAGCGCGCCGACACGAACGCCGCCAAACCCGGACCAGCCAAATAGGCCCAACGGAAATCAGCTTGCTTCCCGATTCTGATACTCTCATAATGCGCGCTTAGTTTGGCACAATTCAAGGTAACTACTCAGCTATCTGAGAAAACAATTTCCGCCGTTGGCGGATCCGCCTCAGGTGGAAACTACGAAATGCGCGTCATGCCTGAGGCAGATCCGCCTCTGGCGGAAAATACACGAAATTTGAATACAAAGTTCATTCCCATTTTCGCGTCTTTCGCGTTTTTCGTAGTTTCATTTCTTAACAACCTGAACAGCTACAATTCAAGAGCGACCATGAAAGTTCCTTTGCTCGATTTGAAGGCGCAATACGCTCAACTGCGCGGGGAAATCCGCGCGGTCATGGACGAAGTCTGCGAGCAGCAGCAATTTATCCTCGGCCCGCGCGTTCAGGCTTTTGAGGCGCATGTGGCCGCTTATTGCGGCGTGCCGCATGCGGTAGGGCTCTCTTCCGGCACCGACGCCCTGATGGCCGCGCTCATGGCGCTGGACGTGAAGGCGGGTGACGCCGTCATTACAACACCCTTCACGTTTTTTGCCGTGCTGGGCGCCATTGTCCGGCTGGGCGCCTTCCCGCTGTTGGCCGATATTGACCCAGTCACCTTCAATTTAAGCCCGGAAAGCGTGCGCGCGCTGTTGCGGCATCCGCGAGAGCGCTTGAAGAAGTATGTTGCCAAGGCTAAAGTTCTCCTGCCGGTGCACCTTTTCGGCCAGTGCGCCGACATGGCGCCACTCCTGGACTTGGCGCGGCAATATAACTTGAGCGTTATTGAGGATGCGGCTCAGGCCATCGGCACGGAATATCCCGCGCCCTCCGGCGCGGCCAAGGCGGGCTCCTTGGGCGCCATCGGCTGTTTCAGTTTCTTTCCTTCCAAAAACCTGGGCGGCTTTGGCGATGGCGGCATGGCCATAACCCGCGATGACTCTTTGGCGGCGGCGCTGCGGACCTTAAGAGTGCACGGCTCAGTAACCAAATACCGGCATGAACTGCTGGGCGGCAACTTCCGCTTGGATGAGCTGCAAGCGGCCGTGCTCGATGTCAAATTACGCCATCTGGAGAGCTGGCATGCCGAGCGCCGGACGCACGCGGATTTTTATGACCGCGCTTTCCAGGGCACCCAAGTGCGCACGCCGCGGGCGGTCTATGCCGGGAAAAACCTGCGGAACTACCATACTTACAATCAATACGTCGTGCGCCTGCCGGAGCGCGTTCGGGTGTATACGGCCTTACGGGCCTCCGACATCGGCTGCGAAATTTATTATCCGGCGCCGATGCACCTGCAACCGTGTCTTAGCCATCTGGGTTACCGTGCCGGCGATTTCCCGGAAAGCGAGCAGGCCACCCGCGAAGTATTGGCCCTGCCCGTCTACCCGGAATTAACCGAAAACATGCAGCAAGCAGTTGTGGCCGAAGTGCTCAAGGCGCTTTCCGCTAAATGAAACAATCAATTCTGGCACACTTCTATCTTATTAGGCGAGAAATGGTAGGGCGGTTTCGCCGAAACCGCCGCGGCGCGCTCGGCCCGCCTACAACCCTATGCGTAGCATTGCGGGCAGGCGAGTGCGCCCTACCACCGAAGAACCGAGATATTACCAATCCTATTTCGTAATGAAGGCGAAAGATCAAGACCAGGTTCCGCGGCACGTGGCCATCATCATGGACGGCAATGGGCGCTGGGCCCAGCAGCGCGGTTGGCCGCGCCTGAAAGGCCACGAGCGGGGCGTCCAATCGGTGGAAACCATCTTGCACGCTTGCAAGCGTTTCGGCATCCCGTACCTGACGCTTTATGCCTTCAGCACCGAAAACTGGGTGCGTCCACCCTTGGAAATCGCGGGCCTGATGCGCATCCTGGCGCGGTTTCTCAAGAACCGCCTGGCGGACATGCGTAAGGAACAGGTCCGCTTGCGCGCCATCGGACGGCTGGACGATCTGCCGCGGCCCGCGCGGCATGAGCTGCAACGGGTTATCAAGGCTACGGAACAATTCAACCAACGCCAGTTGATCCTGGCCTTGAGCTACGGCAGCCGCGATGAAATTACCCAGGCAGTGCGCTCCATCGCCCGGCAAGTTCTCTCCGGGCAACTGGCCATCAAGGATATTGACGAGGCGCTGGTTGCCCGCCACTTGTTTGCGCCCGATCTTCCCGATCCCGACTTGCTCATCCGCACGGGCGGCGAGATGCGGCTCAGCAACTTTCTGCTCTGGCAGGCTTCTTATACGGAACTTTACATCACGGAAACGCTCTGGCCCGATTTTGGCGAGGAAGCCTTCATTGAAGCCTTAAAGGCCTATGCCAGCCGCCGGCGGCGTTTCGGCCAGATCGGCTGATTGGACATGGTTCAAAAAAGCCCGTTTTTGGGTAACAGAAAAGAGAACTTGTCATGCCTGAGGCAGATCCGCCTCCGGTGGAAACAGAAGATAACAAAGGTAACAAAGAGGAAGAGTTCTTTTGCATAAAGATTACCTTCGTTTTCTTTGTTGCCTTCTGTTCAATCATCCTGTTGTTACCCAATATTGAACCATGCCGATGATTGCCTAAGGAGTCAGTATGACTAGATTGTCACAACGCATTGGGAGCGGGCTATGCCTGACAGCGCTACTGCTGGTAGTCAGCTTTTGGGCGCCATCGCTCAGCATCTGCGCGCTGCTCTGCGCCATAGCGACGGTTGCCCTGTCGGAATTTTACCGCTTGCCCACCGCCCTGGCGATTCCCAGCTTTCAAATCATGGGCATCGTGGCGGGCATCCTGATAATTGCCGGAACCTGGTTATCGTTCACCCTCAAAACCGCGACGCTGGTCTATGAGCACGAGTTGCTTATTCTCTTTGTCACCATCATCGCCATTCTTATCCGGCAATTTCCGCAGAAAAACAACGAGCAACCCCTTACCACGATCGCCAGCACGCTCTTCGGAATTTTTTACGTGCCCTTCCTGTTCAACTATTTCACCAAGCTGGCCTTCACCTGGGAATGTCCTTCCTGGCTCGGCCCCCTCGGGCCGACCGGCCGCCTGCTGGTGTTGTATCTGATTGCCGTGGTCAAAATCACGGATATCGGCGCCTTCGTTATCGGCAGCCGCTTGGGCCGCCACAAATTGATTCCGCGCATTTCCCCGAACAAAACCTGGGAAGGATTTATCGGCGGCGTAATCGCCGGCTGGCTGGCCAGCCTGGGCTTCTACTTGCTTCTCGACGGACAGTTCGGCCTTATCAGCATGAGCATCTACGATGCCCTGATCCTTGGCATCCTGCTGCCGCTGGCGGGCATGGTGGGCGATTTGACCGAATCCATGCTCAAACGCGCGGCCAACAGCAAGGATGCCGGCCAACTCATACCCGGCATGGGCGGCGCGTTGGATTTGTTGGATAGTCTCCTGTTCGGCGCGCCGGCGCTGTATATGTACACCAAAATTCTGTTGGCCTGATGAGCGCCACTCCTAAGAATCTTGTCATCCTGGGCAGCACCGGCTCAATCGGCGAAAGCGCCCTGCGGGTGGTCGCGAGCCTGCCTGGTCGGTTCCGGGTTATCGGCCTGGCCGCTGAAAAAAATGTTGAGCGCCTGCTGGAGCAGGCGCGCGTTTTCGCCGTTGAGCATGTGGCCGTAGCCGATCCGCAAGCGGCGCAGCGCGCCCAACGCCTGGCTCCGAGCGGCCTGAAGATCCTGGCCGGCCCAACCGGGCTGGAGCAGTTAGCCACGCTGCCGGAGGCCGATATTGTGCTCGTGGCCGTCGTGGGCCTGGCCGGCTTGGGCGCAGTGTTGGCGGCGCTGCGCCAGGGTAAGGATGTAGCCCTGGCAACCAAGGAAGTTCTGGTGGCCGCCGGCAGCAAGGTTATGCAAGAAAGCCGCTTAAGCGGCGCGCGGATCTTGCCGGTGGACAGCGAACACAGCGCGATTTTTCAATGCCTGGCCGGCCAACAGGAGGGTCAAGTGCGCCGTCTTATCCTGACGGCCTCGGGCGGGCCATTTGCCCATAACCCGCGCATCAACCTGGACAAAGTTACCGTGGCCGAAGCCTTGAAACATCCGCGCTGGAATATGGGCCGGAAGGTAACGGTGGATTCGGCCACCATGATGAATAAGGGCCTGGAAATTATCGAGGCACACTGGCTCTTTGGCGTGCCGCTCGATCGCATCGAGGTATTGCTTCATCCGGAAAGCATCGTGCATTCCCTGATCGAATTTTACGACGGCAATATCCTGGCGCAGCTCAGCGTGTCCGACATGCGTTTTGCCATCCAGCTTGCGCTTACCTGGCCGGAGCGCCTTGATAGCGGCCTGCCGCAGCTCGACCTGGCGCGGCTGGGCGCGCTGCATTTTGCGGCGCCGGATGAGACGCGCTTCCCCGGCCTTGCCCTGGCCCGCGCGGCCGCCCGCGCGGGCGGCACCATGCCGGTAATCCTGAACGCGGCTAACGAGGTGGCCGTCCAGGAGTTTCTCAACGGCGCCTTATCCTTCTCCGGCATCTGGCGCACGGTAGAACAGGTCATGCTCCGGCATACGGCCCTGGCGGACCCGGATCTGCCGGACATTCTGGCGGCCGACCGTTGGGCGCGCGCCGAAGCCGCCAGCCTGATTAAAGAATAATGAAGCAGATCGTTAGCTATGCGGAGAATATCGAGGTTCGTTAATGCACATGAGATCCCTCGACAAGCTCGGGATGACAACCGATAGGGTATTTGTCATTCCGAGCGGAACACCCGCCGAAGGCGGATCCGCCTATGGCGGAAAGTGGAGTCGAGGAATCTCAAGATTTGTCAAGGCCCAGCCCTTCAAAGGATAATCGCATGATCGCCAACTACATTTACCTGACCTTGATTGTCGTGCTCCTGTTCGGCGCTGTCATTTTTGCCCATGAACTGGGGCACTTCCTCGCCGCCCGCGTGTTCAAAATGGTCATAGAAGTTTTCTCCCTGGGCTTCGGGCCGGCCATCTGGAAAAGAAAATATCGCGGCACAACCTACAAGATCGGCATTTTCCCCATCGGCGGCTACGTCGAGCTGCCCCAGATGGACCCGACCGGCGGCCTGCCGGCCGCGAAGCCGAAACAAGCCGATGGCGCCGAATCTGTGGCCGCGCCACAAGGGGGCGCGTCCTTACCGCCGCCGCCTCTCCCTGAACCCTTGCCCTTTGTCGCGCCCTGGAAAAAAATTATCGTGGCGGCGGCCGGCTCGGGCGGCAACCTGGCGCTGGCCATTATTATCGCCTGGATCGTGTATTTTTTTGGCAAGCCCTCCACCCCGGCCGAGCGCTCGGCCACCATAGGATTTGTGGAGACCAACTCCGCCGCCTACCGACAAGGGCTGCGTCTGGGCGACGAAATTATGGCGGTGAACGACGCGAACGTGGGTAATTGGAGCGAGATGATCCAGGAATGCGCGCGCCTTGAGGAAGTAGCTTTCAGCATCCGCCGGGCGGAAGGCACGCCGACCATCAGAGTGCCCACCGAAAAAAACGCCCTGGGGTTTCGCACCGTGGCCGGTTTGCGCGAAGTCTCGCTCTGCAAAGTCATGGCCGTGGAAGCCGGCGGCAGCGCTGAACTCTCCGGAGTCCGCCCGGAAGACGTCATTAAAAGATTCAACGGCGAGACCGTGCTCAGCGTGGATCACCTGATTGCACTGGTATCGGCGCGACCGGGTTTGGCCACGGCGCTCGAAGTCGAACGCGGCGCTCAGACGCTGGCGCTCAGCGTAACGCCGCAATCCGACTCTGCCTTGGGCCGCGCCCGGATCGGCATCCGTTTCGACCCGCTGGCCGTGGACTACGATCGAGTGGTCCACATCCCGCCCGGCAGCCAGTTAAAGAGCCACGCCACTTCCATTTTGCGGGCAGTGCGCGCGCTGCTGACCCCGCGCGAAGCCCGCTCCACCATCGAAGGGCTCGGCGGGCCGCCGATAATCATTTACATGATTCTCGATGCCGTGCGTAAAGGCCTGATGATCGCCCTCTGGTTCCTGTGCTTCCTCAACGTCAACCTGGCAATCATCAATCTCCTGCCCATTCCGGTCCTCGATGGCGGGCATATTCTCTTTGCGCTCTGGGAACTGCTTACGCGCCGGAGGGTTCATCCGCGCGTGGCCCTCGCGATCCACCAGTTTTTTTTCGCGCTGCTGATTGCGGCCCTCATTCTCCTCTCCGGCCGCGATGTTCAGCGCCTCTTCAAACTGCGCCGCCTGTCGCAGGCGGTTGCCGCCCCGGAGGCAGTCACTAATACCAGCGCAGCCACTATCACCACGAACCAAACCAAATAAGGGTGCTCCCGGGACTATCCTGTCGTGGTTGTTGAATAGCAGCCCCCGCGAAGGCGGAATGCTTCGCCCTACCCCAAATACCAGGGGCCGAACGTAGCCGGTATAAAACCGGCTCTACACGCTGACCACCGAAATATATGTAGAGTCCCGAATTCATCGGGACTATGCTCAGGACAAGACCAACTGTAGGACGCCAGAGCTTGCCCGCCGTAGCCTTGCCCCGCCCGTCCGAAGCCTTTGGCGAAGGCGGGGCGCAGGAGGGTATGGCGGCATTCTACGGCAACACCTTTCTGCCCTCAGGGTAAAACCAAATACCAGGGGCCGGAGCGGGTGTAGAAGGAATCGGAAAGGAAAAGATTCCAGTTGCCGGAGGAATCTACAATGCACGGATCGGCCTTGCCATCGCCGTCAAAATCGCCGGCCACGGGTTTGCCGCTCACTCCGAAGTTGAACGGTCCGCTCCTGGTATAAAATGCGCTGGATGACCAGACATACCAGTCCCCATTGGCCGCGACCATGGCCGGATCGGCAAGCCCATCGCCATTGAAGTCGGCTGCAACAAACTGTGAACTGTTAACTGTTGACTGACTAAACTGCCCTGAAGCTGATTCATAGCTCCGGCCCGAGAGCCAGACGGTCCAGAGGCCGCTGGCCGAGACAATGGTCGGATCGGCCTTGCCATCGCCATCGAAATCTGCCAGCAAGGGCGTGCCGGTCAGGCCCAACGGTTCCGGGCCCTGGAGAGTGTAGCCGTTACTTGAGGAGAGGAAGAAATACCATCCGGCGTTGCCGGACACTACGGCAAAATCTCCCTGGCCATCGCCATTGGCATCCCCCGACGCTGAAGCTATGGGGGACAAGTCGCTCAGGCCAAGCTCAATTGGACCCTCGCGGCTAAAACTCTGGCTGGAATGCCAGTAGAACCAATTGCCGGAGCTGTCCACCGCCACCGGGTCCGCCTTGCCATCGCCATCAAAATCCGCGGC
>JACPGM010000143.1 GCA_016188985.1 Lentisphaerota bacterium | reverse complement strand
CAGCGGCGCAGGCCTCGAACCGCTCCCGTTGTTCCGCCGGGCAAGTGAGTTCGCTGAACGCATTGGCCAGCTCGATTCCGCCGATATACAATTCCCAGCGTTCGGCCACGCGCGGGTCGGCCAACCCGCCTGCAACGCTATACGTAGCATTGCGGGCAGGCTTGCGGCGGGCGAGCGCGGCCAGGGGAGCGGGATAATCCATCAATATCACCGGGCACCCGCGGGGTAAGTTCGGCTCAATTTTATTTACCAGGTCAGAATTGAAGCGCTCGGCGTCGAAATGCTCAACCGGATTCCAGCCGGCAAAGGCCTGGAACGCTTCGGGCACGGTCATGACCTCCCAGACCGGCATCAGTTCGATGCGCGTCCCATCGTAGTCCAGCCAGGTTCGGCCGAGGACCGCTTCGGCCACGGCTGCGATGAGCGCCTTGGTATCGGCCAGGATATCCCGGTAGTCAGCGCGCGCGCGGTACCACTCCAGCATGGTGAACTCAGGATGATGCCGGGGCCCTTGCTCGTTTTGCCGGAAGCAGGGGCCTATCTGGTAAAGGCGTTCATAGCCGGCGGCCAGCAACTGCTTCATCTCGAGTTCCGGCGAGGTGCGCAGCCAGGTGTCGCCGCAGCTCAGGGCATCAATATACAATTCCGGGGCAGGCGCGGCAATACGCACCGGCGTTTCCACTTCCAGGAAACCACGGGCCTCAAAAAAAAGCCGGATGGCCTGGAGAATGCGCGCGCGCAGTTCCAGCACCGGCCGGAACCGGGATAATGGAGAAGATCCAGCCACGGTTCATTATTCTAAATTAAGATCTTCCGCCATCCGTTGTCCGTCGTCTGTTGTCCCGCTTTCGCCAAGGCTTCTGCGGGCAGGCCGTCGTCTGGCGTCTGGTTCAGGCCGTGCGTACGCGGTCGCAGTAGGCGCCGGTGCGGGTGTCAATCCGGATCACGTCGCCCTGGTTGATGAAGAGCGGCACCTGGATTTCGTAGTCGCCCTCGAGCTTGGCCGATTTCTGGACATTGGTGGCCGTGTCGCCGCGCAGGCCGGGATCCGTGGCCACAATGGTTTTTTCGACAAAGGTGGGCAATTCCACGCCGATCGGCGCGCCGTTGTGAATCAGGATTTCCACTTCCAGGTCTTCGACCAGGAAAAAGCGGTTATTGCCCAGCACTTCGGCGCGGACGTTCAACTGCTCGAAATTCTTGTCGAGGAAGACGTAATCGTCGCCATCCTGATAGGAGTAGCGCATGGTGCGCTCTTCCAGTTGCGGCTCCACAAACGTGTCATTGGACCGGTAACTGCGGTTGAGCGTGGCGCCGGTGACCATATTTTTCAGCCGGCAGTTGTAAATGGCGGGGCCTTTGCCCGGCTTGACGAAATTGAAGTCGGTAATGATGTAAGGCTCGCCGTCAAGCTCAACGCGCAAGCCCTTGCGCAAATCCGAGGCCGAATACATACGGCTCCTTTCCTTGGTGCTTAGTCAGATTGTCGGTGGCAACATTCCGCAACAGGCCTTTGTTGATAATACATCTACCCGCCCTTGGCAAGTATTTTCCCCGATAAAACCGCAAATCTTCACGATTTTCATTCTTGGCAACAGTTGTCACTTACCGATAATAATGTGTATGTTTCTCAATAGCAGTAGATTTTCATACGAGGAGCTGCTGATGAGACTTTCGCGCCGCCCAACGGATAGGATGACCTGAGCCCTGGAAGCTGAACCAGATTGAAAGAGAATCTTTAAGTGGATAGGATAGGCCCAGGAGGGAAACGATGAGCAATATATGGTTGATCTTTGTGCCGGTGATTCTGATTGTGGCGCTGGTGGCGTTCTTTCGCCTGACGAAGAAGCCGTAGCACGGTCGGGCGGCTTACTGAGCGCGCGGTCTTAATGCAGAGGCGGAAAGGGTTCACCCAGTTTGATTTCGGCGGACTTAGCCGCCGCCGACCACCTCGCCCATCTTGAAGATAGGCAGGAACATGGAGATGACAATTCCACCGATAACCACGCCCAGGAAGATCATCAGCATCGGCTCGATGAGCGAGGTTAAGCCGCTTAACATGGTGTCCACCTCGTCATCATAAAAGTCGGCGATGTTCTGCATCATCTCGTCAATCTTGCCGGTTTTTTCGCCGGCGGCGAGCATGTGCACCAGCAATTTCGGGAAACAGGAGTATTTCACCAGGGCGCTGGAGAGCGTCTCGCCCTGTTCGACGGTAGTGCGGGCTTCGAGAATGACGCTCTCGAACACCCGGTTGCCCGTGGCGCGGGAGACAATTTCCATCGCCTGCAGGATAGGCACGCCGCTTTTCAGCAGTTGGGCAAAGGTCCGCGCAAACCGGCTGGTGGCAACCTTGCGGTTCAGTTCGCCGATCACGGGTATTTTCAGGGCAAAGGCGGACAGGCGATAGGCGCCCCGGCTGGTTTTCTTCCATTGCTGAAAGGCAATAAACGCGCCGATGCCCACGGCCAGCACATAGACGCCGTAAGACTTTAACGTGTTGCTCATATTGATCAGGAACTGGGTCGGCGCCGGCAATTTTTGGTTGAACTCGGCGAACATTTTGGCGAAGACCGGCACAATGAACAGAATCATGGCGGTGGCAATTCCCAGGGCGATACACATTACGATCACGGGATAGCTCATGGCCGACTTCACCTTGCGGGTCAGCTTGGCGGCGTCTTCCAGGAAGCCAGCCAAACGCGCGGCGGTTTCGCCCAACTGGCCGCCGGATTCGCCGGCCTTGATCATATTGACGTAGAGCTGGTCGAAGATTGAGGGGTAGTGGGTCAGGGCCTCCGAAAACGAGGCGCCGCCATGCAGGTAATTTTTCAAGCCGAGCACCACCATCTTGAAATTCTTATCGCTGGTTTGGTCTTCCAGGGCATCCAGCGCCTGGATGAGCGGCATGCCGGCCAGGAGCATGGCGGAAAGCTGGCGGGAAAAGGGCGGCAGTTCCTTGTTGCGGATACTCTTGGCGCCCACCACGCGGGTGGCGGCGGCCTTGGTCCGACGCGGCTCAGCGGCGGCGCGCGCCGCCGGGCGCTGGGCGGACGGCGGCGCGGCGGTCGGCGCGGCCGCCGGCGCAGCTTTAACGGCTTGGGTTCGAAAGACAGCCATGATTTAATCTCCGCCGGTTTCGCTGAGAACTTCTTCCAAGGTGGTAATGCCCTGCTTGACTTTCTCCAGCCCGACCATACGCAGGGTCAGCATGCCATTTTCAACGGCCTTTTTGGCGATTTCGCCGGTGCTGGCATTTTTCAAAATCAAATGGCGGATAGCGTCATCCACCGGCAGCACTTCCATCAGTGCCCCGCGCCCGCGGTACCCGATATTCAGGCACTTGGGGCAACCCGCCGCGGTGAACAAAGTGGCGCCTTCAAAATATTTGGCATCCAGATTATACATCCGCAGATTTTCCAGCGAAAGTTTGGCCGGCTTGCGGCAGGCCGGGCACAGCTTCTTATACAGACGCTGGGCCTGTCCCAAAACCAGGCAGGAGGCCAGCAGAAACGGCTCAACCCCCATGTCCCTGAGCCGGGTAACCGAAGTTGCCGCATCATTGGTATGCAGGGTGCTCAAGACCAGGTGTCCGGTCAGGGCCGATTTCACGGCGATGGCCGCGGTTTCCAGGTCGCGGATTTCACCGACCATGACGATATCGGGGTCCTGGCGCAGGATTGAGCGCAAGGCGCCGGCGAAAGTCAAGCCCACTTTCTCGTTGACCTGCACCTGGTTAATGCCGGCCAACTGATATTCCACGGGATCCTCAGTGGTCACGATATTGACTTCCATCTTATTGAGGTCCTGCAATGCGGAATACAAGGTCGTGGTCTTGCCGCTGCCGGTTGGTCCGGTGACCAGGATAATGCCGTGCGGCTGGCTGATGGCGTAGGCAAACGCCTCATAAGCGCGCTTGTCCAGCTCCAGGGCGGCGAGGCTGGGCGCCAGGCTGGCTTTATCCAGGATACGCATGGCGACTTTTTCGCCGAAAATCATGGGCAACAGGTTCACGCGCACGTCCACTTCCTTGCCCAGGGCCTTGACGCGGAAGCGTCCGTCCTGGGGCACGCGGCGCTCGGCAATGTTCATATTGGCCATGATCTTGATGCGCGAAACGATGGCCGCCTGCAGGTTCTTGGGCGCGCTGGGCACCTCGTAGAGATCGCCGTCAATGCGGTAGCGCAGGCGCAATGTTTTTTCCATCGGTTGCATGTGGATATCGCTGGCGCGCCGCCGCAACGCTTCCACGATAATGGAGTTGACAATCCGGATTACCGGCGCGCTCTCAGTCTGGGACAGCATCTCATCCAGGCTGATTTCCTCCTGTTTTTCGTGACTGACTTCCACTTCCTCATCGCCCGCCACATTTTCCAGAATTTGCTGGAGGTCCGGCGAGGTCTGCTCATAAAATTTCTGCAAGACATCCTTTACTTCCTTCTCCGGTGAGACCACCGGCACGATCTTGAGACCGGTCGTGGACTGGAGCTCATCAAGGGTGCCGACGTTGAAGGGATCGCTCAGGGCGACGGTCAGCACCTTGCCCACCTTGGCCAAGGGAATGACCAGGCAACGTTTGATGGTCTCGCGCGGGACCAGCTTCAGCAGGCTTTCATCCGGTATGAAATGCGCCAGCGAGATGGGCGCCAGGCCCAGGAACTCGGCAATGGCCAGGGTCATCTGGGTCTCGTTGACCACTTGTTTGGCGACCAGGTATTCCTCCAGCCGCTGGCCCTGCTCCTGGACGGTTTGCTGGGCCTCCTGCAGAGCCGCGGGGCTGATCATGCCGCGCCGCAAGAGAATCAGGCTGAGCTTGTCGCTGAATGATTGCCGGTCCATAATCTTTTTCTTGCTATTCCCCGCCGGTTACGCTCAGAATTTCTTCCAGGCTGGAAACGCCTTCCTTGATTTTTTCCAGGCCGACCATTTTCAAGGTCATCATTCCGTTGGCAATGGCTTTCTGGGCCAATTCCGTGGCGCTGGCATCCTTGAGAATTAATTGGCGGATGGCGTCATCCACCATCAGAATTTCCATTAAAGCGTTTCGGCCCTTAAAGCCGGTCTTGCCGCATTTGGGGCAGCCGGCCGGTTCGTACAGTTGCGCGCCTTCAAAGTCCTTGGGGTCCAGGCGGTTAAGCCTCAGGTAATCGCGCGGCAGTTCGCGTGGCCGCCGGCAGACCGTGCACAATCTCTTATACAGGCGTTGGGCCTGGGCCATAATCAGGCCGGAGGCCAGCATAAAGGCCTCGATGCCCATATCCCGCAGGCGCGTAATGGCGCCGGCGGCGTCATTGGTATGCAGGGTGCTTAAGACCAGTTGCCCGGTCAGGGCCGCTTTCACGGCGATGGCGGCGGTCTCGTGGTCGCGGATTTCGCCGACCATGACGATATCGGGGTCCTGGCGCACGATGGCCCGCAAGGCGCTGGCGAAGGTCAGGCCCACATCTTCATTAATCTGAACCTGGGTAATGCCGGCTAACTGGTATTCCACCGGCTCCTCGGTGGTCATGATATTAACGTCCGGCTTATTGAGATCCTGCAGGCAGGAATACAAGGTCGTGGTTTTGCCGCTGCCGGTCGGCCCGGTAACCAGGATAATGCCGTGCGGCTGGTTGATGGCATAAATCAGGGACTCGTAAGCTTTTGCGTCCAGGCCCAGGGCTGAAAGACTGGGCGCGAGGTTGCTCTTGTCGAGAATCCGCATGACGATTTTTTCGCCGTGAATCAGAGGCAGCAAACTGACGCGCACATCCACTTCCTTGCCCAGGGCCTTGATATTGAACCGCCCATCCTGGGGCAAGCGCCGCTCGGCGATGTCCATGCCCGACATGATCTTGAAGCGCGAAATGATGGCCGGCTGCAGGTTCTTGGGCGGGCCCGGCATCTCATACAAGTCGCCGTCAATGCGGTAGCGCAGGCGCAATGTTTTTTCCATCGGCTCAATGTGGATATCGCTGGCCAGCCGCCGCATGGCTTCCACGATGATGGAGTTGACAATGCGGACCACCGGCGCGCCTTCGGCGCTCTCCAGCATCTGGTCCAGGCTGAGTTCTTCCTGCTGCGCCTGGCCGACTTCCACATCCTCGCTTTCCATCGCGTTCTTGAGCATGTCCTCCAGGTCCGGCGCGGACTTTTCGGCTGATTTCTGCAGGAGCTCGCGCACTTCCCGCTCGGTGGCCACGACCGGCACGACGTTCAACCCGGTCATGAAATGAATTTCATCCAGCGCACCCAGATTGAAGGGATCTCCCACGGCCACGGTCAGCGTTTTGCCTACGCGCGCGATGGGCACGGCCGCGAGCCGCAAACACAGCTCCGGCGGAATCAGCTTCAGCAACTGGCTGTCCAGCGAAAAGCGTCCAAGGGTCATTGGCGGGATCGCCAGGAACTCGGCCAAAGCCAGGGTCATGGCGGTATCGCTGACAATGTTGTTCTCAACCAGGTATTCCTCCAGGCGTCGGCTTTCGGCCTGGGCGGCCGTGCGCGCCGACGCGAGCGCGTCCGGCGCAATCATCTTGCGCCGCAACAAGATGGTGGTGAGGCGCTCGCCAATTGATTCCCGCGCCGGCGAAGTTGCCGCGCGGCTCGTAATGGTTTGCTCATCGGCCATGTTGCCTACCACGCGGAAGATTACCTGTCGTCCGCCATGCGACTTTGTGCTTGTTTTTTGCAGGCCACCACACTTATAGTATGACCGCAATCTTTGCAGAATCAACTCATTTATCAGCCGGGGGAGAGTAGCACCCCCACAGGGGGCGGGAGGGTTTAGGGCAACACATTTTGTCCTGGGGTTGCACCCCCGGCTATGATGTAGCTGCCCTTTCCGCCAGAGGCGGACCTGCCTAAGGCATGGCAGGCAGATAGAGAAACACGACCCCAAAGGGGCCGAACATCATAGCCCAGCGAGTATCGCTGGGAATTTCGTAATGAGCCCATAGCCCCGGAGGGCAAGTATGGCCGATCCCAAGAGCGCCAAGTCAATGTCGGAAGCCGAAGCCGAGAGCTGGAACGCCATTGCCTACTTCGAAAAAATCCTGGAGGCGATGCCCAATGACCGGCTCTCGCTCGAAATGCTCTCCAGCGCCTATGAGAAGGTCGGCGACCATACCCGTGCCAAGACTTACACCCTGCGCCTGGCGCGCGTGCTGGCAGATGGAACCGACGAAGACACCATTGCCGAATTGCTCGGCCGCATTCGCCAGTTTGACGGCAACGAGTCCGAAGTCAGAGCGGCGCTGAGCCACCTGGAAAACCTGAAGCCCGGGAAGGTCATGGCGCTGGTGGAGGACGAGAAGGACCTGCTCGCGCGGCGCGCCGCCAATATTGCCAGCGAAATTGCCATGGCTTGGAACCTGCTGCAGGCCAACAAGCTCAGCCAGGAAGACTATGCCCAAGTGGTGCACGACCTCTCGGAAAATTCAGCCCGCACGCTCGAAGTACCGACTTCTACCCTGCACGTGCTCCATGATCGCAACCATCCCGCCTTAAACGATGTTATGGTGTTTGTCTCCGCCGCCTGCAGTTTGCCGATCATTTCCCTGGCCAATTTCGATATTCCGCCGGCGACCGCGGCGCTGCTGCCCATGGAGTTCTGCATTAAACGCGGGGCGCTGGCCTTTGAACTTATGGGGAACGACGTCCTGGTCGCCGTGTTAAACCCGTACGATACCCAACTCAACCAGGACCTCGAAGATCTGACCGGCAAAACTTGTCATCGTTACCTGGTAACCCCCGCCGACTTTGATGCAGCCCTGGAAAAACTGAAAAAGGCGAAGACGGAATCTGAGCACTAAGACCGGCGGCTACCTTGCAATCAGACTGCCTTCAATGCAGGGTCGCACCCATTTTCAGGAAGCGCACGGCCGAACCACTTTTCAGCATCACGCCATCGGAGCGGATTTCGACCAGGGTAACACCATCAATCTTGCCGCCCAGTAGGACCAGCCGATTATTCAAGCGCGCGCCGGCCTGGCCGGAACCGAGGTCGCTGAAAACGGCCGAGAGTTTCAACCGCGGCCAGACGCCCGGCGCCGGCAGCGTGGCTACCGGCAATTCTTGCGCGTCAGGTTTAGTTTCGTCTTCGCCGGCTATGGCTGGCGCGGAATCCGCCGCCGGTGTAATTACCGGTTCGGGCAGCTCAGCCGGTAGCTGGAAAGATTCGCCCAACGGCGAGGACTGCTGCAAGGACGGCTGGAATAGACCAGGCAAAGGGAGCTGGGCCAAACTTTTCAGGTACATTTTCAGGTATAGCCCGGCCAGAAAGAAGCTGCCCCAGACAATCAGCAGACAGGAAAGAATAATAAGCGCAATCTGTTTGCCTGATTTTCTGTGGATCTCCGGCTCGAATACCGCCGCCTCGGTCGCCTGCGGTTCAGGGCGCGCCGGCGCCGGCATACTCTCCGGGACAATCGCCGGAGCCGACTCATCGGGGGGAGCGCTTGCCGCCGCCTTCGGACCACCGCCTTCCGCTTCCTGTTGTTGTCGTTTTAAAGCATCCTGAATTAAGCTCATGATCCCCCCTCTAACTGCTGAATAGCCTTTTGCACGTATTCCTGGTCAATTCGGCGGACGCCCGCCACATATCCGGCCAGCAAGGTCACATCGCACACGGCGTTGATCAGGCGGGGGATGCCCCGGGAATAATTATACACGCGGTGGACGGCTTCATTGCTGAAAAGCTCGCCGCCCGGCCAGCCGGCCAACTTCAGGCGATGTTCAATGTATTGTTTCAACTCGGCTTCTGTCAAAGGAAAAAGATGATAGCGCACGGTGATCCGCTGGCGCAACTGGCGCAGCTCCGGCGCCGCCAGGCGCTGGCGCAGCTCCGGCTGGCCGCAGAGCACGATCTGCAAGAGCTTGTGCTGGTCCGTTTCCAGGTTGGAAAGCAGCCGGATCTGCTCAAGCACGGCTGGCGTCAGGTCCTGGGCCTCGTCAATTATCAAGGCTACGTTGTTGTTCTGGTGCAACTGTTCCAGCAGAAAGGTGTTCAGGGTTTCCAGGCAACTCAGCCGGTCCCGGCTCTTAACCGTCAGCCCGAAATCCTTGAGGATCGCCCGCAAGAGCTGGTTTTCCGTCAGCCACGGGTTCAACACCAGGGAAGTTTTGACGTTCGGCGAGAGCGTCGAGAGCACCGCCCGGCAGATGGTGGTCTTGCCGGAACCTACTTCGCCGGTCAGCTTGATGAACCCCTTGCGGTGTTCAATGCCGTAGATCAGATGATCAAACGCCTCGCGGTGGTGCCGGGCAAAAAACAGAAAGCGCGGGTCCGGCGTGATGTTAAACGGTGCTTCCTTGAATCCGTAGAATTTCAGGTACATGAGTAAGGAATGGTTGATGGGTCAATAAGGAATGGTTGATGGAAAATGGTTGATGATTAGTAACATTAGCATCCCATAGAAAATGAAAAAGCTGGAATGATCCAACCGTCATGAAATAATGACGGCAAAGGATGAAAGGAGGGATCATTCCAGCGATGAAAAAATACACGATGTTTAAGCAGGTTT
>JACPGM010000013.1 GCA_016188985.1 Lentisphaerota bacterium | reverse complement strand
CACCTGCCCGCAGTGCTACGCACAGCGTTGCAGGCGGGCGGGCGCGGCTACAAACTGGATTCCCGCCTGCGCGGGAATGACGGAATGCGCCTGGATTTTGATTCGTAAACCATCGACCATTTCCCATTAACCATTCTTTCACGGCACGGGGATGGTTTCCAACAGGCGCGTGACCAGGTCTTCGCTGGTAACTTCTTCGGCCTCGGCCTCGTAAGTCAGGATAATCCGATGGCGCAGCACGTCGTGGGCGATTTCCTTGACGTCCTGCGGGGTGGCATAGCCGCGGCCATGCAGCAGGGCGTTGGCGCGCGCGGCCAGGTTCAGGTAAAGCGTGGCCCGCGGCGAAGCCCCGTACTCAATCTGGTGATCAGCCTTCAGGTTGTAGGCCGAGGGCTCCCGCGTGGCAAACACGAGGTCGAGAATGTAATCGCCGACCTTCTCGTCGCAATAGACCTGATCCAGCAGTTCGCGCAACTGAAAAATCTGCGCGGCGGTCATGACGGCATTGATCTGCGCATCCAGTTTGCGCGTGAAGCGGTTCATAATCCGGCGCTCATCGTCCTTGGAGGGATAACTGATTTTGCACTTGAGCATGAAGCGGTCAATCTGGGCTTCGGGCAGGGGATAGGTGCCTTCCTGCTCGATGGGGTTCTGCGTGGCCATAACCAGGAAGGGCTCGGGCAGGGGATAGGTTTTATCGCCAATGGTCACCTGGTGTTCCTGCATGGCCTCCAATAAGGCCGACTGCACCTTGGCCGGGGCGCGGTTGATTTCATCCGCCAGCAGGAAATTGGTGAAGACCGGCCCTTGTTTCGGGGTGAACGCGCCGGTGCGCGGATCGTAGACTTGCGTGCCGATCAGGTCGGCCGGCAGTAAGTCCGGCGTGAAACTGATGCGCTGGAACTTGAGCGCCAGCGCCTGGGCCAGCGTTTTCACCGCCATGGTCTTGGCCAGTCCGGGCACGCCTTCCAGCAGGATATGCCCGCCCGCGAAAAGCGCGATCAGCATGCGGTCCAGCATGCGCTCCTGGCCTACCAGCAGCTTCATCACCTCTGAGCGGACTTGTTCGATGACCTTGGTGTGTTCGTGAATCAGGTCAGTGGTCTTGGTAATTTCAACGTGATCTATAGCCATAGCTTGAACTCCCCGCTGGGAATTTGATGATTCGTTGGTTCGGTGATTCGACGATTGGTAAGGCTGCGGTTCTTAGTTTTTACGAATCAACCAATCATCAAATCATCTATTTTCCAGTTTCTGTCATCTGCCCTCCGGTGTCCGTCGTCTGTCGTCCCTCCTTCGCCACAGGGGTTACGGCGGGCAGGCCGGCGTCTGGCTGGGGCGCTTCCGGTTTCTTGATCAGGTCGGCGCGCTTAATCAGGAACGGCTCCACCCGATAGGACTTGAGAATATAAATCCATGGCGCTAAGCGCTCGTTGAGCGCCATGGCTTCTGCGGCCTGCTGTTCCTTAGCCTGAGCTGCCGCTACTTCGTTGGTCGCGGTCTCTAATTTTTCCGTGGCTTCTTTCTCCGTGGCTTGCGATCCCGCCGGCGCCTGCCAGGATACCGCCGCTTGAACATAACGCGCCAAAGCGTCGTTGGTCAGCGTGTTGCCGATGCGAATGGTGTAGGTGCGCCCCAGGCTGGTGCGAGCTTCGAATAACACCGGCTGATCCAGGCCGGTTTCCTTGGCAGCCAGGGCCGGATCGGCAATGTCGTCAAATCTCAGGAAACTTAAGGCGCCGCTGAGTTGATCACCCTTGGCGCCGTCCAATGTGCCCTGTTCAGGGGAGAGCCCTTCCAAGACTAAACTCCCGCCTTCCTTTGGCCGTGCGAGCTTGATCGGCTCGCGCGAGGGCCCGGTTACGGAAATTTCCTGGAGGTTGGTGGCGTTCTCGTTAAAGAGTTCGCTTTCCAGCCAGTCCTTGGCCGCAACGGTCAGCTCCGCGAGATTCTGGCTGACCAGGAAGACGCGATCATTGGCGCCCAACACGTATTGCCCGTCAGGATAATCGCCGAAGGACCACGGGCTGGACATGCCGCCGGGCGCGGCCGCGCGCATAAAAGGTTTGCCGATCAGCAGCCAGGCCAGCAGCCCGTCGTTTTCGTCCCGCAGTTCCAGGCGGGTGCCACAGTGCTCCTTCGGCGCCGGCGAGGTTCCGCTGGGGTCCAGGAGATTAAAAGCGCCCTTCTGCTTTTCGTCCGCGCTTACCACTTGGCCGACCTTCAGTTCACTTAGTTGAATGAGGCTCTCGGCGATCTTGTCGAAAGCGGCGGGATAATTGAACCGGTCAGCCACTGCCCAAATACCTTTCGCTTTGGCCAGGGTGAGCGTGGCGTTGGTGGTGGCCAGCACGATCTTGTTCACGCGGTTGATCGGCAACCCCGGCAGGATTTTCGTGCCGATCAGGACGATTTCCGGTTTTGCCGGCGGCCGCAGTACCCAGGCCGCCCAGCCGACCAGAACCGCCGCTGCGACCACGAGCAGGATAAGATTACGCGGCTTCATAGCAGTAATGAAAAATTAGCCACAAAGAGGTACAAGATTCACAAATATATTAGCGGTCAATGCTCCACGCTTCGCCGCCGATGCCAGGCAAAGGCCATGCCGGCCAGGCAAACCAGGACCGGCATGGAAAGGATGTTGATGGCTTTGACCGCCACGCCCAGCCGCTCTATGCCTTCGCGCAAGTTCTTGCGCACCTGTTTGAGCTCGCGCTGCGTCTTGATCTGTTCCTGCTTGAATCTGGCAATTTCCGCCTCCTGTTCGGGGCTTAAGATGAAACGCTGACTCTTATCCTTGCTGGCCTGCAAGCTGTCTAACCGCTGCCGGGTTGCCTCCAACTGTTCCTGGAGCGCGCGCTCCTGCAGCAGCCAGCGCTGTTGCGCCGCGCGCTGAAGTTCCAGGACGCGGTCAAATGGGCGATCGAACCGGCCGCGCGCGCGGATCTGGGAGAGCGCCGCGCTGCCGGCAAGCTGTTCCAGCGCATTGGCCAGGAAATTGATATTGTCGTTCAGTGGCTGAAACACGCGCTGGCCAAAGAAAGGCAATTCCTGCACGGCGAAGGCGTCGTAGAGCAGGTCCACATCGGCTACCAGGATTACCGTGGTGGGCTTGGCGCTTTCCTTGAGGGCCGGGGCAGTATCTTCCGGCGGTTGCGCTTCTTTCTCAGGTTCGGCGGCTTCTTTATCCGGCGCAGGCGCGGCCTTGGGCTTGCCCTCCGGGAACGCGGTTTGGAACTTGCCGTGCAGGCGGATAGCCAGGTTCAAGCGCTTCAAGCCGCTGCGAAACTCGCGGCGGACAGCTTCCTCGCCCATTTGCGCGGTCATGGTGTTGATCAGTTCCGATTGATCCGAGGAAACCAGCAGGGAGCCAACGCTCAAGCCGGCCGCGGGTGTTCCCGAAAATGCGCCGGCAGTCGGCAGCGCAAGCGATTCCAGCGCCGAGGTGATAATATCTTTGCCGTCAATGTTGAATTGGCGCAGGCTCAGGAATACCGGGTTGTTTTCTACCGTATTGTCAGAACGCCGCACGCGGGTGCTGGCGTCAAGATCGGCGACAACCTTATCAGGCTCATAGTTAATGCCCCAGGCGGTGGTCAGACGGCTAAGTTCCGACATGGGGTGCGCCATGCCCATGGACTGCTCCTGGCTCATGGCCTCGGCCAGGCAGAAGGGATCAATAAACGCCAGCAGGCGGCCGCCTTGGAGGACAAACTGGTCAAGCGCATAAAGAGTTTTTTCGGAAAGGTTTTTGGGATGCACTACCACCAGGGCGTCCAGATTCGTGTCAATTACGTCCGGCTCAGCCGGCAGCTGTCGGACTTCGTAATCCTTTTCCAGGTCCTGGAACGCAACCCAGGGCGGCTGGCTTTTGGGGCGGGGCTGGCCGGGTAGGGCATAGGGAAACGAGCGCACCCCCATGACCGGCAGACTGCTAAGGATACCGATAGCCGGTTTTTTGGGATTAGCGAGGCGGGCAATCAATTGGGTAATGTTATACTCCAGCAACTCTTCATTGCGCGGATCGAGAAAGGGCAAAATGGCATGGGCGTCGCCCTTCACGGCTACCAGGCCCAGGTAGAGTTCAGGCCCCATGAGGCCGAGTTGTTGGCCAGCCAGGCCGTAGCGCTGCGCCCATTCCTCGGCGTCCGAATCCGGTTTGGGATCGTAGGTTTCCATGCGCACTCTGCCGCCCGAGGTCAATTCATATTCTTTCAGCAGGTCTTCAACCTGCTGGGCAAAATATTTAAGCGGCATGGGTATTTCCGGCGCATTGCCGGAAAAGAAGAACTTGAGTGTCACGGGAACGTCCAGCGACTGTAGAATCGTGCGCGTGCCCTCGGCGAGCGTGTAGAGTTTTTCTTCCGTCAAGTCCGCGCGGACCCGCACACGGCTGAGCAGTACATTAGCCGCAATCAGGATGGCCAGCAACGTCAGCAGCCCTATCAGGCTGCCGGCGAATTTCCAGAGTTGTCGCGCTTTCATAAGTGTTGCTTTGTTTTGATGCAAAAGACGGATGGGTTCCAAATTCCAAAATCCAGATTCCAAGGAATAATCAAATTTCAATTCCGCCTTTAGCGGATCCGCTTATGGCGGAAAAGACAAAACAAGCGGATCCGCCTCAGGTGGAGAATTCGTATTGAACATTTTTCCTATTGCGCAGCTTGGCTACTCCAAGGTAGGGACGGCTCGCCGAGCCGTCCGCGGCGCTCTCGGCGAGAGCGCCCTACCAAAATTTCAAATATGTTTGGTTAAATTTAATTGATTGTATTTTCTTGGAATTTGGAGCTTGGACTTTGGAATTTAGTTCTATAATTACGCGGCTTTCCGATTTTCCAGCACCAGGTGCGTGCCGAACAACATGAAAACAATCACACTCAGGTAATAGGCAAAATCGCGCAGGTCCAGCACGCCTTTCTGGAAAGCCTCATAGTGCGGCATGAAACTGAAAGCCGCCACGCAGCGCACCAGCCAGCCCGGCGCCCAGTGCACCAGGAGATCCGTTACCGGCGGCCAGCCGGCCAGCAGGAGAAACAGGCAAATGACTACGGAAAGCACAAAGCTGATTACCTGGTTGCGCGTCAGGGCCGAGGTGAGCATGCCCACGGCCAGGTAGGCGCCGGCGAGCAGCAAACTGCCGAGATAGCCGCCGATAATGGCGCCGCGATCCGGCGCGCCCAGGTAGGCGCAAGTGAGCACGATGGGAAAGGTCAAAGCCACGATGAGTCCGATAAAAATCCAGGCGGCCAGGAATTTGCCGAGAATGGCCTGCCCGGCGGTTACGGGCAGAGTCAGCAGAGTTTCGATGGTTCCGGCCCGGCGCTCTTCCGCCCAGAGCCGCATGGCCGCCGCCGGAACCAGCATGAGGAATACCCACGGGTGCCAGAAGAAAAAGCCGCGCAGATCGGCCTGGCCGTTCTCATAAAATCGCGCCACGAAAAATGTCAGAAACCCGAGCAGCATCAGGAATACCACCATAAAGACATAGGCCACCGGCGACTCAAAATAAGAGGCCAGCTCGCGTTTGCTGATGGCCCGCGTGTTGCGTAGAAAGTCCATTAATCAGGTTCCTTGCTTGCTTTCGGTCAGTTCACGGAAGACGTCGTCCAAGCGGCCTTCCAGCGTTTTCAGCGCGGTCACGTTCCATTCCGGATTGGCTTTGAGCAGGCTTACAATTTCCTGGGTGAGCCGGGACGATCCATCGCCGGAGGCCCGGGGATAGGCTATGACGCGCGGCAACTGGGATTCCACGCGGGCCACCGCGGCCAGGCCCTGCAGCTTGTTCACCAGGTCGCCCGACGGCGACGTCACGGTAAGTTCGACCGCCCCATGATTGCGGCTCCTGGTTTTCAGCTCGGCGGGCGTGCCGTTGGCGACGATCGCGCCATTGTGGATAATGATGGCGCGCGTGCAGATAGCCTCCACTTCCTCAAGGATGTGGGTGGAAATCACAATGGCCTTGCGCGCGGCCATCGCGCGAATCATGGTGCGGACAATATGCTTCTGGTTCGGGTCAAGCCCGTCGGTGGGCTCGTCCATGATCAGCACCGGCGGATCGTGCAGCAGCGCCTGGGCCAGGCAGACCCGCTGTTTGTAGCCCTTGGAGAGTGTGCCGATGGCCTGGTGCTGCACGTCCGTCAGCCGGCAACTTTCAATAGTTTGCCGGACTCTTTCTTCGCGGGCGCGCCCGGTGAAACCACGGATTTCGGCGATGAAGGCCAGGTAATTCCAGACGAGCATGTCGGCGTAGACCGGCGCGTTTTCCGGGAGGTAGCCAAGCTGCTTTTTTGCCTGAACGGGCTCGGCGCTGATATCATGGCCCATGATAAGGGCCGTTCCCGCCGCCGGCGGCAGGAAGCCGGTAATCATGCGCATGGTCGTGGTTTTGCCGGCACCATTGGGCCCCAGCAAGCCCAGAACCTCGCCGCGGTCAACCTGGAACGACACGTCGCGAACGGCCTGGATCAGGCCGAAAGATTTCTGGAGGTGCTTGACTGCCAGCATTGCATCGCTCCTATGCGTTAGGACTGCTCCTGGGTCTAAAAATCCTGAACCTTATCAAATTGCAATTGCGCCGACAAGTGCATTGATCGGAGACAGCTCAGCGCTTGCCAAGCCATATTTCTGTGGGTAAAATTCATGACCTTTGAAACTGTGAAAGGAAGCGCATATTATTAACAATAGACTTCGAGAGAAGATGTGGCCGTGGCTGGCGCTGGGCCTGATTCTGGCGGCGGCCGTCTGCGAACTGCGCAGCCAGGCGCGAATCTGGTGGTGCGCCTGTGGTCAATTGAAATTTTTTGCCGGCGATATCTGGAGCGCTCATAATTCCCAGCATGTGTTCGATCCTTACAGCTTCACGCACGTGCTTCACGGACTTGTGTTTTATGGAATTATTGCCCGGCTGTTTCCGCGCGTGTCGCTCGCCTGGCGATTTTGCGTCGCCATCGGGCTGGAAGCTTTGTGGGAGGTGTTTGAGAATACCCAGTTCATTATCCAGCGCTACCGCGAAGCTACCATCGGGCTGGGTTATGAAGGTGATTCGATCGTCAACTCGCTGGGGGATGTTCTGTTTTGCTCGATTGGCTTTGGGCTGGCGCGCTGTTTCGGACTGCGCTGGTCATTGGTTTTATTTGTGGCGACGGAACTGGCGTTGCTTTTCTGGGTCAGGGACAACCTTACCTTAAATATCCTGATGTTAATCTATCCGCTCGCTGCCATCAAATCCTGGCAGATGATCCATTAACCTGCTCAACCATCCGGGGCCGCTACGAAAGACAATAAACTTCTGCGCCCGCGTTGATTCCAAAGCACATATTCTAAACAGCCCAACGCGGGCTTTGCCCGTAACCTAAAAAATGATAATAATTTTTAAACAGAAGGTAACGAAGAAAACCAAGGAATCATCAGAATAAATTGAAAGAAATGTGGCATTTCTTTCAATCTCCCCTTCGTTTCCGCCTCTGGTGGGCAATTTTTCTTTGTTTTTCTTCAGAGTTCTTCATGGCAAGGTGCTATTGTAATTACGCGTCAAGATCGTTTTTTCCTGCTCCGTAACCGGTTATTTGGGGTCGTCGATCCCAATGGCCTCAGCTCGCCTGCAGCGTCTGTGGCGCAGCCACTGCGGGCAGGCAAGCTGAGGCCCTACGTAGACATCTGGGCCGGTCTGGCGTGGTAAACCTCGCGCCAGCCACGCGGAACACGTGGTCGCGCCATTTCTCCCCCCGTGACTGACGCATTACGACGCTGCTGGGTCGGCGTATGGCTGCGTCATTCTCGCCAGGGCAGGCGCCCGGTGAGGGCACCGTCCCCTTCCAGCCAAAGGCGGATCCGCCTCTGGCGGAACCATTTTGGCCATTTCTGTAGGCCGCGTGTCCGCACGCGGCGTTCATGTGGTAGAATGACAAAGCCGTGCCACATGGGGGGACTTGCTTCTACCCGGTAAGTGGAGTAAGGTGCCAGCTTTTCGGTTGTCGTAATTCCCTTGTTGGTGTGCAGGAATAGAGGTCCGCCGTGATGAAATCCAACGCCGGGTCGCGGAATTCGAGTATCAGGCTTTTTGACTTTCTGACTTCGATGAAGTTCGCTCTGGCGATCGTCGGCCTGATAGCCCTGGCCTGCGCCGTGGGCACGTTCCTGCCGCAGGGCGCGGAAGTCGCCGAGTACCTTAAAAAAAATCCAGACGCGGAGCACTGCCTGGGATGGTTTACACGGGTGGGTTTGACCGATGTCTTCTTCAGTTGGTGGTTTCTCGCGTTGCTGGCGATCTTAAGTGGCAATCTTTTAGTTTGTGTTTCCCGCCGGCTTTTTGCCTTGCGGCGCGCCACCGGCCTGAGCCGCCTGCGCATTGCCGGCACTACCCTGGTGCACCTAAGCCTGCTGGCCATATTCCTGGGCGGATTGATCCGCGGCCTGTTTGCCGAGCGCGGCTTTATTGAGTTTCGCGAAGGCGAAAGCACCACATTTTTTTCCACCGAAACCGGACGCATCCAACTGCCTTTTACCGTGCAACTGGTCAAGTTTGCCATTGAACGCTACCCGGCCAAGGATGATGCGGCCCAACCGGCAAAGGATATCTATCCCGAAAAGCTGGTTGTTAGCTGGCCAGAGCGGAAATTGAGCTCGGTTTTACCGGTTGCGCCGGGAGCGGAGTTGGCGGTGGCGCCCAAAAGCCCTCAGGGAGTTACCGGCGAATCGTTTCAGATCCGCATCGTCCGGCGCGTTCCTGATTTCATGATTGACATGACAACCAGGGAAGTTACCAGCCGCTCGGACGAACTGCGCAATCCGGCGATTCTGGTGGCGGTCAGCGGCTTGGGCGGCGCGACCGAGCGCTGGCTCTTCGCGCGCTATCCCGATTTCAACATGCCGCCAAAGGGCGCGTCGAACGCGCTGGCGATTCCTTTCGATATGGGCTACGAGGTCACGGTCACGCCGGGGCGTCAGGCCCCGATAAAATCTTTTCAAAGCACTTTGCGCATCCTGAAAGACCAGACGCTGCAATGCGAGAAGACAATCGAAGTCAATGCGCCGCTGGCCTACGGCGGCTACACGTTTTACCAGTCCGGCTACGACGAGCATGATCTCACCTGGACTTCGTTGCAGGTGGTGCGCGACCCCGGCGTGAGAGTTGTCTACCTGGGCTTTGCCTTGATGACCATTGGTTTGCTGATAACGACTTATGTGCGCGCCAATAGCTTAGGTTGTGCCCAACAATAACAATGGGAGTCAACTTCTCAGGAGGTTATGATGAACGGGGAAGAGGGAACTACGAAAGGCGCTAAAATTGCAGCCAAGGTATTGTTAATCGAACATGAGCGGTTCGTTAATCAGTTTCGCGTAATTCGCGCATTTCGTAGTGGAAAGTGATAGCTGATCAATAAAAATGGGAGAATGCCATGACCCTGCTGTTTAATCTAAGTCTGGTGGCCTGCCTGCTGGCGCTGATCGTTGCGGCCGTCAATTTGTTTGTTCCCCGGCGGCCGCTTGCCGGCGCGGTCACATTGCTCCTGACGTTGGGTGTTCTCGGCCTGACGGGTTATCTGGGCTGGCGCTGGCTGGAGGCCGGGCGGCCGCCATTCGGCAATATGTTTGAATCGCTGGTGGTGCTGGCCTGGGCGGTGGTGGTTGTCTACCTGGCGTTGCGCGCCGCGCGCCGCATTCCGGTTTTGGGAACGGCCACAGCTTTGCTGGCTACCCTGGTGTTGGCCTATGCCAGCGCCTTTGAATCCGATATCCAGCCGCTGATGCCGGCCTTGCGCAGCAACTGGCTGACTTTCCATGTTTTCACTTGCATGCTCGGCTATGGCGCTTTTGCCGTGTCCTTTCTGGCGGCCATTGGCCATCTCATTACGGCTCGGACTCTAAGCAGAGCCAGCCCCGAGGTTCGCGGCGCTTTTGAGATCATCACCGCCCGGACCATTTCCTTCGGATTTCTTTTCCTGAGCGTGGGCATCATTACCGGGGCGGTTTGGGCCAATTCCGCCTGGGGCACCTACTGGTCGTGGGACCCAAAGGAAACCTGGTCGTTGATTACCTGGCTGGTCTACGCCATCTATCTGCACTGCCGCTTTATGCGTCTCTGGCTGGGCCGCCGCGCGGCCTGGATTGCCATCATCGGTTTTATTTGCGTGCTGATCACCTATGTCGGCGTCAATTTTCTGATGAAAAGCGTGCATAGTTACGCATCATGATTGGAATCTCAAAATTGTATTGCGGGACCGTCGAGCCATCCGACCCCTTGCGTTATGGCCGCCAGACGCGCGACCTGCCCGCGCATTTGCTTCAGTATTCCAGCGATAAAAAGCCGGTGGTGGTCTGGAACGTCGGGCGGCGCTGCAATCTGAGCTGCGTGCACTGCTATTCCCAGTCCCACAACCGCGCCTACGAGGGCGAGCTTACGGTGGAAGAGGGATTCCGCCTGATTGACGATCTGGCCGATTTCGGCGTGCCCGTGCTCCTTTTCTCCGGCGGCGAGCCGCTGCTGCATCCTGCGATCTTCAAGTTGATCGAGCGCGCAGTGAAGCGCAAAATGAGAGCCGTGCTCTCTACCAATGGCACGCTAATAACCGCCGCGGTCGCCGAGCGGCTTGGCGCCGCCGGCATCGCTTATGTGGGCATCAGTCTCGATGGCTTGGCTGCGGCCAACGACCGCTTCCGCGGAGTCCAGGGGGCTTATAACCTGGCCCTGGACGGAATCCGCAACTGCCTGCAGCGGAACGTGAAAGTGGGCCTGCGCTTCACGATTACCCGCCGCAACGTCCATGAGATCGGTGGAATTTTCGACTTGGTCCGGACCGAGCAAATCCCGCGGGTATGCTTCTACCATCTCGTCTATGCCGGACGCGGCAGCGCCCTGATCGCGGAAGCCCTGCCGCATGCCGAGACTAGGCACACCGTGGACTTGATCTTGAAAACAACGCGCTCGCTACATGAGCAAGGAAGCTCCGTAGAAGTTTTGACAGTGGATAATCACACGGATGGGCCCTACCTATATTTGCGCCTCTTGGCGGAAAATCCCAAGCGCGCCGCCGCGGCGCTCGAGCTGCTCAAGATGAACGGCGGCAATAACAGCGGGATCGGCATCGGCTGCGTGGGCTGGGATGGCGCGGTGCATCCCGACCAGTTCTGGCGTCACTATACGCTCGGCAATGTGCGTGAGCGCCCTTTCAGCCGGATCTGGAGCGACCCCGGCCAGGAACTGCTGGAAAAACTCCGCGACCGCAAACGCTTTCTCAAGGGCCGTTGTGCCGCCTGCAAGTGGCTGGAGATCTGCAACGGCAATTTCCGGGTCAGGGCCGAAGCCCTTACCGGCGATATCTGGGCGCCGGAGCCGGATTGCTACCTTTCGGATGAGGAAATCGGTCTGCGTTAGTACCTGATCCATCAGGTACCGCTTTAAAAAACAAGAAGATGTAAAGCAAGAGGAGATTTACCACGGAGACACGGAGGTATGGAACATCCGTCTCCTTGATCTCTTCCCTCTCCCCACAAGAGTGTTGTGCGCATTTGCGTAGGGCGCAGCGCCCTGCGCAAATGCGCACAACGATTGGTCGAAAGAGAACACGAGAGGAGAACATCTTCCTCAGTGTCTCCGTGGTGAGCCTTGTTTTGTTTGGGTTGCGGGCATAGCCCGCCTTAGTTTAACTGTGAACTGTGAACCCCGCCTAAGAAGCGGAACAAGCCGTGAACTCTGAACCTAATCATGCGTTGCGCCTGGTCTTCTGGGAACTTACCGCCCGCTGCAATCTGGCGTGCCAGCATTGCCGCGCCGAGGCTTTAGACCATTTTGCCGCGGGCGAGCTTTCTACCGCCGAGCTTATCAAGGTCGCCGGCGACATTCGCGCCGCCGGCGACCCGATTATGGTCCTGACCGGCGGCGAGCCGCTGGTCAGGAAAGATTTTTTCGAGATTGCCGGGGCGTGTTGCGGCCTTTTCACGCGCGTGGCCCTGGCCACCAATGGCACGCTGGTTGACGATGACTTGGCCCGGCGGATCAAGGCCTGCGGAATCAAACGCGTCAGCGTCAGCCTCGATGGCGCTTGCGCCGCCACCCATGATGCTTTCCGCCGGATACCAGGCTGTTACCAGGAGACCTTGCGTGGTTTTGACGCCTTGCGCCGTGCCGGGGAGTCCCTGCAGGTCAATGTGACCGTTGCCAAGCATAATATTGCGGAAGTTGCTGATATTTTGAACCTGGCCCTGGAGCGCGGCGCCGAGGCCTTTCACGTTTTTGTGCTCGTTCCCGTGGGCTGCGGCGCCGAACTCGCTCCGGAACTGCGCCTTTCGCCGGCCGAAATGGAGGAAATACTCAAGTGGCTTTTTGACAAAGCGCTGGAATTGAAAAGTCGGTTGCACATCAAGGCCACCTGCGCGCCCCAGTACTACCGGATCATGCAGGAGGTGGCGCGTGCGCGGAAGATCGCCATCCGCGCTGAGGCGCATGGGATGCAGGCCCTGACCCGCGGCTGTTTGGCCGGCTCGGCTGTTTGTTTTATTTCCCGAATTGGCGATGTCCAACCATGCGGCTATCTACCCGTGCGCGTGGGCAACGCCCGCGAACGCTCCTTCTGCGAAATCTGGAATGAGGCCGAAGTGTTTGCCGCGCTGCGCGATCCGGGAAGGCTTAAAGGCAAGTGCGGTGTCTGTGGCTACCGCAAAATCTGCGAGGGCTGCCGCGCCCGCGCTTTTGTCCAAACGGGGGACTTTCTGGCCGAAGACCCGGACTGTGTTTATTGCCCTGATGGTAACTACTCAGCTATCCAAGCAAACAATTAACTACGAAATGCGCCAAATACACGAAATTTTCTTTTCCGTTTTTGCGTCTTTCGCGTTTTTCGTAGTTCCATCTCTTGACGACCTGAGCAGCCACCCCTGATGAAAAATTGTGTTCGATCCATTAGGTTTGAGGAAAAGACGCTGCGCGCCATGATCGCCATCTATTGCGCGCGGGTGCATGGTCAGGACACGGCGCTTTGTGCGGAATGCGCCGCGCTTGAGCGTTATGCCTTGAACCGGCTGGAAAACTGCGTCTTTGGCGCCCAGAAACCCACTTGCGCCGCCTGCGCTATCCACTGTTATCAACCAACCATGCGCGAGAAAGTGCAAGCCGTTATGCGGTTTTCCGGCCCCCTGATGCTTAAATACCACCCCGTTCTGGCCCTGGCGCATCTGGTCAGGAGGTTTCGTCGCCAGGGGCAAAAATTAGCCAAACATATTTGAAATTTTGGTAGGGCGCTCTCCTCGCCGAGAGCGCCGCGGACGGCTCGGCGAGCCGTCCCTACCTTGGAGTAGCCAAGCTGCGCAATAGGAAAAATGTTCAATACGAATTCTCCACCTGAGGCGGATCCGCAAAGGCGGAAACACATTTCAGAAAGAAGAATCTAGGGGAGAACAGCAACATGAGCAGCCGTTTTAATTCCATTGATGCTTCGCTGTTGCTGGCGCTGCAGCGCGGCCTGTCTTTTGAATCACGGCCATTTGCCGCGCTGGGCGCCAAGCTGGGATTGAAGGAAGAAGAGGTTTTAAGCAAGGCCGCCGCCTTTATTCGTCAAGGGCTGGTGCGCCGGTTCGGGGCGGTTTTTGATGCGCGCAGCCTGGGTTACGACAGCACGCTCTGCGCCGTGGATGTTCCCAAGACGCGCCTGAACCGGGTAGTAGCGCAACTTAAGCCGCACAAGGGAATAACGCATTGCTACCTGCGGTCGGGCACGCCGGCGCTGTGGTTCACCCTGACCGCGCCGGCGCATGAGCTTGGCCGTGAGTTAAAAGTTATTGCCGGCCTGGTAAAGCCGTATGAAGTGCTGAATCTTCCCGCTCGGCGCATATTCAAGATTGGAGTCATTCTTGACGTGCGCCGGAATGATGCGCTGAATTCGGTTACGCCCGCCGCTGCCCGCGCGCGACCGGTGTCAAGCCGGCTTTTAATTCAGCCGTCGCGCCGCGTGTTGCGGAAGAGCGAGCGCGAGCTGGTGCGCGCGCTGCAGCGGGATCTGCCGTTGGTGGCCGACCCGTTTGCCGCCGTGGCCCGGGAATTAAACTTTGAGCACAACGAGCTGCTCGAGCTGCTGCGCGATTGGCAGCGCCGCGGAATCTTGCGGAGGGTAGGGCTTATTCCCCATCACCGCGAACTGGGTTTTGCCGTCAACGGCATGTGCGTCTGGAAAGTCGCGGCCAGGGACATTGTCAAGGCCGGACGAAGCGTGGCGCGCTTTCCCCATGTGACGCATTGTTATGAGCGCCTTATGCCGCGGCAGTTTCCTTTCAATCTCTATGCCATGTTGCATGCGCCCGGCCCCGGCCAGGCCGAGGCCCAAAAGCTCAGGGAGTGCATCGCCGCCGCCGCCGGATTGTCCGGCGGGCAAATGCTTGTTTCCCTCAAAGAATTCAAAAAATCCAGCCCGCAATTCTTTAATGCTTGATTTTTTATTAAAACTGGTTATCGTTCAAATATATCAAAAGCTTGTTGGACAAAAACAACTTGCAGGGAGAATAGGAATGAATTGGGACGATCATATTACGATTGACCCGAAAGTGCTGGTCGGTAAGCCGTCTGGAAATACAATGACACACTTTGGTTTGACCCCAATGTCCCATCCTACGACAACCTCAGATCCGCGCGCCGGGGAAGATATCGCTGTTGATTGGCCATAAGCAATGAGTATATTCAGATCATCATCGTTTCAATATAGGCGGGATGTTTCTTTATCATTTCTGCCTGTGCTCTCATTCATGCTTCTCATGTCGCTGAATACTATAGGACAAGAGAGTAACATGGTGAGCAGAACTTATCACATTTATCCGGCCTTGCCTTCAATCTACAGCACTAATTCGTACCTCTCGGATGAAAAGATGCGTTCTTTCTTACAATCCAAAGGGATATCATTCCCGCCAGGAAGCGACCTTCAGTATGACCAATCAACCCAGCTTCTTCAAGTTCGGAACACCTTATTTAATCAACGCTTACTGTGCCACGTATTAATACAAGCAAATATGGTAGAAGTGCTTGTGAAAATTGAAATCGTAGTCCTTGAAGTTTCTGGTATTTCTGTCGGATACTTAACTAAGCGAAACTCTAATTTTGGTGAATATCTTGATGCAATGCGTGATAAATATAGAATGAAAAGATACACTATGATCACGCGATTCCAAGTACCGATCTTGTTTACGCAGATTGAAGGTAAAGAACCGAAGCAACACGATGCTTTTAAAATGGTGAATATGTCTAGTACTGATGAGATTGCGCGACATGTCTTTAACTTTCAGAATGGGGATTTTGGATTTAGGGCACATTGTCTCCCGTTTTTGCCAGCGACAGGATTTCAGCCATCTATTGTCAATCTATCGTTAATTTGCGCGATTCGTCTGCCTGGAGAAAAAGGTTTGCCAATAGAAAATAAATTAGTTACAATGTGTAGCTTAAAGGAAGGTGAATTAACACTTCTCTCGTGTTCACCCCATACAGGTGACGGCAAGGTCTATTCAAATGAGTCAACGTCATGGATATATATTGCTGTTAAGACTGATATTATTGTAGGGGAAGAGAATCGGAGGGCGTCAGGGGTCGGCCCTTCACAATGGTAACGGATTAGGGTCGTATCTGCAGAGGCTGTTGAAAAACACGATGAAGAGCGGCCATGACGGAGCATGGCCCTCCAAAATGCGCGAAAAGAACTGTTTTTTTAGATGGAGGGACGCGCTCCGTCGCGTCCGAAATGGTTTTTCAACAGCCTCTGCACAATACACATTGCGGACTTTATCCGTCGATAAGCCTTCTGTAAATTCTTAATGGAATTGTAAGCATTGGGGTCACCATAGAGGCATTCGGGTCACCCATGAAAAGTGAAGTCAAGGCTGAAACCTCCTGTTCCTGGGAAGTATCCTTTTTCTTGGCTTCACAGGACGACCTTTGCTTCACCGAAAGCGTCGGCAACCTGTCTGCCGACAGGCAGAATCAGAATCGCCAACCCTGATTGGATATGATTGGTTTTGCCTGCCGGCATGCTATAGTTTCTGCACGTCTGATTCGAAGAAACCATGAACCCGCTATATCAAGCGGCAAAAGAAGTTTCGGACTTCATGCAGGAGCGCCAATGGAAGTTTTGCGTCATTGGCGGCCTGGCTGTTCAGCGTTGGGGCGAACCACGCACCACTTTGGACGTGGATATCACATTACTGACGGGGTTTGGCGAAGAGGAATCTTATGCCGTGCCGCTCCTGGAGTCTTTTAAGGCGCGCATCCCGGAAGCTTTGCCGTTTGCCCTGCGGAACCGCGTTCTGCTCCTGACAACTTCCAATGGCAGAGACGTTGATGTTTCATTTGGCGCACTGCCGTTTGAGTATGAAATGATGGCGCGTGCTGCGCCGTTTGAATTTATGCCCGGAGTGACGTTGACAACCTGCATGGCGGAAGACTTGTTGATTATGAAAGCCTTTGCCGCTCGAACCAGGGATTGGCTCGATGTCGAGGGAATAATTGTGCGTCGGCAGGGCCATTTGGATATCCGTTATATTTTGAAGCATTTGACGTTATTGTGCGAGCTCAAGGAAACGCCGGAAATATTGGCGAAAGTAAGGAAACTTCTGGGAGCGGAATGAAGGGCGCTTTAACTCGGCAACAGATGCGGAAAGTCGTTGAGCAATGGAAACGGGCCGGCCCGGAACTGGAACGTGTCCGCAATGAGGAACTGCGGAGATGGCAATACGATTATAAGGCTGTTGATGCCTTGCTGGATATTGGCGGTCATTTTGGCAAATCCCGTCCGACCAGCGGTCTGGTCGAGATGCAGAAGTGGTTCATGAAATTGGCCGAGCGGCAAGGATTGCGTCCTGTGTCCGTCCCCGAGCGCAGAGCGGATCATCATCGATCCGAACCAAAAGAATAACGGGCAGAAGTGTTGGCTGGACTGTAGCCCGGATCAGTGCCCCCGGATATTCCGTGGCCTATGGTTAGGATTCATTTGGCCGGTTCAGCAGTGTGACAATGGCAAGGTTGCCGCTTGACCTACCTGGCCGTAAGTGCTAAATGAAATTGCGCCCATGCAAACTAACCCTCACGCGCAGACAGTGCTGCCAGTCAGCCTGCTGATGGAAAAAAGGCCTTGCCTGGTCATCGGCAGCGGGAAAGTCGCCGCCCGTAAAGTAAAGCTCTTGCTGCAGGCCAAGGCCGTTGTTTCCGTGATCGGACCGCAGGCCGATGAAGAAATCCGCCGGCTGGCCGCGGAGCAGGCTATCCAATATCTCCCGCGCGAATTCAAGGATTCCGACCTGGATGGCGCCTTCCTGGTTTTCGCCGCGACCAACGATAAAGTGCTTAATCGCCATGTCCTTAAATGCTGCCATGCGCGTAAAATGCTTTGCTGCTCGGTGGATGGCAACTGGACCGGCGGCGATTTCGTCACCCCGGCCATCTTCCGCAATGGCATGTTGACCGTCTCCGTCTCATCGGGCGGGCGTTCCTGCCGGCGCAGCCGGCTGGTCAAAGATAACCTCGCCCGGCATCTGCAAATGGTGGAGACCGCCGACCTTATCGTGGTGGGCACAAGCCATCACCAGCTCTCCATTCAACGGCGGGAACCATTTCACCTGGTAGGCAAGCGCATGGACCAGACCGGCCAGATGCTGATGCAGGTCTGGGGCGTTCATGAGTTCATGCTGCTGGACACCTGCAACCGCATCGAGCTGATCGGTGTGGTCTCCAAAGAAACCGGCATTGTGGAGCTGCTCAAACGCATCATGGCGTTCTTCCACTTGAAAGACGAGGAATATTATGTCAAACGCGGCTTTTACGCGTTTGACCATGTGGCCGTGGTAAGCGCGGGCTTGCTTTCGCAGTCGCCGGGCGAGCATCATATTGTCGCCCAGGTCAAGGAGGCCCTTGCCTATGCCGTGCAGCAAGGCTGGGCCGGCGGCATGATGCAAGAATGGATTAATGCCACGCTGCATCTCTCGAAGGATATCCGCCATGTGACCGGGCCATTGCTGCAGAACCGCGAGATCGAGGATCTCTGCGTGGATTATTTGCAGGCGGAATGCCCGGGCTTCGCCGGCAAACGCGTGGCCGTGCTGGGCACCGGGCTGGTGGGCACCGGCCTGGTTCAGCGCTTTCTTGACCTGGGCCATAGCTGCGAGTGGGCTTACCATGTTCACAAGCCGGATTTGCCGGAATCATGGAAGAAAAGGATTACGCTTTCCACCTTCAATGATCTGCCCGCGATCCTTCCCAAGGTTGAGGTGATTGTCTGCACGGCGGCGAGCCCCGGTTATATCCTGCATAAAGGCCACGCGCCTTTCTTTGATCAGACCAGGGAAATCCTGATGGTGGACCTGGCTATGCCCCGCAATGTCGAGCCGGCCCTGGATAACCTCACCCCCAACCTCAAAGTCGTGGACCTGGATGGCTTGAAGCGCTGGTACCATCGCGAAATCCTGGACATGGTCAAGGTCTTTGATCTGAGCAAACAGCTCGTGGCCGAACATAAAGACCTGTATGAAAAAATCGTCCAGAGTTTTGCGAGTGGGAACGCGGTCGAGTAGATTGGCGCTGATCCAGGCCCGCGGCGTGCTGCGTAACCTCCAAGCAGCGCTGCCGGGCATCGCCTTCGAAGAAGTTCACTTTTCCTCGCCCGGCGACCGCGACCGCGCCAGCGATCTGCGCGAGAGTCCGCCGGATTTCTTTACCCGCGACTTGGATCAGGCGCTCTCCGCCGGCAAGCTGGACTGTGCCATCCACAGCGCCAAGGATCTGCCCGAGGAGCTGCCCGCAAATCTGGACTTCTGCTGGCTGCCTTGGCGCGAAGACCCGCGCGATGCCATTGTGCTGCCCAAGGGCAAAAGCATAGCGGAACTGCCCGCCCAACCGCGCTTGGGCGTCAGTAGCGCCCGGCGCGCGGACTTTTGTAGCAAACGCTTCCCCGGCGCGCGGCTCCTGCCCATCCGTGGCGATATCGAGGATCGTCTCGGCCAACTGGATCAGGGCGCCTGCGATCTGGCGCTAATGGCCGGCGCGGCTCTGCGCCGGCTTGGCCGGGAAGACCGGATTGCCGAGTGGATTCCATTGGCGGAACTGCCGCCGCCGGAAGGGCAGGGCGCGCTGGCTATGACCTTCAAGGCCGGCGATGCTTTTTTTCTGCGTTTGCGCAGCCTGTTTGTGAAGGCTGTGACCTTTATCGGCGCCGGCGCGGGCGATGCCGGCGCTTGCACGCTTGCCGGCTTCCGCGCCCTGTCCCGCTGCGAGGTGTGTCTCCACGATTCCCTCCTGGACCCCGCGTTGCTGGAAGCGTTGCCGGCCGACGCGCAGCGCGTGGACGTGGGCAAACGCTGCGGGCAACATTCGCTGAGTCAAACCGAGATCAGCGCCCTGATTGCGTCCAAGGCGCGCAAGGGCTATCGCGTTGTCCGGCTCAAGGGGGGCGATCCCGGTTTCTTTGGGCGCCTGGCCGAGGAAATTGAAGAGCTGGAGCGTTTGCATTTGCCCTACCGGGTCATCCCCGGCGTGAGCAGTCTCAATGCCGCCACGACCGGAACGGGCATGCTGCTTACCAGGCGCGGTCTCTCGCGCGGGTTCTGTGTCCTGACGCCGCGGCAGCAGGGCGGAACTTTCGGGCCGGTAACCGGTCAGGAGCGCGCCCGGCTGCCGGTGGTTTTTTTCATGGCCGCGGGCGTGGTCAAGGAGGTCGCGCAGCAAATGATCGGCGATGGCACGAGCGCCGCGTGTCCGGCCGCCATGGTGTTCAATGCCGGACATGATGACGAAACTATTGTCCGCGCGGAGCTTGGCCAACTGGCCGATGCGCTGGTTGGCCGCCAGGATGATCTGCCCGGACTGCTTATCGTTGGCGAGGTGAGCGCCTTCGGTTTCCGGAAGGACGCCGGCGCTTTTGCCGGCCGTCGTATTCTCTTGACCTGCAGCCATGATCTGCAGGATAAAGCCGCCGGTCAAGTCTACGACCTCGGCGGTGTGCCGGTGCGGCGACCCTTGATCCGTTTGACACCCAGCCGCGAAGCGCTTGAATGTCTGCGCCAAATCAGCCAATATAACTGGCTGGTTCTGACTTCGCCCGCTGCGGTGCGCTGTTTTCATGAGCTGATGGGTCAGGCGGGAACCGATGTGCGGGCGGTCCCGAAACTTATGGCCTGTGGACCGGGCACCGCCGGCGAAATGCGGAAGTTCCGGTTCGTGCCCGCGGCCGAGGCATCGGCTGATTTTGGCGCGCTTGGCCTGCGGCAGGTGGCGCTCAGCTTGATTAAGCCTGGCGCAAAGGTCTTGCGCTTAAGGTCCGCCAAAGCCGGTGGCGAACTGGCCGAGGCCTTGCGCCAGATGGGCGCGGTGGTGGATGATTGTATCCTGTACCATAATGAACGTTTGATCTACGATACCTTGCCGGTATTTGATGCGGTTTTTTTTGCCAGCGGCTCGGCCGTGGAAGCCTTTGATGAGTTGTGGGGTAGGGCAGTGCTCAAAGGAAAAACCATTGTGGCCATCGGCCAGCCGACCGTGGCCATCCTGAAAGCCCGCGGTCTGGCGGCGGACGTGATCAGTCCTGCGCCGACCGTTGAAGCCAGCCTGGCGGCGCTGGCCGGAATGTATGTGCACAAGGCCTTGGAGGGTCTTTGATGAGTGCATTTCCCCAAGTTCGTTTGCGCCGCTTGCGGCGCACGCCAAGCCTGCGCCGGATTTTCGATGCGCCCTTGCCCGGCCCGGAGAAGTTCATCTGGCCGGTGTTTGTGGTTGAAGGCCAACGTCGCCGTGAGCCGATTGAGGCTATGCCCGGGCAAAGCCGCCTGAGCGTGGATCTGCTCAAGGCCGAGCTTGACCGGGTCGTGCGCATGGGCATCGGCAGCATTCTGGTCTTCGGTGTTACCGAAGAAAAGGATAAGGACGCTACCGGCGAGGCCGCTTATCATGAGAACGGCATTGTTCAAAATGCGCTGCGGGAGCTGCGGCGGGCGTTTCCGGAACTGGTGATTTTTACCGATGTCTGCCTTTGCGCCTATACGCGGCATGGTCATTGCGGGCCTTTGACGGTGTCCGGTGACGTGGATAATGACCAGGCCAATGCCATCCTGGCGAAGGTCGCTCTCTCGCATGCCGCCGCGGGCGCCGACGTCGTGGCGCCCAGCGCCATGATGGATGGCCAGGTGCAGGCCATTCGCGCGGTGCTGGATGCCGCCGGAGCGACCCGGACGCTGATCATGAGCTATTCCTCAAAATTTGCTTCGGCGCTTTACGGGCCTTTTCGCGAGGCCGAAAAATCGGCGCCGCAAAGCGGTGACCGGCGCGGCTATCAGGCGCCGAACCGCGATTCGCGCCAGGCGCTCCGCTGCGCTCCGCCACCCACCTGCCCATTGCCGCTTACCATGTCAGCGGAGAGTATGCCATGCTCATTGCCTCCGCCGAGCGGGGTTGGGGCGACTTGCGAGAAATGGCGCGGGAAGCCACGGCGGCGATTATGCGCGCCGGCGCCGACATCATCATTTCCTACTGGGCCAACCGCTACGACGAAATCTTTAGGGAACGCTGATCGAAATATGGATTCGCAAGCATTGTTTGAGCGGGCATGCCAGGTGATTCCGGGCGGGGTGAACAGTCCCGTGCGGGCCTTCAAGGCCGTGGGCGGAAACCCCGTCTATATCGCCAGTGGCCAAGGTGCTCACCTGACCACGGTGGAAGGACGCGAACTGGTTGATTTCTGCGGCTCGTGGGGACCGCTCATCCTGGGCCATGCCCGCAAGGAAGTTGTTGAGGCCGTTTGCCAGGCCGCGCTCCAGGGGACCAGTTTCGGCGCCAATACGCCCCGGGAGGTGGAATTCGCCGAATGCCTGTGTGAAATGGTTCCTTATTTGGAGATGGTTCGCTTAGTGAGTTCAGGCACGGAAGCGGTTATGACCGCCCTGCGCTTGGCGCGCGGCTGGACCGGGCGGAACAAAATCATCAAGTTTGACGGCTGCTACCACGGCCACGCCGATGGTATGCTGGTCGCCGCCGGCAGCGGTCTGCTCACCGGCGGAATAACCTCATCGGCCGGCGTGCCGCCGGCGGTGGCGGCCGATACAATCGTATTGGCCTATAATGATCTGAGCGCCGTGCGCGAAATTGCCGGCCGCGTTGGCGAGGAGCTGGCGGCCATTATTGTCGAGCCCGTGGCGGCGAATATGGGGCTGGTCCTTCCGGCGTCGGGATTTTTGGAAGGGTTGCGCGAAGTTGCCAGCCGGTGCGGAGCGCTGCTGATTTTTGACGAGGTTATTACCGGCTTCCGCTTCGCGGCCACGACCTATGGCGCTCTGTGCGGGGTTACGCCGGACCTGACCTGCTTGGGCAAAATTATCGGCGGCGGCCTGCCGATCGGCGCCGTGGGCGGAAGCAAAGAAATTATGGAGCGCCTGGCGCCGCTGGGTCCGGTTTACCAGGCCGGCACGTTGAGCGGCAACCCGGTGGCGGTGGCGGCCGGGTTGGCTACGCTGCGGCTGTTAAAGACAGAAAATCATTATCCGGCTTTGGACCGTCTCGGGGCGCAGTTGGCCGCGGGACTTAATATTGCCGCCCATGAAAACGGAATTAAGCTGCATTGCGCGCACTTGGGCGGGGTATTCACGCCATTTTTCTGCGAGGATGCACCCACGGATCTCAGTGGCGTGAAGCGCTGTGACACAAATAAGTATGCCGCGTTTTTCCGCGCTATGCTTGAGCACGGGTTTTACCTGCCACCCAGCCAGTTTGAGGTTGGCTTCGTCTCGGCAGCGCATAGTGATGCTGTTATCAAGGGTTTCTTGGTAGCGGCTGATGAAACGCTGGTTGAAATGAGTTCATCCTATAAAAGCAGTTGACATAACCAAATCACCTGTTATATTGTATGGCATGTATATCAAAATGCCAGGTATGGCGCGAGGTAGAACTCTTCACCGCCGGCAATCCTTTCGTAGGCCACCTGGCCCTCGGTGCCTGGCCGTCGGGAATCGGGAATTGACCGGCCAGGCCTTGGCCTTTAAGGGGCGCCACCCCCCTCCATTAATTTTTTTGTAATGGGTCAGTTATTGGGGGGGGCGATCCAATGGCCTCAGCAAGCTGAGGCCCTACGTAGGGGGCGACCTCGTGTCGCGCCATTTTACCCCCCTGTAACTGAGGGTTGCATTTTTTTATATTATTATCTTGACAATGATTATCATTTTCAAGTAGTCTCCCCCGCGAAGGCCCTTTCTCTGGGAATTGAGCGTTGGCTGCGGGCTAAAGCCCGGAAAGGAGGAAACACGTTGGGGGTGGGGTCGGGAATGCAGAATACGAGGTTTTAACTAAAAATGGAGGTAAAAAGCATGAACGCGAAGCGGATTGCGACCATGATTCTTTGGGCCGGCCTGGCGGCCGGCGGTTACGCCGATCACCGCAGCTATGTCTGGACCTATGAGTATCTCACCATGCCGGCGGGCACCGCCGAGATAGAGTATTATTTCACGGCGAAAGTGCCCGATAGCAGCGTGAGCAAGGCCAGCACCTGGGAGCATCAGGGCGAGCTCGAATATGGGCTCACCGACAACTGGGACTTGAGCATGTATCAGACCTGGAAACAGAGCTTTAGTACCAACGCCGCCAGCTTCAAATATGAAGGCTTCAAGCTCCGCACGCGCTATAAGCTCTTCAAGAGCGGCGCGTTCCTGGTGGACCCCGTGCTTTACCTGGAATACATCCGCAAGGCCGGTCTGGAGCAAGCCAACGTGCTCGAGGGTAAGTTGATCGTGGCCAAGGATATCGGCAAGGTCAACCTGGCCTATAACGCAATTGTAAAGAGCGAGCTCGAGAGCGGCGGCGAAACTGAACATGAGTATGCTGCCGGCGTCAATTACGATCTGCCGGCGGGCTTAAGCCTCGGATTGGAATCCAAAGGGAATTATACGGAAAATGCATATGCCGTTGGTCCGACGGTCTCCGTGGAAACCGGTCCCTTCTGGGTTACCGCGGGCGCTCTTTTGGGCGTGAATGATCGCGCTGACGATCTCCAGGCCCGCATGCTGGCGGGTTTTGGCTTCTAACCGATGGGAGTGCGTTATTCTGAACGTTCCTGGCCGACGCTCGGGCAGGTGGCCTGACGCCGGGCTTCGCCGGTGCGCTACGCCCAAGCGAGTCCGACGGCTACAGGTGAATTGACGCTGTAGCCGCGAGACGACAGGCTCGCGGCTTGTAGTGCATTGCGCCTGTAAGGCCCCCTGCGAGAAAAGCATGAAACACTTAATTAAAATCACGATCATTGTATCGCTGGCGGCGCTGGCCTTAAGCCAGGAGACTAACGCGCCCAGAGCGGCGGCGGCCGACTACAAACCGCAAACCACCTGTCCGGTGATGGAGGGCAAACGGATCGAGAAGATGTTTTACGTGGACTATGAGGGCTATCGCATCTACCTGTGTTGCAAGCCTTGTGTAAAGGCGGCGAGAAAGGACCCGGAAAAGTATCTGAAGATTTTGCAGGCCCAGGGCGTAACCCTGGAAAAAGCCGAGACCAACGCCGCAGCGGCCAAACGTTAGCAAAGGGATGTTTCTGGATTTTCCCCGTGTAGTGATTGTGCGCGCGGCGGACACAGCCGTCGTCGCGCCGACCCAGGCTCCGCCGGAGGCTGTGCCGCGCCGCGAAGGCGGAAGGTCCGCCCTCCATGCGCCTGCCATGCAGCGTGAAGGGCCGCATTCCAATGGAGGGCGCGGCTCCCTGGCCGACGCTCGGGCAGGCCGTCCGCGCCGAACAATTCATGTGCCCCACCATATATGTTGACAACCGATAGCATATGTTACCCATGAAACTCCTCTCTTTCATCGTTGCGATCATGTTGGCAGTGGCAACTGCCGAAGCCGACTCAAAGAAGCCCTCTTCGATTCAGTGGAAACCGGAGGATTGCAGTTCTTCGCTTATGCTGCCAGAAAATCAGTTTGACGTTTCGCAGTATGGCCGGGGCCAGTATCGGATTGACGGCGCGATGTCGCAAGGCCACTTCAACTGCATCTACATCACTTTTCAAGCGACAAACTCGCTTGTTCCGGTTTCCGTCTCCGGAGCACGGGAATCAACTTTTACCATCAAGGAGCAGAAGGTGACATGGCGGACGTACCAGACCGTGGTCGAAGGCCGGTCAGTTATCCGCAAGGAAGCGCTGCTACCGAACATACTGCCCCGCGAGAAGCGCGGTAATGGCTCGGATTACATCTGGATTCGGATTGACGCGGATTCGCAACAGATCATTGATCAACTGACGCCGGTGGCCGAGGGAATACTTCAAGATGCTGCCTGACAAGATTGCCGGTGCTACTGGACAATCAGCGTGCCGGTCATTTCCGGGTGGCGGTCGGAGCACCAGACGGTGCACAGCCACGGGAAATGTCCGCGCTTATCGGGAGTGAAACTCACGGTTTCCACGTGGCCGGCCTTGATCTCGCGGATAGCCACGTTGAATTCCGGCAGAGCGAAGCCGTGGCTGACCGTTTCGATGTTGCGCACGAGGATCCGCACCGGCTGGCCCTGCAAGACCGTAATGGTGCGCGGATACCAGTTGCCGTTTTCGGGGGCGCGCGCGACAAGCTCAACGGTATAGAGCTTGGCGCGGCGGTGCTTCTCGAAGGCCAGAATCCCGAAGACGGTGCCCACCGAAGCCAGAACGACCAGCACAATAGCCAACCACTCGCTTTTGTTCATGACCGTCTACCTTTAGCCGTAACTACTCGTTCAACTGTCCCATCGGCCGCACAGGCTGTGCGGCCCTACCGTGCTCCGCCATAGCGCTACGCGACGGCGAGCCAGATTTTCATGCCATAGGCAGACCCGCCTATGGCGGGACATCTTCCCATTGGTAGGGCGGGACAGCCTTGTCCCGCCGGTTTTGCTATAGATTACCCTTAACCGACAAACAGTTTCAGGAAGAAAACGTGCGCCAGGATCAGGAAAACGACGATCGGCGCCCAGCCACGCTTGGCCTGGTCCAGCGTGGGGTAAGTCTGTTGCGCGAACTTAAAACCAAAATCGAGCGCAAAGGCCAGTCCGATCAGGACAATCAAGATCTGCAGCCCGGGTAGGAACCTGGTCAGGAACGGGGTCCACGGGAAGTTGGCTGTGCCGAAAAGGTTCCAGCCCCAGGCGAAAGGATCGGAGAGAATGTGCAGGATATAGCTGCCGTTCGGGAAAATGATGCCCATGCTGAAGGCGCCCCAGACGGCCAAGCCCACCGGGACCAGGCAATAGGAAAAATTGACGAAAACTTTCTTGAGCGGCACTTCCTTGTTGCCGCTCAGCCAGCGCGAGAACCAGGCGGCCACAAGGAGGGCCAGCGGAATAATAGCGAAATCAGTCAGCAGCGATTCCACCAGGTAAAGCAGATAGCCGCCGGCCGTCTTGGCCGTGACCATGTCCTTTAACGCGGCGGAAGGCCCCTGAAAGGCGGTGAAGAACAGCAGGAAAATGCCGATCATGGTAAGGGCCTTGAAAGCCTCATCCGTGCCGCGCCGGCGGTAGACATCATCGGTGCGGCGCCGTTCCGCCAGGAGGTCCTGGCCGAAGGGGCGCAGATAAAAGTCCATATTGTCGTAAGGACAGGTTTTAAAGCATTCCAGGCACAGTCCGCAGTAAGTATTCCGGTTCATTTCAAAGGGCATTTCCATCCAGGGACAGCCGTAGCCCTTTTCATTGCCGATGAAACAGGTCTTTTGTTTGTGGTTACGGCATACTTCCGGGTCGCGCGCGCGCACGGCAAACATGGAAAAATTCGCGTATAATCCCTGGAATCCGCTCACTGGGCAGACAAACAGACAGAACGAGCGTTTTTCAAAGATCAGCCCAATGATGATTGCCAGCAGGATCACAATGCCCAGAAGCAGAAAAGTGGCCAGCGGCTTTACTGTGAAAAATGCCGAGAACAACGTTGAAACCCAGAAGAGCACGACCAGCGGCCACAGGTTGCGCCACTTGTTCGGCCACCTTCTGGCCAGACCCCAGGATTTCTGCCGGCCGACGCTAAACAACCGCCCGCGCTGAATCCAGTCGCCGATGAGCGGGAACGGGCAGACCATGCACCACAGCCGGCCCACGATCGGCACCATAAAAAGCATCAGCAGCACCCACCAGAGAATCCAGACGATCATGACGCCGAAGTTGTAATTACCCGCGCCGATCCCGCCCACGACCGCAGCGGTGAGGATTATCGTGAAGATGAAGAGGTTAATGATCAGGCCGATGAGCGGCATCCAGCGGCTTTTGAAAATCGGGCGCAGCCAGGGGAATTTCGTCAAGAGCGGCAATCTCCAGTTCAGCGGGATTAAGCCGAAGAGCTTGAATTCCGGAGCTCCCGGCCGCGGGCGCAGGGCAAAGCCCAATGAGAGCAGCCCCATCAGGATGACCGCGGCGCTGGCGGCGTAAAAATTCCGGTTATGCGCCACATAAAGATAGCCGATCATGTAAGGATGCAGCGCCCCGCAGGTAACCGAGCAGCGAAAGGAGAAGCGCCCGGTCTTCTCAGCCACAAACTGCAGGTGGCCTTCCCGTCCGGGCAAAGCCGAAGTCTGAATGTCATAACCATCCAGATACAGCCCGTGGTGCACATCCTCGCTGATCAGGCGGATGCGGACAAGGTCGCCCTCGTTGACCTGGATGGTGCTGGGCGTGTAGGAAAATTTGCGGGCCTTGATTTCAAAGAATTTTTCTTCGGCGCCGGCGAAGCCCAGGCCGGCGAGCCAGAGCGCGGAAACAATCAGCAGGCGACTTGGAAAACTTTTCACCGGTTCCTCTCCCGCAAGCTGCCAAGGTCGGCGCAAACTTGTTCAGGGGTAAAAGCATTGGCAAAGTACATTTTGCGGATGTTGTTGTCCTGATCAATTAGAAAAGTTACCAGCGAATGGCGGATGGTGAGGTCTTCCTGGCGTTCGTGAATGATCTGATATTGGCCGCAGAGTTGGTCAATGACCTCATTGCTGCCGGTAAGGAAGTGCCAGTTTTCCTTCGGCGTGCCATAGAGTTCGCCATATTTCTTGATCGCGCCGGGCGTGTCCGCCACCGGGTCAAAGGTGATCATCAGGAAGACCACGTCTTTTTTCTGCGCCGCCGGCAGCGCCGCCTGCACGGCTTTGAGATTTTTGGTCGTCAATGGGCACTGCTCGGCGACGGCGCAGCAGACATAGAAGAAGCTGACGACTTTCAATTTCCCGCGCAAGTCGCTCAAGCGCACGCGCTCGTTGTCCTGGTTGACCAGGTCGAAATCAGGCGCCGGCTGGATGACGGGCAGGACCCGGCTGGCAGCCGCGGTCGGCCGGCAGCCCGCCGCGCTGCCCAGAACCAAGATTGCCAGCAATAGCAATTTCATGGTCAACATGGCTTAATTGATATTTAAATGGATCATGCTGGAGATTGATTTGCGCCCGCCGCGGTCGCCGGCGGCCCCGTTCCAGACGGCGAAAGCGCAGAACTTTTCCGTTCCTGGGGCAAAGGCCGCTTCGGTATCCGCATCCTGCGCGTTAAAAGCCCGGCTGAACATCACCCGCCATTGTCCGTTGGTCCACAGACCACGGCCGTGAACGTCCTGGTTGGATTTCAGCGTGATGGTGCCGATCCGGATGCTGATGAGATTGTTGACGGCTGAAACCGGCGTTTGCAGAGACACCGGCAGAGTCTCCTGCGCTTCGAACGGATAAGTGTAGTCGGAATAGGCCGCTTCTGCCTCAGGTGTCGAGCGCGTCCAATAGGCTTGATCTTGCGAAGCCTTCCATTGCCAGATGTTGGACTTGCCCAGGAAGCCCATCATCAGGCTGGCCGACTTTACCTCGTCGCCCAACGGAAACATGATGGCGCAGGCGTCGGCAAACTTTCCCGGCGCGATCATCTGGTCCACGCTGTCATCGGTCCATTGCAGCAGGTAATAGATGGCGCGGCGATTATGAAAGGCTTTTACTTCCACCGCCGGCACGAGTTTCTGCGGCCAGGGTAGGGCCATAAGCTGATAGATCAAATCAAATTTTTGGACGGCCAGCGAGTCCCAAACCGTTGCCGATAGGCCGTTGGTTACATCAATGGTTTGGTCAATAAACGGGACATTCAAGCTGAACCGTTCGGGCGCGGCGACCGCGACCGGCTCGCCGCGGGAATGCCGGGCGGCATAATAAGTTAACCAGCCAAAGCCAAGCACCAGGAGAGCAATAATGATAATGACGGCCGTCGTTCTCATGGGCTGTGCCCGAAAAATTCGCGCTCGCTTTCAAGAAATGCGAGTAGTTCCCGGCTGATTTCCGCATAAAAGCCGCTGGGCGCCAGCGTCAGAATCTTTTCGGCGATTTTTTGGGCCGGAACGCTCAGATGCTCGCTGAAAAACTTTTTCTCCGCTTCCCGACAGACCGCCGCCTTGGCGCCCTCCGGGGTCTCGCCGCGGGCAACAGCCCGCAGTCTTTTAAAGATCAGATAGTGCATAAAGGCCAGCTCGTTGGCCAGTGCGTCCGGCCGGTCGCCCTCGGCCTGCACGGCAAAGGCGCGATAAAAAGCGCTGATATCGGCCAGCAACTGGACGCGCTGAAACTCATGCTGGGCCGTATATTCCGCGCCGTAGAGCCAGGCTTCTCCGGCGCGGAACAAGCGGTCGTATTCGGCCGCCAGCGCGCAGCGTTCGGCGGCCAGCGCGGGAAAATGCGCAAAGAAAGTTTCATCCGGATAGGCAAAAGCCGCGGCAAAAGTCCGGTAGGCTGCCATGCGCGCGCGATCCCCGGCGGTGGAGGTCTCAAGCCCGGCCGCTGGTGGTCTAATTTCTTCTGCTAAAAGCCCGGTATTCATATTGCTTTTTCTGAGGCAGGATTACGTGACGCTGTGGCGGTAGACTTGCCGCGCTTGATCGAAACGTTCACGGATGATGGTCGGCTCCGTGATCGGCACCCGCACGATTTCCGCGCCATGTTCGTCGAAGCCGACGCAATAGCCGCCGTTGATTTCGCCTTCCACCTTGAAAGTAGTAATAATCCGGTCAGTGGCGCCAAAGAGCATCAGCAGCCCCACCAGTCTTTTGTCATCCAGCGCCCGACGGTAGGCCGCAACCGCGTGCTGCACGCCGGGACCGAACATCTGCCGGGTAAACGCCGTCGGCACATGGATGGGCGGAATGTAATAGACATTGGGCTCGGTGCCGAACTGGGGGTAGAGCGGCAGGGCGACCTTGGCCACATGCACGAGATAGTCCAGCGGATTTTCCGCCTGCGCCTGGTCGGGAGCGTGTTTCAGGCCGAAGAGGCGGATGCGCCCGATGCAGTTGACCACGCATTGCGTCTGGCAGCCGGTCTCCACGGCCGGATAGCAGGAGATGCATTTCTCGGATTTGGCGGTCAGCGCGCGGTACATCGTCTTCTTGTAAGGGCAGGCGCGCACGCATTCCTGGTAACCGCGGCAGCGGTCTTGATCAATCAGGACAATGCCGTCTTCCGGGCGCTTGTAGATTGCCTTGCGCGGGCAAGCGGCCAGGCAGGCCGGGTACGTGCAGTGGTTGCAGATGCGCGGCAGGTAGTGCATCCAGCGCGAGTGCTGGGCATCATAGTGTGCCTTCTCGTCGAGCGGCGCGTTAATTTCGTCCTCGCCAATGTTTGGGTGCGCCCAATCTTCCTTGTCCGGCAGGAACCCGAGGATTTCTTCGCCGAAAGGCGCGCTTTCGAAAATTGTCTTGCCGGTGTAACGCTCGCCCTGCCAGGCTTGCGCGCCCAGCTTTTCCAGCGTGCGCACATCCCAGCCCAGGGGATAAAACCCCCACGGCTTGGTTTCCACGTTGTTCCAGAACATGTACTCCTGTCCTTTGCCCGAGGTCCAGGCATTCTTGCAGGCAATCGTGCAGGTCTGGCAGGCGATGCATTTGTTGGTATCGAAGATCCAGGCCGCCTGGCGCCGCGGACGGGCCTCCGGGTACTTGTAATCCATCGGACGTTTAAGCTGCCAGTTAAAGACTTCGTGCGTCATGGTCAAAAAATAATTTTAAGATAGGTTCTGGATAAACCCGCCCTCAAGAAATGTGCTCATCCCCTTGTTTTCGTAGCCGGGCCGGAAACCTAAATGCGCCGGCCGCCAAAGGACCTGCTCCACGCCGCCTTGCTCGGCCTTGACGGCCTTGATGAAAGATTCCTTGGGCGCCCCGACGGTGCAATGGATGTCGGCGGCGAAGCCCTTGCCGATCACCTGGCCGAACATCTCTTTGCGCGCCAGCGTGTCAGTCATCAGGGTGGGGCGCAGCCAGGCGCGCGTGGCCGACTGGTGCGAGCCGTAGCGGAACATGGCCTGGTAGCCCGTGCGCGGGTTGCGCGCCAGCTTGTCCGGATTCTGCTCGTGGCCTTCGACCGAACCATAAGTGGCCACGTACATATGGAACCAGGAGCGCGCGATGCCGCGCATGATACCGTGATAGTAACGCACGCGCATCATGGCGCGGTGCACATGATAATCCGCCGGCTTTTGCTGCCAGCCGCGGAAAGGCCGGTCCTCCGGGTCGCCGTCAATAAACACGTAGTCGCCATCTTCCAGGCCCAGCGCTTTGGCGTCGGCCGGATTCAAGTCCACGTAGCCTTCGCCCACCCAGGGCATGCGTTTGTCGCGCCGATGAGCGTCGCCAAAGGGACCGAACCACATGCTCATCAGGTCCACGTCCACCGGCGTGGTGTGCGCGCCGTGCCGGTATTTGGGCGTGATGTAAACAAAAGAAAAACCGTCCTTACGGCGCGGATGAACGCTTTTGGTCAGTTGCCGCGGCGCGATGATGACGTTGCGCACCTGGCGCACTTCCGTGGAGAGATCGTCGCGACTCAAGCCGTAGACCTCGGGACCGGCCGGCCGGATCAGGTCAGTAGCGCCGCAGACGATTACGTTCGGCTCGTAGGGCGTGCCATCCACCGGCTCGCGGTGCACGGGAATATTTTCGCCGTGTTCCAGGAATTCCGGCTCGTCGCGGTAAAACTCCAGTCGGCCGGACTTGGTATAATGCGGATAGTTCTCGTTCGATTGCTCAAAGCCCATAATCTTGGGATAGGTTCTGGTCATGAGCAACGCCGGGATGCCCTCCTTGGCCCGGGCATGGACGGCTTCAATGGAATAGCCCTTGAGCGCGGTGGATCTTTCGATGATGCGCTGCAGATAGACTTCGGCCTTGCCCTCGTGGATGAACTTCCAGTAATCGTCAAAGCGCTTTTCGCCGGTCAGTTGCCCCAGCGCCCGGCCGACGCCGGCCAGCGTCTCAATGTCGCCGCGCGTGTCATGCAGGCGGGGCAGGGGCGAAACCGGGAAAATCTGGAAGAACGGGTTGGTCACCGCCGCGGTCATGTCGGGAAAGCGGAACTCGGCCCAGGAATCCACGGCAAAGACGATATCGGCATATTCGCACGAGGCCGTCCACCACCATTCACTGACCGCGACGCACTCGATTTTCGGCAGCGTGTTCATTACGAAATCGTGGTGCCACTTCAAATTGCCCAGGATCGAATTGCCGTTGGAGAACCAGAAGAACTTGCTGGGCGTGGGCAGATGGGTCTTGCCGGTGAAGAGCTTGTTGCCGACCCTTAAGGGACGGTCGCCGTAATTGTAATAATGAGCGCTCTCGTATTTGCCGCAGGAACGAATGCGCGGAGTCTTGGCCGGGTCGGTCTCGATATCAAACGGGTCTTCCAGCAGATAGTAAGGCAGCCCGTTGAAATAGGCGCCCCGGTAGTTGCCGGCATAACTGCCGATGTTACCGCCGAAGAACCCGATGTTCCTGGTCAGGGCGCAAACCAGGAAAATCGCGCGATCCTTGAGGTCGTTGTTGAAAAAGTGGTTGGGCCCCATGCCGACCGGCACGAGCGTTTTTTGCTTGTGGGCGGCCATTTCCCGGGCCAGCCATTCCACGGCATCGCGGTTCACGTGGCAGATGTCGCTGACCACTTCGGGCGTGAAATGCTCCACGTGTTCCTTGATGAGATCGAACACCGGGCGTACCTTAATGGCCTGGCCGTCCAGACCCGTGACTGTGAAGCTGCCCTCCAAGGCATAGTTCTTACGGATGCCGGCTTCGTCCCGCGTGACGACCTCGGGTTGCTGCGTGTCAATGTTCCAGGCTGTGAAATCGCCCCATTCCTCGCGCAGTTGCGCGCTGACGACCTGGCGGTCCTGGATGACGTTGGCAGGGGGCTTCTCGCCAGGCTTGAGCACTTGCGTGTTTTTCAGCTCGCGCGCGGAGTAGTCCTTGAAAATCTCCTGCGGCTTGAGCAGCTTGAGCGTGTCTAAGCGCACGAGCAAAGGCAGATCGGTGTGGCCCCGGATATAGTCGGCATCGTAAAGAGAGTCGCGGATTAACACGTGGGCCAATCCTAAAGCCAGGGCCGGATCGCTGCCCGGCCGCACGACGATGACCTGGTCGGCCTTGTTGGAAGTGGACTGATACTCGCAGGCCACGGTGACCACTTTGGTCCCTTTAAGCCGCGCCTCCGTAAGCCAGTGGGCGTCGGGCATCTTGGTGGAGATCCAGTTCATGCCCCAGCACACGACCAGCTCCGCGTTTTCGACGGTGGCCAGGTCGAAATCTATTGTCTGCTGGCCGCAGGTCATGGTGTGGCCCGGCGGCAGGTCGGTGTGCCAGGAGTAACTGTCGAAAGTGCGCCCGCCGACGGCCTGGTCCGGGGCAACCTGGCGCAGCTTGGCGTCCAGCAGTGCCAGCGAATTGGAGAAGCGGTTCATGCCGAAGATGCGCGTGGCGCCCAGGAGCGGCATGCCGCCGCGGAATTTGATGGTTTGCGTGCCGGCCGAATGCATGGCCTCAATCATGGCTTCGTCGTAGCCTTGAGCAGTCAGGCGCGCCGCGCCTTCGCTGCCATTATAGGTTCGGGCGATATTCTCCAGCGCCGCGGCAGCGTAGCGGCAAGCCTCCTCAAACGTCACGCGCACAAACGATTCCTTGCCGCGGTTGAGGTAGCTTCGATCAATCTGGCCATTAGCGCCGCGCGGGAATCCTGCGTCCGCCCATTTTTTGAAACCTTCGCGCACCATCGGGTATTTCACCCGGCGCGGCCCGTAAATCTTGCGGATCATCACCAGACCCTTCTGGCAGAGCCGCGGGTCCCAGCGGTGCGAGGCCTGGTTGCCGTAAATGTCCTGAGCCTTGCCGTAGCCGTAGCTGGGGCCGATACGGGTGATGACATTGTTCTTGACGTAGGCCCGCAGCAGGCAGTTATGCGTGTCGTTCGGGGCGCAGAGGAAATGAAAATAGGAATCGTAGTTGAACTGAGCGCGGTAAATCTTTTCCCAGTCCCGTTGCGGATAGGTGTCCAGCGGATTATCCACCTCGGGAATATAGGTCAGCGAGGCCAGGAGCGGCTCGGCCGCGCTTGCCAGCGCCAGCGCGGCGCTGGAGTTTTTCAGAAATTCCCGGCGGGTAATCGTTTTCATCAGGCGCAGGCTTTCAAGACATTGGCCATCCGGCAGGTTCTTCGGTTCAGGCTCCCGCTGGTCCGGCGATTTTCGGTGGCGAGGTGTAAAATTGTCCAGCGGCTTAAGGTCTCGGTAAGCGCCTGGGCGACCTCGGCCATGGCGCGATGATAAGCGCAGACCGGCCGCGCCGAGCCGGCCTGGCCGCAATTCCCGGCCGTGATGGCTCCCTGGCAGGCTTCAATGATGTTTAAGAGCGTGATTTGCGCCGGGGCGCGCCCCAGCATAACGCCGCCGGCTATTCCGCGATAAGACCTCAAAATGCCCGCCCGACTGAGCGTATTCACGATTTTTGCCAGGTAGGATGACGACAGCCCAAGCTTGGCCGCGATAAACCGCCGGGAGACCGGCACGGCGCTTCGGTGCCTTGCCAGGTAGGTTAACATTTGCATGGCACAGACTGTGGTCTTTGTCAACACGATGGTCCTTATACTCCTTGGGTGAAAAGTGGCGAAGCTTTATCCACTTTATCTGTTTTGTCAATAATTATTTTTTTGCCGTTCCCAAACAAAGCGGCAATTATCTTGCCGCGGATGCCAGACGGACAGGCTTTCCGGGAACAACCCGGCGTCCCTTTTATACATTGCGACAATAATGTTACGGCCTTGTGTGGTAGGGCGCTTTCGCCGAAAGCGCCGCGGACGGTCCCGCCGAGGCGGGATAAACTCGGCGCTTGCCCCGCCCTGTGGCGGGGAGCCGTCCCTTCCACCCTGGCGGATCCGCCTGCTGGCGGAACCGAGAGATTGTGCTGCGTTATTTATGACGCTTTGTTTAGAAACGCCGGCGGCCGATAGGCAGATTATTTCGCGATAGATGGCAGGTGGAACTGTTCGACCAGGAAGCGTTCCATGCGCCGGAGGGTGATGGTGCGGTCCGGCTCGAAGTTGAACCAGGCATGGGGCTTGCCGTCATATAGTTCGATTTCAGAATGAATGCCCAGCGCGATGAGCTTGCGGTGAAAGGCCAGCGATTGTTCGTGCGACACACATTTATCTTCCGTCCCGTGGAGAAATAACACCGGCGGCACGCCCGTATGGATCCGGCGGATGGAACTGGCTGCGCTATACTGGTCCGGCATATCGTCCGGCAGCCCTCCCAGAAAGCGTCGCATTGGTTCCTTGAAAATTTCCTTGCCGACCAGGTCCCACAGATCGAATTCGCCGTTGAAGAAAATCCCCAGATTGACCTCGCTGCCGTAACCGGCGTTGCCGCCCGATCCTTCGTATTCCGGCACTCCGGCGGTGGTAAGCACCAGCGACGCCAGGTGGGCGCCGGCCGAGCCGCCGCCGATGGCGATGCGTTCCGGATCAATATTGCATTCGCCGCATTTGCTTCTGACCCAGCGCACCGCGCATTTGGCGTCCTGCAAGGGAGCGGGAAATTGAGCTTCCCCGCTCAGACGATAGTCAACGTTGACCGCGAAAAAACCGTAGCGCGCCGCCAGAAACGAGGAGTGAAAGTGAAATTGGGCTGGCTTGCCCATCCACCAGCCGCCGCCGTGCAGGAAAATGATGGCCGGCCGCGGCCGGGCAGGCTGGTTCTTGGGCGTGAACAGATCGAGCGTCAGTTTGCGGCCGCCAACGTCTCCGTAGGGCAAGCCCAGTTCCGTCCGAACATTGGCGCTGATCTCCGCGGCGCTCAAGTCCGAATGCTGCTCCATTCGGATTGTTTCGCGCGTGGCCACATCGCGAGAAATCTCATCGGCAAGCTTGGAATCAGCGCCAGGCATTATGCGCACCTCCGGCAGGCGCTCCCCGTTGTCAAGACGGAGAGCAAAAAGAGTTTGTCCTTTTGAGGACACATTAGCCAATGGAAAAAGACACGTCAAGCTTTACAGGCATCGCCACAATTGGGTTGACTAGCGGAAAGGAATTTCGTATATATCCAACAAATGACTGGTCAAGGTCAAATTGTTGTTCATGAAAGAAACTTGTACCTGAAGCGGATCGCGCCGTTCCTGGGGCGTCCGGTAGTGAAAATCCTCACTGGGATGCGGCGCGTCGGCAAGAGTTGTCTATTGCGCCTGCTGCGCGCTGAAATGCTGCGCAAGGGCATGCCGGCTGGTAATCTGCGCTTCATTGACAAGGAGTCCATGGATTTTGATGCGCTGCGCACCGACCGCGACCTGCATGCGGATGTCACCGCCGCATTTAAACGGCGTAAGGGGCCGAAGGCCCTGCTGGTGGACGAAGTGCAGGAGATTGCCGGGTGGGAGCGCGCGGTGGCGTCGCTCTCCGGAAGAGGCGACGTGGATATTGTGCTGACCGGCTCGAACGCGCACATGTTTTCTTCCGAGCTGGCCGGCCGGCTTTCGGGACGCTATGTCGAATTCCCCATTTACAGCCTGAGCTTCGCTGAATTTCTGGCCTTCCGGGGCGCTGACGCCGGGAAGCGGGACGCGGAGTTCGTCCGCTATCTGCGCTACGGCGGATTACCCGCCCTGCACCATATGGAGCTGAGCGATGAGGTGGTGTTCCAGTATCTCAGTTCCCTCTATAGCGCCATCCTGCTCAAAGACATCGTTGCCCGGCATGCCGTGCGGCAGGTGGCGCTGTTGGAAAACATTGCCCGGTTTCTATTCGACAATATCGGGCAGACGGTATCAGCCAACCGGATTTCAGCCTACCTCAGGTCGCAGCGCTTGCGGGTGGGGGTGGACACGGTGATCAACTACCTGGGGTATTTCCAGGAAGCCATGTTGATGCACAAAGCGGCACGCTACGATATCAAGGGGCGGCGTCTGCTCGAACTGCACGAGAAATACTACCTGGGCGATATCGGGATGCGCCATGCCCTGCTGGGCTATCGCGAAGCGGATATCGCCCCCATCCTGGAGAATGTGGTCTACCTGGAGTTGCGCCGGCGGGGGTATACGGTCGCAATCGGGAAATGGGGCGAACGCGAAATAGATTTTATTGCCACGCGCGAGAAAGAAAAGCTTTACGTCCAGGTGGCTTATCTGCTGAATGCGTCCAGGACCATCCGGCGCGAGTTCGGTCCTTTACTGGAGACCCCCGACAACTATCCCAAGCTGGTCCTTAGCATGGACCCGGTGTTCGGCGGGGATTATGAAGGTGTGCGGCGCATGCATCTGCTTGACTTTCTGATGGCGCCGGGCGAGGGGACATCCTGGGCGTCCTGAGCAGGAAGCAGGCTGGTTTCTGAGCGCTTGAAGATCTGCCGCGAAACGGCTATACTACCAAGCAAGAGTCGAAGCTGAGCCACGTCGGCGCAGGAAAGGCGCTCCGAATTATGATTGTCCAATGCGAATTGTGCCCGAAATTGTGCGTGATTCCGCCGGGGCAGAGCGGCGACTGCCGCATCCGCGTCAACCTGGACGGCAAGCTTTGCGCCGTCACTTATGGCTACCCTTCCGCTGTGCACATTGACCCCGTGGAGAAAAAGCCGGTCAATCATTTCCTGCCCGGCACCACGATATTTTCGATTGCCACCGTCGGCTGCAACCTGCACTGCAAGAACTGCCAGAACTGGGAAATTTCGCAGTGCAATCCGGAGCAGGCCGCGGCGGTTAGCCTGCCGCCGGAACAGATTGCGCTCGAGGCCCGCAAGTATGGCTGCCGCTCGGTGGCCTATACCTATACCGATCCGGTGGCCTATTATGAATATACCCTGGACGGTTGCATCCGCGTGCGCGAGGCCGGCTTGAAGAATGTGCTGGTCACCGCCGCCTACCTGAATGAAAAGCCCTGGCGGGAATTATGCCGCTACGTGGATGCCGCCACGGTGGACGTCAAAGCCTTTTCCGAAAAGTTCTATCGCGAAATCTGCAACGCCACCCTGCAACCAATTTTGAATTGCCTGGTCGTGGCCAAGTCCCTGGGCGTGCTCGTGGAAATGTCCAACCTGCTGATTCCGACGCTCAATGACAGCGACCGCGACATTGGGGGGTTATGCCGCTGGATCAAGGAAAATATGGGCCGGGAAACTCCGCTGCATTTTCTGCGTTTCTTTCCGCATTACCAGATGCGCCATCTGCCGCCGACCCCGGCGGCAACCCTGGACCGCGCGCGGCAGATTGCCATTGCCAGCGGTTTAAACTATGTTTATGTAGGCAACCTGCTGGTGGAAGATGCGCAGAGCACCCATTGTCCTTCTTGCAAGAACCTGCTGATTCGGCGTATTGGGCATTCGGTCATTCAAAATGTATTGGCTTCCGGACGCTGCCCGCACTGTCAAACGGAGATTTACGGAATATGGAACTGACCCGCCGCTCCTTCGGAAAATTGTTGCTGGGCGCTTTCTGTGCGGTTCTGGCCGGCGCCTGGGGGTTGACGCAGCGCTTGGCCCCGGTGAGTTTTGTCAAGGCTCTGCGCGCAAAGTTTCCGGGCAAACTGCGACGCCTTGACGCGGCCGCGGTGCGCCAAGTCGGCAAATGGCGCGGATAGACCTTAAACGTTGGAAACTGCTATAAGAAAGTGCTAAAGCAAGATTGAATTCACCACGGAGGCACGGAGCATAATCCGTCTCCTTGGTCTCCTCCATCTCCCCACAAGAGTGTTGCGCGCATTTGACGTAGGGCGCAGCGCCCTGCGCAAATGCGCGCAACGATTGGTTGGAAGAGAACACGGGAGGAGAACCTCTTCCTCAGTGCCTCCGTGCTTGCCCTGCGAAGCGCTTTGGCGAAGCATGGGTCTCCGTGGTGAGACTTGTCTTGTTTGGGTTGCGGGCATAAGTCCGCCCGGAAATGAAGGGCATCATGCAGAGTAGCCGAATTGCCTCCGCCGGCATAATTTTTGCTCTCGGCTTTTTCGGTCTGGCGGCGCAGACCCTGCTTTTCCGCGACTTCCTCACAGCCTTCGAGGGCCATGAACTGGGGATTGCCCTGTTCTTCGCGGCCTGGCTCCTGTGGGTGGCTATCGGCGCGCTCCTCGGCCGCTGGCGCAGCCGGGCGATTGATTGGGCCGGCAACTACTTTGAGTTCCTGGCTTTCTTATACCTGCCGGCCTACCTGCTGCAGGAATGGCTGATTGGCAACGCCCGAGGTCTGGCGGATGTCAAACCCTACGAGCTGTTCCCGCTGGCTAAAATGATTCCCGTGGCTCTGCTGGCCAACGCGCCGGTAAGTTTGTGTTCGGGCTGGTTGTTCACCCGCGCTTGCCAGTGGATCGCCGCCACGCAGCCGCTGCCGGTCGGCCGCGTCTATATCCTGGAAGCCCTGGGCAGCTTTGCCGGCGGGGTGGGCGTGACGCTGCTGTTGGTGGGGGGTGTATCCGGCGAGAACGTCGGGCTTTCCGCCGCGGCGTTGCTGGCGTTTGCCGTCTTCCTCTGCCGCGCGCTCCGGAAGCAGGGCGACGCCTGGGTCGGCGCGCTCTTGCCGTTGCTGGTAATTCTGACGGCGCAACTGGCCGGGGTGGGTAACTCACTGGAACGCGCGCATAACTTGAGCGCGTGGCAGCGGCTGCTGCCGCAAGAGAGTTATCGGGGCAGCTTCACTACTCCTCAGGCGCGCTACCTTCATGGCGAGTATCACGGTCAGATCGTTGTCATGGCCTGGCAATCGGTGCTGGACAGCATCCCCAACAGCGAACATGCCGCCGAGATAGTTGCCCTGCACCTGGCACAAAATCCCGGCGCACGGCGATTCCTGATTATTGGCTCCGGTTCTTTTTCCATCTGCCGGCGCCTGCTCGATCTGCCGCAGGCCGAGACCATCACCTGGCTGGATCCCGATCCCGATTATCCGCAGCATTTGCTCAGTATTCTGCCGGAATCGTTGCGTGCCGGCGCCGAACGCCTGGAGATTCCCCGCGGGGATGTCCGGCGCTATCTCAGGGCGAGCAAGCGCTCCTCCTATGATATCGTCATTCTCAATCTGCCGGCCATCCGCACTCTGGCCTTGAACCGCTATTTCACGCGCGAGTTTTTCCTTTTGCTCAAGGACCATCTGGCGGCCGAAGGCCTGCTCAGCGTGCGGGTGACCGCCGGCGAAAATTATATGGGCGATGAGCTGGTCAATGCCGGGGCTTCCGTGTTTTGCACGCTCGGCTCGGTTTTTCCGAACCTTACGCTCAAACCCGGCGAAGAAAGCTGGCTGCTGGCTTCCGCCGGCGCCGCTCTCAGCGCCGCGCCGGCCGTGCTGCGCGATCGCTTCCGCGCAATCGAGGGCGCCGAGCGCATCTATCCGCCGGAAGGACTGCTCTCGTTGTATCTTCCCGACCGCATCAGCTATCAACTGGCTAACTACAGCAACGCTCTCCATAAAGCGCCGAGCGCGTTGCTGCTGAATACCGACTCTCAGCCCAAGGCCTTGCTGCACAGCCTGCTCTTTGCGGCGCGCGAGGCCGGCACGACGCTCTCCTTGAATTACGCCGTCCGCGCGCTGGCGGTGTCCGGAGCGCTGCTCATCCCCCTGGCTTTTCTTGTCTATGCCGCGCTGCGCTGGCTTTACCGCTCGCAAGGACGCCGGCGCGCGTTGACCGCCGCGGGCGGCGTGGAGCTCCGGGTTACACCCCGGTCGGTTGGCTTGGTCGCCGCGAGTTTCGACGACTTTTTTCTGGTGTTTTCCACCGGCGCGGTAAGCATGGGTCTGAGCATTGTGCTGCTGTTCATGTATCAGTCGCTCTATGGCTCGCTCTTTGGCCACGTCGGCCTGGCTTCGGCGCTTTTCATGCTGGGGCTTGCCTCGGGCAGTCTGATTTCCCAGAACATCATTGCCCGCGGCCAAAGCAAGGTCGCCTCCGGCCTCCTGGCGCTGGGCCTGCTTTTTTTTGCGCTGCTGGCCTTGGTGATTCGCTTGCTGCCCGGAGAGCTAAGTCAGCCGGCCTTCGGCGCGTTGTTTTTCTGCGCGGGTGCCTTAGGCGGCGTATTCGTCCCCGTGGTTGCGGCGCGCTGGAGCATAGGCGGACGGCCGCCGGCGGTTGCCGGCGCCCTGATTGAGCTCAGCGATCACTTGGGCGGCGCTTTGGGCGGATTGTTGATCGGCCTGCTGCTTGTGCCCGTGTTCGGGAATGCCTACACCCTGGGCATCCTGGCCATTTTTGTGCTGGTCAATCTGACGGCTTGGCCCTGGCGGCGCCAGGATGTTTGCTCGCCGGCGGACCGGTTTGCGCAGGTAAGTCGCGCCGCCGGCTATACGATGTTCGGTTTGGCAATCTTCGCTTTGGCCGCGGCGCTCATTTTCCGCCTGGGCGAACGGGATACCCTGGTCCGTTCTTTTCATGCGGCGGCCGAAGCCCTGAGCGGCGGCCGGGAACGTATCGAGCAAAGTCAGGCGCTTGAACGTGGTCAAACCCTGGACTTTTTTCTGCTGCCGGAGACGAACGCTTTAGAGCGCTCATATATCGTCAGCTCTGAGAAGCTTGCCGGCGACATCAGCGGCTACGGCGGACCGATTACTCTGGCCGTGCGCGTTGCGCCCGACGGCCGGCTCGAAGATTTCCGGATCATAGATTCCAACGAGACGCCCGCCTACTTAGATGCGCTGGCCGCCTGGTTTCAAAAGTTGGTCGGGAAAAAGCTGTTCGGAAGCGCTGCGCTGGAAGGCGTTGATGCCGTCACGGGCGCGACCATGACCTCGGCGGCCATCATCAGGATTCTGCGGAAATCAGGGCAGTCCTTCGCCCGCCAGGCCTTAAATCTGGACATTGCCGAACAAGAAACGGAACTGCCTGCTAAGCGGCCCAGCGCGCGTTTTCTGGTTTTCAGCGCTTTGGCCGTGATGGCCCTGGTCCTGCGCGCCCGGCCTTCGCGCGGAGCGCGGCGTGTGTTTCTGCTGCTGGTGGCCGGTCTGCTGGGCGTGGCGCTGAATGTTCAATACTCCTCGGCGCACGTTTTTTCCCTGCTCGGGCTAAAGTTTCCCGCCCCGGCCTGGAATGAAGCCTTTCTGCTGATCGTGATTCTGCCGCTCGTGGTCCTGTTCTTGGGCAATATCTATTGCGGGTATCTCTGCCCGTTCGGCGCGTTGCAGGAATTGATCGGTGAAGTGCGTCCGTCGGCGCTGGATGCTAATCCCTCCAAGCCAGTCTGGCGCTACGGCCGGTTGGCCAAGTTTGTGATGCTGTTTCTGCTGGTCCTCTGGTTTGCCACGAGTCTAAGCCCGGCCATGGCTTCCCATGACCCGCTGACAACTGTTTTCAGCAAGTCGTTGACGGCCTTTGTCGCGCTCATTGCCGTTGCCGGCTTGGGCTTGGCGTGTTTCTTCAATCGCTTCTGGTGCCGGAATCTGTGTCCGGCCGGCGCGGCCCTGGCGCTGCTGAATGGCGTCCAACTGCTGAAGCCGTTCATCCCGAAGGTCAATCCCCAGGCTTGTTCCTTCGGCGTGACAGCCGAGCATGAGCTGGATTGCCTGTGCTGCGATCGCTGCCGGATGGGGCCGGTGGCGCCGGTCGCGGCGCCCAAGGTCGGCGCGCAACGCCATGCCATTTTTCTGATAGCGGTTCTGGTGCTGGCGGCTTTATTTGCCCACAAAGGGCTGGAGACTTGGGCTGCCGAGCGCTCCAAATTGGCCGTTGCGCGCAGCGGGATCGTAACCGGCGGCAGTCCGCGCAATGTTGATATTCGCCGGATCAAGCACCTGATCGAGCAGCGTTCGCTCTCCGACCATGAGGCGGTCTATTACAAAACCGTCGGCGGCAACGCGGCGGCACATTAAGTTCAGGTATAGGAACATGGAAGCATTGAACGTTAAACGTCCAACACCCAACTTTGAGGCCAAGGAATTTCCCGCCTGAGGCGGGTCCGCCTCCGGCGGACAATCTTCTGTAGCCGCGCCCCATGCTAAAAGCGTGGTAAACGTGAGGCTTGCCCCGCGTGGCGCGGGGGCGTGGAATCGTCTGGCAAGCTCGTCTGGCGGCCGCCGAACAGGGCTGCCGAGCGAGATTCTTTCGGCAGCCACCTGCCCGCAATCGCTGCGCTCAAAGCGCTGCAGGCGGGCGGGCGCACGCCCGCAGCTACATGAAACAGCTGCCGCGTTTGGGGACATAGAATTGGGGACGAGAATTGGAGACGCGTCCCCGATATCTATCTACAATAGACATTTACAAGTGGCGGCTGGAGTGGGAAGGTAGCGGGCAACGCCCGCGTTAGGAGAACAGACCATGGCGCACTGCGCGCTGTTGCAAGCCGGTGACATTCAGGGCATCGTGGGCGACGCCGATCGAAATGGCGTGGCCGGCACGCAATATTGCGGGTTATGGTCGTTGACGTCCAAGCATCGGGCGTTTAACGCCTTCGGCAATTCCTATGCCGGTCTGTTGCCCAGTGAAATCCGAGGACGCAGCCCCACGCTCGAAATCGTGAACCCCACCGCCGCCGCCTTGGTGCGCAAGGCGAATGACGCCTGGCCGGTGGATGTGCGGGCGGTCTATGCCTTCCAGGCGCCCCATTATGTGGATCATACGTTGACCTTCACG